>JAWLDZ010000021.1:0-24846 GCA_041686355.1 Spirochaetaceae bacterium
GGTGATAATAATTCCATATCGGGCTACTTTACGTGCGATTAAAAGACAATGTCAATCACCTCTTGCATCGTTTCAACCGGTCGAAAGTCGATCCCCTTTTTGACATGCTCGGGAATCTCCTCCAGATCTTTGCGGTTTGCCCTTGGAATGATGATGGTTTTGACCTTGTTCCGCCGGGCGGCAATAGTTTTTTCCTTCAGTCCGCCTATAGGCAGCACCTTCCCGACCAGAGAGAGTTCGCCTGTCATTGCGACGTTTTTGCGGATCGCCTTCTGCCGCATCAGCGAGATCAGGCTGGTGGCCATTGTGATACCCGCAGAGGGGCCGTCCTTAGGAGTTGCGCCCTCGGGTATGTGCAGGTGGATCTGATTGTTCTCAAAGTACTTCTGGTCGATTTTGTACTGGGCTGCAATGTGACGGACGAAGGTATAGGCGATGTTTGCCGACTCCTGCATTATGTTGCCCATCTGTCCGGTCAAACGAAAGCCCTCTTTTCCGGGGTTGTTCACTGATTCGATCAGCAGGGTATCGCCTCCATAGTTTGTCCAGGCCAGGCCAAGGGCGGTTCCCGGGCTATCGGCCCGTTTTACCTCATCCTTCCGGAAGGTCGGCTGTCCAAGAAACTCCTCGATGTTGTCTTTGTTCAGTATGAAGGGTGTCTCGGCCTCATCCATAATCAGCTTTCGGGCGATCTTGCGGTGAATCTTATCCAGGCTTTTTTCAAAATTCCTTACCCCCGCTTCACGGGCATAGTCGGTTGCGATTGAGGAGAGAGCGGATTTGTTGTAGCGCACATGTTTCTTTTTTAGTCCCGACCGCTCCAGCGACTTCGGTATCAGGTATTTCTTTGCAATTGCAATTTTTTCCTCTTCAATGTAGCCGGAAAGGCGAATAACCTCCATCCGGTCGAGCAGAGGTCTTGGAATCGTATCCAGCGTATTTGCGGTGGTGATAAACAGAATATTCGATATATCAAAGGGCAAGTCCAGGTAATGGTCCCGGAATGCGACGTTTTGTTCAGGATCCAGCACTTCCAATAGGGCGGAGGAAGGGTCTCCCTGAAAAGAGGCTCCCAGCTTGTCGATTTCGTCGATCATAAAGACCGGATCTTTCCGCTTTACGATTTTCAGCCCTTGAAGAATTTTACCAGGCATTGCACCTACGTATGTGCGTCGGTGTCCTTTGATCTCGGCCTCGTCGCGCATACCACCAACGGAGAAACGGAAGAACTCCTTTCCAAGTGCTCGGGAAATCGATTTTCCTACCGATGTCTTTCCAACCCCCGGGGCACCGACCAGGCACAGGATTGAACCCTTGGTGTCCTGCTTCAGTTTGCGGACTGCCAGGTACTCGAGAATCCGGTTCTTTACGTCCTCCAGCCCATAGTGGTCCTGCTCAAGTACCTTGTAGGCTTCTTCCATCTGAAAGTCTTCTCGCTCCGGTTCCTGCCAGGGCAGGGAAATGATGGTATCGAGGTAGTTACGGGTTACAATGAACTCGGAACTGTTGGGATCCATCAGCGAAAACTTCTCCAGCTCCCGCTTGACCTGTTCTTCGACTTCCCCCTCAAGGTCGAGCTTTTCGATAGCCTCTTTGAAGCGCATATATTCACTGCTTTTGGAGTCGGTGGGCATGCCCAACTCCTCTTTGATCTTTTTTAACTCTTCCTTGAGGAAGTAATCGCGCTGGCTCTTTTCTATTTTTTCGTTAATCTCCTGCTGAATTTTTTTCTGTATTTTCAGCAGTTCCTGCTCCTTTTTAATATACATCAAGACCGATTCCATCCGCTTGTACACATCTACTGTTTCAAGAATCTTCTGCTGCTCCTCCCGCTGGATATTTAGGATAGAGGTTATAAAGTCGGCTACTTTTCCGGGGTGGTCTATATTGACCATGTTCAAGCGCATTTCTTCGGAAAACAGCGGGTTGTCTTCAGACAGCTGTTTCATCTCCGATATCAATGAGCGGGTAAGTGCCTTTACTTCGTCGGACGAATCGTTCTCATCTTCCAGGTATTCCACCGCGGCACTTAAAGGATACTCCTCGGAAAGGAACTTTTTAATCTTGAAGCGTTTCAGGGTTGATATAAATATATTATAGCCGCCGTCGGGAAGATTGATTTTCTTTACAATTTTTGCAACGGTACCGATTCGGTGCAGCTCCAGGCCGTACTTGCTGTGGGAATCTTCATCTCCTTCACCATCTCTGGTGAGGGTGAGTCCAATCATACTGTCACCGTTCATCGCCTTATCAATAACTTCAATGTCATCTTCTTCCTGAATCATTATGGGGGTGAAAATACCAGGAAAAATCGGCTTGCCCGTAAGGGGCATTATAAACAAGCGGTTCGGCATTATTTGATCGGCAGGTACAATTTGTCTATCTGACATATATTCTCCTCTGATAGGTTTTTAAGAATTTTGGGTGAATGAGGACTGCAGAAATGCTGCACTTTTAGTCCTCATCATAAAAGATAATCAAAAATGGAGCTGTGTTCAAATCGAAACCCTGTTCAATCAGTGCAATTCAGAGCGGCCTCTGTACATTGAAGCGGCAGTGTCGTATTATTGGTTCATGGCTCGAAACTTTCACACCGAAGGGGTGATTCTAAAGACGTACAGGGTTGCCGAGTACCATAAAGGCCTGGTAATTATTTCCCCCGACCTCGGGGTTTTGCATGCGACCGCTTTTGGCGCGTACAAGGGAAAGAGCAAACTTTCCGGGGTAAGCGAGCCGTTTACCAGGGGCGACTTTCTGCTGTACCACGATCCGGTTAAAGATCGGTACAAAGTAAGCGAAATTATGCCCCGCAGCTACCATGAAGAGCTGCGCTCTGATTTAGACCGTTATTACACGGGCTTATTCTGGTCCGAACTAATAATAAAATCCTTTGGCGGCGGAAGCGAGTATAGTCAGTTGTATTATCTGCTGCAGGCATCACTCAAGTTTTTAGGCAATACTCACCACGTTGAGCGGGCAAATCTGCAGTTTGTGTGGCGTTATCTTGATATTACCGGATTTCTGCCTGACCTCACCCTGTGCGCGGGCTGTGGACGCGAGATCAGCGAGACGGATGTGTTGTACTGGCAGGATGGGGAGTTTGTAGGGCAGGAGTGTGTGCTCGCCCCGGATCTGCACCGCTTGAGCCCGGCCGCCAGGAAGTACGTGCTGCATACCGGCCGCTTGGCACCGGAGCAGACCGAGGCAATCGGGCTTAGCAGCACGGAACAGGCAGGTTTGAAAAAGCTTCTGTACGCTGTGCTCGAAGATGTGATAGGGTTTCGACTGAATACGCTGCAGCAGGGAGTAGTATGAGACTTTTTACCGCTGTTCCTGTACCTGAGTCTCTGCAAGAGGAAATTATTGTAAGCACCGCATCCTTACGCGGGCGCTATCCGAAGCTCAAGTGGGTCTCACAGCAGGCATTACACATAACTCTCAATTTTTTAGGTGAGATAGAGGAAGAGACAGCTCCTCAGATACTGAATGCCATGGAGGCTGTGAAGCCGGTGTTCAAATCCTTTGGTTTGGAATTCAAGGGTTTAGGAGTTTTTCCGCGACGCGGACCGGCGAGGGTAGTCTATTTGGAACCGCAACGGGGAATACAGCAATGTCAAAAACTGCAACAGGCTCTGGCCAGACAGTTAGCTGTGTATGCTCCTCCTGAACGTAAAAAGTTTAAACCCCATCTTACGATTGCCAGAGTGAAACCCCATACCGACTGGCCCGAGCCGGAAAATGAGGGAGCCAATATTGCCTTTAGTTTTACTGTGCAGCGGGTAGTATTGTACAAATCGATTCTGAAGCCTGATGGCGCACACTACGAAGAGGTGGGAGCGATTACCGCTCAGATAAGTTAAAAGGAATGCTATGAAATGGAATAAAGCAGATATCGAAAAAGATATTGTTCGTGCAATTTCTGAAAAGTACGATATAGAGCTGCTTATGGCGGCAATTATGGTTCGTCGAGGCGTGACCGAGCCGGAACAAATTAAGTTCTACCTGGAAAATGATCTTATGTTCTCCCATAATCCCTTCCTATTTACGGAGATGGAGGATGCCGTCGACCGTATCCAACAGGCAGCGAAGGAGGGCGAAAAGGTTAAAATTTTCGGTGACCGCGATGTGGATGGAATAACCTCGACTGTGCTGCTCAAGGAAGCGCTGAACAAACTTGGGATTGAAGCGGAGTGGGCCCTTCCCCTCGGGAATGACCCCTACGGTTTGAGCCTTGAAATTGTCGAAGAGTTCGCAGCAGCAGAGGGCGAGCTGCTGATTACCGTGGATTGCGGCATTTCGAATATTGCCGAAATTACCCGGGCTGCTGAACTGGGTGTTGATACCCTTGTTATAGACCATCACAACCCGCAGGAGGAGCTTCCTCCGGCCGTGGCGATTATCGACCCGAAGATTTCCGAATCCGGCTACCCCTTTCGCGATCTAGCCGGCTGCGGAGTAGTAGCAAAGCTAATCTGGGCACTCGAGTTCAGCCAAACCGAAATGTACAAAGAGGAGTTGGTGTTTCTGCACGCTCGTCCCGGAAATGATACGGTTATTTTAGATGCAGTAAAAGTCTGTAATTTGGTGGAGACAGACCGACTTTCAGAGAATCTTGTGCCGGGAATAGTTCGGCCCGACCAAACCCGCTTGGCCTCTTTTTTGCTGAACACCCAGATATTGGTGTATAACGAACAACAGCAGCGCCTGCTGCTGCAGAAGGTCTTTGGCCCGCAGGTTGATATAAATGTACTTGATGTAGCTCCGGAAATATGGAAGCAAATTCCGAAACTTCAGAATATGAGCTTATTAAAAATTGGCGATCGCAGCCGTTCCAACCGGTATGCCTCCGGTATGGTAAGTGAGATAGATGTGTTTCTCAGTTTGTTTCATTCTTATGTGCTCCGGCGTTATCCGGCTTTATCAACTGATTTTGATAAGCACCTTGATTTAGTGGCGCTGGGCACTTTGGCGGACCTTATGCCGCTGCATGGTGAGAACCGTCTGCTGGTCAGGCGCGGGATGGAGCAGTTGAACTCGGTTGAACGGGCTGGAATCCATCAGCTCCTACTGCAGCAGCGTTTGTTAGGCAAGCGTTTAAGTACCACCGATGTGGGGTGGCAGATTTCTCCGGTTATCAATGCCACCGGACGTCTGGGAGTGCCGAATAAGGCGGCGGAACTGTTAATTACCGAGGATTCAGCCACTCGGCAAGCCCTGGCTGAAGAGGTGGTAGGTCTGAACCGAGAGCGTAAGAAATTGGGAGAAGCCGCATGGAAAAAGGTTCTACCTAAAGCACAACGTAGTTACGATGACCTTAACGGCCGGATGGTACTGGTAAAGGATAAATCGATCCACCGGGGGATAACCGGTATACTGGCGGCACGGCTGGTGCAGTTTTTTGGCGTTCCCGCAACGGTTGTGGCCGATCTGCAGACTCACCTTGTTGGCTCAATGCGGAGTGTGAAGGGGTTTCATCTAAAGGGTTTTCTGCAGAACTTTGAGGATATTTTTCTGGATTATGGGGGTCACGACTATGCCGCCGGTTTCAGCCTGAATTACGAACAATTCGATGAGTTCCACCAACGCTTTAGCAGTGCTGTTGCAAAGTTAAAGCCCCACGATCAGGGCGATGAAGTGCTGGAAATAGATGCTGAACTGCCGGCAAACTATCTGAACCCGGATTTACACAAACTAGTAGAGCAGTTCGAGCCTTATGGCGAAGATAGTCCGCCGATCATCTTTCTAACACGCCGCTTAAAAATAGAGAATGTCGACCTGGTTGGAAAGGGGGATCAGCAGCATGCGAAACTGCTGCTGGATTCCGGCGGGTATAAGTGGCCGGCAATTTTTTGGAGAGCCGCCGAGCGGGTAAACCGTGATTTCGCCTTAGGTGATACAGTGGATGTAGTCTTTCGGCTGGGGCGAAACTACTTTCAAAATACCGAAACATCTCAGTTAACCATCTTGGATATAAAAAGAGTCTGAATTATGTACAGATCTATCATTTCTTTCTTTGTGTGTAATGTTTTTGAAAGCAAATTGGCAGCAGCAGTTTTCATCTTTCTGATGATCAGCAGTGTTGCCGCCGGTGACCCGCTCCAGGCCCAAGCGGGAGAGGTACTTGTGCTGGATCATACCAGTGAACGAGGGATGCTGCATGTGGTAGCAATGTTTTCACCCAATGGTGAAGAATTAGGTCGCTTTCAGAGCTTTTCGCTGCAGAATAGGCCCGACCCCGACTGGAGCGACAGAAGTCTGCAGCGAGTACTGGTGCCTCTCTCTTCTACCATTCGCAAAGGCACCTACGGTTTGTCATTTTTTACTCAGGAAGGGGAATTGTTGGAAGAACGGGAGCTAGAAATTACCGGCAGGAGCTTTCGCAGTGAGACTATCCCTTTAAACTATTCCCTGACTGAACTGCGCAGCTCCAAGGATCCTAAAAAATACCAGGAGTCCCTTAAAATTCAGGATATTTATGCGGAATTCAATCCTCAGAAAGTTCTCGGCAGCATGAGTTTGAGCTTTCCCCTTCCCCCAAAGGAATCCGGGAGCTACCGAGTTACCTCGGAGTATGGAGACCGCCGCATTTACTCCTATTCAGATGAAAGCACCGCCAGGTCTATCCACAGCGGTATTGATTTGGCTGCACCAATCGGTACGCCCGTTTTGGCAGTAGACGCGGGACAGGTAGTTTTAGCAGCCGACCGGATAATCTCCGGATACAGCGTAGTCATCGAGCACCTTCCTGCGGTGTATTCTGTCTATTTCCACCTCGATAGTCTAGATGTAGAGCCGGGAAATCGGGTACAGGCGGGCCAACAGATAGGAACGGTAGGTATGACCGGCTTGGCTACCGGACCGCATCTGCACTATGAGGTGAGGGTAAATGGAGTTGCAGTAGACCCTGCTATGCTTAGTAAAACGAATGCCGCCAACCGGTGATATATACAAAATTCAGAACTGCTCATGTTGACAGAAAATGATTAAACTGCCACAATGTGGCCAGTCCTTTGGGCTGTACAAGAAAATGGAAGGGGGTGATGATAATCGCCTATATTAGAGTAGATGAGACCGAACCGCTGGAAAAAGCGCTCAAACGTTTTAAAAGAATAGTTGAGAAAGAGGGAATAATTCGTGAATGGAAAAAACGCGAGTACTTTGAGAAACCTTCAACTATCAAAAACCGCAAACGGAAAGCTCTCGAGCGCAAGCAGATGAAAAAACTGCGCAAACTGCAGTCAATGAAAAACTACTAATTGCAACTGTAACACAATAGTCGCATAAAGGGGTGCTGAGATCTTGATCTCATGCACTCCTTTTTTTATTAATGAGGGCTTTTAACTTGGTGAGAGCTTGTGTTGCAGCCTGTTGTATTTACGCAAAAACAAATATATACAATAAAATATTACCGAAAACATAAATAATGCAATTCTTGTTTGACACATTCAATAGGATAGAGTAGGATTAAAACACAAATTTACAAGGAGGCTCTATGCTGATTCTTATATCCGATGCCTTTGATTCATCACTACCTGATAAATTAAAAACTTTTGGCGAAGTAACGACAGATACCGAACGGTTATCTGAAGCCGATGTTGTGCTTGTACGCAGCAAAACCAAATGTACCCGTGAATATATCGATTCCGCCCCCAAGCTCAAACTTATTATTCGCGGTGGAGTGGGGATCGACAATATCGACAAAGAGTATGCAGAAAGTAAGGGCATACAAGTACGCAACACTCCCAAGGCCTCATCTATTGCCGTCGCAGAACTTGCCTTTGCGTTGATGCTGAGTATCCCGAACCACATTGTGGTGGGGCATAACAGTATGCAGAAGGGTGAATGGCTGAAAAAGAAGCTAAAACGAACCGAGTTGTACGGAAAAACTCTCTGTTTGGTTGGAATTGGTAATATTGCTACTGAAGTAGCCAAGCGAGCTGCCGCCTTCGGGATGAAGGTTGTGGCGTATGATAAGTTTGTAAGTGAAAGTGAATGGGCGGAGATGAAGTCGTCTCTGGAAGAGGCGGTGAAAGATGCCGACTATATTTCCTTGCACCTGCCGCTTAATCAAAGTACAGAACGCCTCATCGATGAGGATCTTATTTCAGCGTTTAATAAAAGACCGGTTATCATTAACACCGGCCGTGGACCCACGGTGAATGCACACGATATTAAAGCTGCCCTCGAAAGCGGTGCTGTCAGTTTTTTTGCCACCGATGTGTGGCCGAGCGATCCGCCGGCAGGGGATGACCCTATTTTGAACGCTCCGAATACACTGACCACACCCCACATTGGAGCAAGCACTGTAGAAAACCTGCTGCGAATTGGCGATGAAGCCTATAGCATTATAAAAGAAGCTGTTGATGGAGGAAAAATATGAGTAGAAAAATGAATTTTTATGCGGGTCCCTCGACTCTCCCGATAGAGGTACTCGAGGAGCTGAAAAATAATATTGCAGACTATCATGGCGAAGGCTATTCGATTGTGGAAGCAAGTCACCGAGGGAAGGCATATGATCAACTGCACAATGAAACTGTAGAGCTGCTCAAGGAACTGATGGGGATACCCGAAGGATATTCGGTTCTCTTCCTAGGTGGTGGTGCAACCCTACAGTTTTCTATGGTACCAATGAACATGCTTTCCGCCGGAAAAACCGCAGATTACGTAAACAGTGGCGCATGGGGTGGTAAGGCAGTCAAGGATGCCAAAAAAATCGGCAAAGTGAATGTCCTATTCGACGGGAAGGATTCAAACTACAGTACCCTTCCGGCTGCATCTGAGGTCAAGCCTTCTAGCGATTCGGCATATGTTCATATTACCTCCAACGAAACTATCGGCGGGCTGCAGTGGAAGGAATGGCCTTCGACCGGAGATACTCCGTTGGTAGCCGACATGTCCAGCGACATTCTCAGCCGGCCGGTACCGGTAGAGAAGTTTGCCATGATTTATGCGGGAGCTCAGAAAAACCTCGGTCCCGCGGGAGCCACCATTGTAATTATCCGTGATGATGTATGGAAAAATGCGCCCTCCGATTTGACTGCCTATTTAAGCTATAAGACGCATGCCGAGAAAAATTCCCTTTACAACACACCTCCTGTCTTTTCGATTTGGGGCATCAACCTGGTATTGAAGTGGATAAAGAAGCACGGCGGTGCCGAGGCCATGGCCGAGCGTGCGGCTAAAAAATCTCAGCTCCTCTACAATACGATTGAAGAGAGCGACGGATTTTATCGCTGTCCAGTTGACCCCCACAACCGCTCAACCATGAATGTGGTATTCCGGCTGCCCAGTGAAGAGCTGGAAGCTAAGTTCATTAAAGAGGCTGAAGCTCGAGGAATGCTCGGGCTCAAGGGGCATCGGGACATTGGCGGCTGCAGGGCTTCTATTTACAACAGTGTACCGCCTAAAGATGTTGAAGCGCTGGTTGACTTTATGAAGTCCTTTGCAAAACAGCAAGCTTAGTGTAAACTATATATATTGATTTATGAAAATAGATGAAACAAATATAGAAATAATAAAGCATCTTCGTGATGGGCGTAAGTCTTTCAGTACAATTGCTGAGGCTCTCTCCATCACGGAGAACACCGTTCGGTCGCGGGTCAATAAGCTGCTTGAAGAGGGAATCCTTGAGATTTCAGGGCTTGTTGATCCGGAATCCCTACCAGGCCATCGCATGATCATCATCGGAGTAAAGCTGTCCACGGTGGAACTGGTTCGTATGGGAAAGGAGTTTAACAACCTCCGCGGAGTGGTTTCAGTAAGCGTGGTAACCGGCCGCTACGATTTGATCGTACAGGTTTTGCTTAACGAGAATGAAGGCTTTGGACTGCTGGAGTTTTTTACGGAAGAGCTGTCCCGGATTAGTGAGATACAAGAGGTCGAAACTTTCGTTGTATATCAGGGGTATAACCTTCGGGTACCCTATATTTTATAGGAGGAGAGACCATGTTAAAAAAAACACCTTTGTATGATGTTTACAAGGATTACAAAGGGGTAAAGCTCATCGATTTTGGAGGATGGGAACTGCCCGTAAACTTTGAGAGCGGTATTATTGACGAACATCTTGCGGTACGTAAGAATGCAGGTCTGTTCGATGTTTCACATATGGGCGAGATCACCGTTGAAGGGTCGAACAGTGAAGAGTTCGTCAACTGGCTGGTGACCAACGATGTAAAGACAATGGATGACTATCAATGTCTGTACAGCCCCATGTGCTATCCCCACGGAGGAGTGGTGGATGATTTAATGATCTACCGTTATTCTCCTACTTCATATCTGCTGGTGGTAAATGCCGCCAACACCGATAAAGACTTTAAGTGGATCACTGAAGAAAACGAATGGATCAAAAGCCACGAAGATGCACCGACCATCAAGAACGTATCTGCCGATTACGCACAGATCGCCTTGCAGGGGCCAAAGGCCAATGACTATCTGCGCGAAATTGTGGGTCCGGTAGTGGATGAAATTAAGTTTTTCCGCTTCAAGGACGCCATCGAAATTGGGGGCCAAAGCTGTATTGTCAGCAGAACTGGTTACACCGGCGAGGACGGCTTTGAAATATACTGCGACAGTTCTGCAGCTGCAAAAGTGTGGAATACTGTACTCGATCATACAAAGGCTCGCGGCGTACTGCCCTGCGGTTTAGGAGCACGGGATACCTTGCGGTTTGAATCAAAACTGCCGTTGTACGGTCATGAGCTTACTCAGGACATTACTCCCCTTGAGGCCAACTTGTCGGTTTTTGTAAAACTCGAAGCTGAAGATTTCTGCGGGAAGGATGCATTGGTAAAACAAAAGGAGACAGGTGTTCCTCGCTCACTCCGGGGTTGCGAAATGATTGACCGTGGAGTACCACGGGAACACTACAAGGTGTTTTCCACAGAGGGCGATGAAATAGGATATGTAACCAGCGGTTCTAAATCGATTATGTTGGACAAATTCTGTGGTCTGGTACTAATTAAACGTGGAATCGGGCTTAAGATCGACGATGAAATCGAAATTGAAATGAACAAAAAGCGGAAACGGGCAAAACTGGTCAAAACTCCCTTTTATAAAAAAACCTAGAGCAGGTTTATTGCTGACCTTTAACAGACGTTGTTGCAGCGACTGTTTATTTTCTAAGTACCTAAGGCCGTCCTATTGAAAAGGGCGGCTGTTTTTTTTTAGTGAAGCTTGTCACCAAAGGATATTCTCACTACAATAGGGTAGGAATCAGTGAAGGAGGAACAGCAGATGAGTGATTTATCAACTACTTATATGGGGATGCAGCTGAAAAACCCAATTATTGTTGCGAGCTCGCATCTTACCTTTGACATAGATAAATTAAAGAAGTGTGAGGCCGCCGGAGCGGGTGCAGTAGTTTTAAAATCTTTATTTGAAGAGCAGATCAAAATAGAGACTGATCGAATGATCGGTGAACTAAACTTCGATGCCCATACCGACGCCTACGACTACTTTCAGCAGTCCAGTCAGGACTATCATCTGAATAAATACCTCGATCTGGTCGAGCAGGCCAAACAGCACCTGTCCATCCCGGTAATTGCCAGCGTAAATTGTATTTCCGATGGAAACTGGATTGAATATGCCGAGCGATTTGAAAAGATGGGAGCCGATGCCCTGGAGCTGAATGTGTTTATCATTCCCGCCGACGAAAAAACTCCGGGTAAAGTAATTGAAGATAAGTATATTGATATTCTCAAGAAGGTTAAGCAGAAGGTTCATATCCCGGTGGCTCTTAAGCTTGGCAGTCAGTTTTCCGGCATGGCCCACATGATGCACCGCTTTGGACAGGAGGGGGCCGATGGCCTTGTTTTGTTCAACCGTTTCTATAAACCGGATATTGACATAGAAAATTTTAAGCTGCAGGCTGCTCAAGTATTTAGTGTTCCTGAAGAGATGAGCTTCACCCTGCAGTGGATTGCAATTTTGGCCGGCAAAGTGAACGCCGACCTGGCAGCGACAACCGGAATTCATTCAAGTGCCGACATCATCAAGCAGATTTTAGCAGGGGCGCATGCGGTAGAAATGTGTTCAGCCTTAATGAAAAACGGTATCGAAATTATCGATACCTATTTGAAAGAAATAGAACAGTGGATGCAGCGTAAGGGTTTTGACTCACTGGATGATTTCAGAGGAAAAATGAGCCAGGAATCCTTTACACATCCCGAAGCTTATGAGCGTTCCCAGTACGTAAAATCTCTTGTGGGTATAGAATAGGCTTTTTATGTTGTGTCCCTTAGCCTGTACCTCTCGTGCAGGCTGAGAAGAGCCTGTTCCAATCGTGAGCCGAGCTCCGGACCACGGTCGGTAGTCACATCATCTTCATTGTCAAATATCACATAGGGAACCTGAATTCCCTGAATTGATATATACTGTGAATCAGCCGGACCGCGGAACTCCACCCAATCGATCTCTTTGTACAGCGCGGTGAGTTTTTCATCCGAGAGGCCGTGCTCCAGAATACTGTCGGGCTTTTCCGGATTGAAGCGCTTACGGTTTTTACGAAGCGACTCTTTAAACGACACATCGACATACAGAATTGCCGCTTTGGATAGTATTTTCCTATCAACATGTCGAAACGCCTCCCGGTAGCCCCCGTGTTCTTTGCCCCTCGAAAACTCAATCACCGCCGAGAAGGGATTCGAGGGAATAGCTGAAAGGAGAGCCGAAGCGGCTTGGCGGTCCCGGACCGCCTTGCGGTAGTCAAGGCATATACGGCGGATCAGTAGGTTCCACAGATGGGGAGCGGCAAAGTTCCCCTGGTCATCGGTATGCAGCCGCGGCTTTCCCATCTCTTCTAGAAGGGCGTCCTCTTCGAACCAGGTCCAGAGCATCGGAAAGTCATCTATCACCTGCAGGTCGGAGGCGAGCCGCATCCGCTGCGGCCGCTCCTCCGGATCCAACCGCTGCAAGTAGTCAATAATCTCGCTCTTGCCGGCCCCGGGACGGGCCAGCAGAAAAAGTACCTCTATTGTCTCCATGTTCCGTTTTACCTCAGGCGCTTTCAAAAAACAAGGATTTTTGAAACGCCTATTTACACAAATTTCTGTCGAATCTCAGCGCTCACATAATCGAGTATTGCAACGGTCAGGGCGATGAACCATACCGCAATTCCCGCCGATTTGTACTCGAGCAGACGTATATACTGAACCAGCAGGAATCCAATACCGCCTCCGCCGACCATACCTATAACCGTCGACATACGGACATTTATGTCCCAGCGGTAGATGGTAAAGGAGACAAAGGGCGGAATCATCTGCGGTACTACTGCATACATGATAGTCTGGAGTTTATTCGCACCCGTCGCCTGAATCGCTTCAATCGGACCGGGGTTGATACCTTCGATCGCCTCTGAATAGAGTTTCCCGAGGGCCGCAATTGAGTGGATTGTCAGGGCTACAATACCGGCAAACGGCCCGAGTCCTACCCATACCACCGCAATGAGAGCCCAGATGAGGGGTTCGATTGCCCGGACGATATTCAGTACCGTACGGGTGAGGTAATAGATGGTCAAGGTAATCCAGGAGGTGGACATCAGGTTTCGGGCGGCCAGAAAGCTAATCGGTACTGAGAAAATGATACCAAATATGGTGGCCATCATGCCCATAAAAATGGTTTCGATAATTAATTCAATAGTCAGAATCAAGGGCTGACTGGGCAGGGGAGGGCCAACTTGGCTTACCTGCCGGGCCATTACCTGGTGTATCTGCTGCCCCTGCGCACTGGGAGGGATCAGCCTGTAGGGCATGATCATCTCCTTCTCGAAGGATCCTTCGCTGTTGGTCATCACACTTACGTATTCACCCTGGTAGCGGGGTCTGAACTCATTACCAATAGAATCACTCCACCAAATTTGAGTACGCGTATTCGGTTCGAAATTCTCCCCGTACACCGTGATTTTTGTGCCGGGAATTGCCTGGTTGTCCTCATCAAGTCTTGAAAGTTCCCCCTTTCGCGGACTGACCCTTAGATAGGGTTCTCCTTCACTTTTTTCGGGCACCGGGGGAGCGGCGCCTTCGGAATCGACCAGTACCTTCGCTCCGGCTTCCACTGTGTCGGTGTCGTGGGTAACCGCCGCCTCCCAGGGCCAGAGAATTTTAGACAGCGGCACCCAGGCCTCATTTGCATCGCTGGACAGTTTCACAAGGTCGATTTCGCTTATTTGCCAGCCGATTGTAAAAAATACCACCAGGATTAGAACAAAAATTGAGTTTCCGAACTGTTTGTTTGGATTAGTTTGTTTGGCAGCGTCGATCACAATCCAGAGCCAGAGCCCGGCGATCGCCAACAGTCCGAAACCGACAAACATGGGAGCTCTGTCCAGGGATTTGAACAGGGTCGGCCAGAATCCGTCGGCCAGCCTTCCTAAAAGGGTTATTCGCCACACCAGCAGACCGATAATGCTGGCCATAGCCCCGAACATCAGTAAACCACGCTGCACCCGTCGGGCCAGTATCTGGCCTAAGCCCGGCAGAATCAGCGACAGTACTGCAGCGGTGGGAGCAGTTACGAAGGATCGTTTTTTTTCTTGCTTGATTATTTGTGACATGCCTACTCCTCCCCCTTGTCGAACTCGCCGGCGTTGACCCGTATGGCCTCTTCGCCGTAGATCTCTTTGAACTGTTCGTCGGTCATTTTGCGGATATCCTCGCGGTCGCCGCGGTAAACAACCTGACCGTCCCGCAGGCCGATTACCTTGCTAGCGTAGCGCTGAACCAAATCGAGATAATGAAGACTGCATATAACGGAAATATGCGACTCATGATTCAGCTGCTCCAGATACCCAAGAATGGTGTGGGCCAGTACCGGATCGAGACTGGCTACCGGTTCATCCGCCAACATCATACTTGGATTCTGCATCAGTGCCCTGGCAATCCCCACGCGCTGCCGTTGCCCCCCGGACAGTTCATCCGCCCGTTTAGCAGCCTGATCGGTAATACCCACCTTCTCCAGAGCCGCCATGGCCTCTTTTTTTGCCCCCGGCGGATACTTGTGCAGTATACTGGCCCAGGGGTTGATATAACCGAGTTTTCCAGAGAGCACATTGGTCATGACACTGGAACGGTCTACTAAATTGAAGTGTTGAAAAATCATTCCGATTTTACGGCGAATCCGACGCAGCTCGCTTGGTTCGGCCGCGGTGATATCCTGACCGTCCATAATAATCTGGCCCTTAGTCGGGTCTATCAGTCGGTTAATACAGCGCAGCAGGGTTGATTTTCCTGAGCCGCTGAGTCCGATGACAACTAAAAACTCACCATCTTCCACGGTAAAACTCACATCATCCAGTGCCAGGGTGCCGTCGGGATAAATCTTGGTGAGGTTTTTTATTTCAAGCATATTTCCCCCAATATTACTGCAGACAACAAGAGGGGGATAAACCCTATCCCCCTCTGTGTTCTGTTTTTTTGCTCAGCAGACCTTTAGTCTATCAGCTCTTGAACGTCCATTCCTGAGGCTTGAAGAACCTGGCGGAAGGGATCGTAGAAATCGTCGCCGTGCCGTTCAAGGTCATTCCACTGGTAGGCAGTGTTCAGCGCCTCTTTGCCTTCTTCAGTTGCAACGATCTTCAGCAGGGCATCAATAATGGTGTTTCGCATCTCTTCGGAAATGGAGGGATGGAACTGTACCCCGTCGTTGGGGATATCGGTGGTCACACCGATTACAACTACTTCTTCCATCACATCGGGATAGTCGTCTTCCATTCGTGTACGGGCATCTACGTAGGTGGCCCCTACATCTGCATCGCCGTTGTAGACTGCCGATACAACTGTATCGTGACTGCCGGCATCAACGACGTTTTTAAGATCGGTATCGGGATCGACTCCCTCTGCTCGCATGGTAATCATGGGAATTATCCAGCTGCTGGTAGAGAGGGGATCGGCGCGGGCAAAGGTTTTGCCGGCAAAATCGGCAACTTCGCTGATTCCGCTGTCGGCGCGGGTGATAAACTGTCCGTTATAGGTGGGGCTTCCGTAGCGAACTGCTACCAAGCCTGCATCCGCCACACCGCGGTCGGCGGCCATGATATATGAAAAGGTAGCCAGAGAGGCCATGTGAGCCTTTGGGGGATCACTGGACAGTGCTTCCACTACCCCAACATACTCGGTGGCTACATTGGTCTTAAAATAATAACCGGTTTCTTTATGCAGCATGTCGGCAACCTCTTCAGCCCCCGCGGCAACCCGTTCCATCTCACCGGACGGTACGAACGACCAGATAATTGGATTGTCCTCTGAGCCTAACGGCTGCTCTTGCTTTCCACCAGCAAAGGCTATCGAGGTAACCAGCAGGGTGACTAAAACTAGAAAAAGAGCCCTTTTTCTATTCATCTTTCTTCCTCCTTTAAGTTTCGCTAAACAATTTCTAAGTGATTAGCCTTTGCATTATATCGCGGCATATATGAGTAGACAATAAGGAATTTGCTTAATTTTTGTTGATTTCCCATCTACCTTTACTTTGTGGCGGATAATGCGTTATTCTTGAAATACCAAGGTGGTGTTATGATAGATGATGAGAACTTCGATGATATACGACCATACCGCGGAGATGAAGTACCGGAGGTGCTGAACCGGTTAAAAAACAGTCAGTGGCTCATGTCGGGTCTGCGGACTGTCTTTCTGCCAAAAACACCCCGATTTTTAGCACCCTTAATTGATAAAATTCTAAAAATTTACCTGAGTCTGAAGCTCGGTAACATTCAAACTGTAGGGGCTTTTCAACGTAAAATAATAGTTGATACTCTCCTGCACCCGATTGTAAAGAAAACCAGCAGCGGTCTCAGTTACAGCGGGCTCGAGAACCTCGATCCCTCCCGGAACTACCTCTTTGTATCCAACCATCGTGATATCATCCTTGACCCGGCACTTTTGGATTATATTTTGTCGAAAAACAATTTTGAAATGGCACAAGTGGCTTTCGGTGACAACCTGCTGTTCAACGATGTAATATCCGATCTCATCCGCATTAACCGCGGGGTAATCGTCAAGCGTAACCTGCCCCCGCGTGATCAATACATTGCCAGCATGAAGCTCTCAAACTATATCCGTAAAACCCTCGAAGAGGGAGATTCAATTTGGATTGCCCAAAGCTCCGGACGGTCAAAAGACGGAATGGATATTACTAACCCGGCTATTATGAAAATGCTCTATTTTGCGTATAAGCGGGATAAACTGGATTTTCATGAGTTTCTGCGGCGCACAAAGATAGTACCGGTAGCTATCTCTTATGAGTACGACCCCTGTGACCGTATGAAGGCCTGGGAGATCCATCGTAAACGAACCCGAGGTGAACATAAGAAGCGCAGATATGAAGACCTCGTCAGCATTATGGCCGGAATAAAGGGGTTCAAGGGGAAGGTCCATTACCACTTCAATGCACCGATGCCGCCGGAATACAAGGATGCAAAAGAACTGGTAACTGCTATAGATGAACGTATTCAGCATGGATATAAACTGTGGTCAACCAACTTTATTGCCTACGATGTGATCCATAATACCAATCTTTTCGAGCAGACTTACTCGGAATTTGAAAAACAACGCTTTTTCCTGCGATTTCGGCGTCTGTCCAAGCAGGTAAGAAACATCTTGCTGGAGGCATACTCCAATCCGGTGGCTAATAAAATGATGCACGGGAAAAAAATCCAAATGGAATAGACCGAGATACTATGCAGCCCTTCAGAAAAGCAATTGCATTCATACAGAACCTTCTTCTTATGCTGCTGGTCCTGCCGGTACTGTTCAGCAGCTGCAGTGGAGCACCACCCGAAATTGCCCAGCTGTTTTGGCAGCTGAATATAGTGCATGATATTGAAACATCCACTCAGCGCGAGGAGCTAAGTTTGTATGTCCATGCCCAGGATCCCGACGGAACGGGCGATCTGGAGGAGATAGTGCTGCTCCATCCGGAAGCTGAGCTGCGCTGGAACTTCACTGCGGAAACCTGGCAAAGGGTGGAGCGGAATGAGGAAGTGTGGCTGGGCGGCAGCGGTATTAGAAGCGGCTTTACCGCCATGGTTCCCCGCGGAGAATACCGGGTGAAACTTCTCGACAAGGCCGGAGAAACAGCTGTTACGAGTTTTTTTATCAGTAAAGACATTCAGGGTCTGCAGCGGGGAAAACTAAAGGAGAGCCGTTTTCCAAGGGTCGATGTAAAGTCCGACAGCATCGAACTGTACTCTTCTGCACAGGAGGTCTTGCTGTCCCTGTATGATGGGGAAGAAGAGTTTCTGCGCAGTCAGGCCTTCACCTCCACTGCGGAGTCTGAGGGCACCAATCGTGAGTTTCGAACAGTCACCGACTGGCGCAGTAAGTGGCCGAAAGCAGGGATAATGTGGATTCAGGAGTACGATACCGCCGAGGGCGTCGGTCTGGTCAGCGGTCCGTACCTGCTGCCGCAATCAGAATGAGAGCTTCCAGCTTGTTACGAACGCTGGAAAAGTGAGCGTATAAAACTTTTAAGCTGCTCCCACAGACTTGTACCGTA
The DNA here is from genome assembly GCA_041686355.1 of Spirochaetaceae bacterium. Classification (GTDB taxonomy): domain Bacteria; phylum Spirochaetota; class Spirochaetia; order DSM-16054; family Sediminispirochaetaceae; genus DSBN01. Next base: position 18,484 of record JAWLDZ010000021.1, read on the forward strand.
TTTTTCCGAATAGTCCAGAGCAGCCATCTTTAATGAAAAGTTATTGCCGTACTTTTTCTTCAATCCGTCCCAGTGTTTGATGATCCACATATACAAGTCGGACATGGTCCGTCCCGGGAAGCGGGAGATGATATTTTCCTGCTCAATTACACGGATAATCGGTTTGTATAGATTATTATACCAGGAAGATGCAGCCTTCAGAAAATCGATCTCCGTCTCGCGGTCTTGATTAAGAAAGTATTTGTGTCCCTGAATATGGCGCAGCATCTCTACATAGCGACCGGGTTCGGAAAAAACAATCTCATCGGGAGGAATAATACTGTCCAGCCGGGTGTCGCTGAAAACTTTCTGCTTTTCGTACTCAACAACTGCATTCTTGAGATCGTTTACCGTCATCCCCGGCTTCATCTCAATCTCGGAATCAAGCTCAATTACCTCGGCGTCGATTGCCTCAACTCCCTGCATTCGTGCCACGGAAACTCGGTGGTTGCCGTCCCGGACAAAATAAACGCCGCCGATTTCATACAGCTTAATGGCCGGTAAAATTACATCCGAGAGGTGAGCCCGATCGATACTTTCCCAACGGCCCCGAATAAAATCGCGTTTCGGCAGAAAAGCACTGGTAAAGTCCTTATACCGACCCTCACTACCGATAATTTTATCGATTGGTACGATCTGCATACCCTTGTATATCTCAGATTTCGGTTTCAGCAGGTTGCGTACATCCTCGAGCGATAAGAGACGCTGACGGTCGGGGGTGAGTGCATTGAGAAGTTGGCTGATAGTTGCCTTTGAGCGGGCCTTATTGAAGTCGTCGCGTGCCTGGTTGTAAACAAATGATTCGTTCTGCATTCTTAGGGTACCTCAATATCTATAACTGTGTGTTCATATGCATTTACAATCCGTGTGGATTCGTAGGTGCTTTCTCGTACTTCATTTAAGTCATATAGATGCACGTGGCCGTGGATCAGATATTGGGGCTTAAACCATCGCATAAACCACAGAAAACTCTTAAATCCCCGATGACACCTGTCCATACGATCGTGGATTCCCAGGGGCGGGGCATGGGTTAATAGAATATCCACCCAGCGCCCGTACACAATCCGGAAGAACAGCAGCTTTGGCAAGAGCTTTAAAATATTAAGAAACATCTGGGTTTCGGTAAACTGGTTCAGCCCCTTATTATAGCGCATACTGCCCCCCAGTCCGGCAATAATTATCCCTTCTACCCGCCGTACCTTCCCTCCGACATAAGTCGATCCATAGGTTCGCTCTAAAAAATCATCCTTCATGACGTTCTTAAGAGTTTCCTCGCGGTATTCCTTGCGGTAATGGCCGATACGCTTGAGGTTATGGTTGCCGAAAACAAATAAAAGGGGTTTGTTCAAGCTGCTGACAATGAAACCGTAATAGGGCAGGTCAAGATCACCGGCACTCAGTACAAGGTCTACCTGTTTGAAACGGGTCTTCAGTTGGTTCGAGTAAATTAAAGGATCTATATGATCGGAAATACAGAGTACTTTTAATTTCGCCACTAGGGTACCTTTTCCATTTCGCCGGGCTGCTCCGGTCAGTTATTGCATCAGTTATTGCAGAGCGTCAAAATCTATATTTTTCAAATGCTCCATCAGTTCATCCTTACTCACAAGATCAATCGGACGGCTTTCGGCGTATTCGACGGCTTTACGTGAAAAAGTGGAGGAGATAATAATTACCCCCCTGGATACATTCAGTTTTTTCATTTTTTCATGGAGTGAGCGCATGGTTGATTCTCCGAGGGATTCAGGCACTCGCAGGAACCACATCAGCTTCGGAAGCTTCTTGGCGTTGCGCCAGCGGGTGTCGCTGTCTACAGCGATAATCTGACAGCCGTTCTGAATTTCACTGGTATCCCGGATAGTCAGTCCCATAGGTCCGGTGGTAACTGCCTTGCAAATTTCCACAAATTCAGCGGCACTGGCGGTAAGAAAATCCTTCATATGATCGTCGGTACGCATGTCCTGGTACTGGCTGAGTTTTTCGGCAACGTCCTTGAAGGAGGGTTTGCGCTTGTAAATATGTTCCCACTGTTCAATGGCGTTATCAAAGCGTCGATCTTTCTCGTAACAGAGCGATAGAAAATAACGTGCATAAAGTGTCTCTCTTGAGCCGGGATCATCCGACAGTTTGATAGCTCTTTCTAGCTCGGTAGCCGCTTTATCAAAGTTATTCATATTCATATAACAGCTGCCGCGCTCGATCAATGAACGGATTTTCAGAGACTGTTCCCGCTGGGCCTTCTCGAAGGAAAGCAGGGCTGCCACATAGTCGTGGTTCTCCTTCTGCAGCTTCCCCAGATAAAAATGCGAGGTATAGTTGGCAGAGTCATTTTTGATTGCCTTTTCAAACTCCGATTTAGCTTCCACCGGTTTTTTACTGCGGTACAGGATAAAACCGAGACGCTGATGTGCTTCCGCCAGGCGGCCGTCAAGGCTGATGGCCTTGCGGTAAAGGCTGCTTGCCTTATTAGAGTTGTCCCTTGCCTCAAACAGCTCTCCAGCCTTCAGATAGTATTCGGCAATGTTTGGCTGAAGTTTAATCAGCAGTAAATACTCCTTCAGGGCCTCCTCGGGCTGGTTAAATCTCTCATACAGTGTGGCGATCTTTCTTCGAAACTCATTTTCCTTGGTGTGACCTTCAAAGACTCCTATCTGGTTTACCGCCTTAAATTCCATCAGTGCAAGCTCCGGTTTGTTTTGCTCCAGATAAGCCTGACCCAGGAGGTAGTGTGCATCCACGTTGCGCGGGTTCTTTGCTAAAATTTGCTTTGCGCCCCGGGTTACCGCAGCCGCTTTTCCGTTGTTAAGCTGTTTAAACAGGGTTTGCACCTGCTTGGGTGCGATGATAGACTTCACTAGGAAAAAGGTTATAATACCTAGTGTAATGCCGAGGAATATAATAAGAGCGATAATTAGGGGCATATACTTCTCCTTAAAGAAGATTAATGAGAAAATACGGCTATGTCAAACCTTAGAAATGGGAAGTTCATAATATGAAGCATGCTACAGCGCTTTTTATTGAGTTTAGGACAATGATGCTCTTGCTGTTTGTTATACCCATGGTAATAGCTGCCCAGGCGGCGCCGGTAGGTGCACAGGATTCGCCGGAAAGTGCAAAAGAGCAGGGCATTGAACTGTTTATGGAGAACCAGCCGGAGGCAGCTGCGCCGCTGTTGCAAACTGCATTGCGCAAGGAACCCCAGAATGGAAGGCTCTATATGTATCTGGCCGTCTGTTACGAGCAGCTGGGGGATTTCCAGGCCGCTCAACAGACATACCAGGACGGTCTGCCCCATGCCGGCAGCGATAAAGACACCTTCTACTACAATATGGGGGTTAATTATCAGCGCCTCGAGCAGTACGACCGGGCTGAGGAAATGTACCAGGAAGCGCTGAAACTGAATAACAACCTGGCCGGTGCCTACTTAAACCGCGCAAACCTGTATGTGCGACAGAGTCAGTTTGACGATGCGGTCTCCGATTACCGGGTATACCTTTCGTTGAAGCCCAGTAGCGAACAACGTGAAAATATTGAACAAATGATAGCTCTGCTGAACCAAAAAGTGGTACAGGCCGAGCGTGAACGCCTCGAGCAGGAGCGCCGGCGCGAGGAAGAGGAACAGCGACAGCAGGCACTGCTGGATCAGGTGCTTAATTCCCTCGAGGAATCTGGTGAGGAGACAAGAGGGCTCTCAGAGGGAACTGGTGAAGTAAGGGAAACCGAGCAGGAATTCGACATTATTGATTGAAATTCTTGATTGATGAAGGAGATATAGATGGATCGAAAATGGCTATACGCGGCGGGAGGCCTCCTGCTGATCGCTTTAGTTGGCGGCGGAATATTTTTCCTCGGCGGCGGGGGCGATGAAGAAACATCAGCCATGAGCGAAGAGGAGCGGATGAGGCAAAATACCCTCAGCCTAGCCAGGAACTACTATGAGGACGGCGAGTATCAGCGTGCGCTGGATCTTGTCGACTCTTTGCTAATAAAGGACTCCGACGATGAGGCTGCCCAATCCCTGAGGGATGAAATTATACAGACCAGAAGGCAGGCAGAAGACCAGCGTTCTCTCACCGACGAGGAGAAGCGCCGAAACGAAGAACAGAAACAGGATGAACTGGTGAGAACCCTCTCCGAGCTTGGCAGCTCACTGCAGGATACCGACGGCCGGGGTCAAGATGATCCACAGCGTGATGCGGAACTCGAGCGCCGAAAGCAGGAAGAGCAGGAGGAGCTTGAACGGCAAAAGAGAGAGGCGGAGGAGCGGCGAAAACAGCAGGAAGCCGAACGGGCGGCTATGGAGCAGGCTGAACGGGAGAAGCAGGACCGGATTCAGAAATTGATCAGGCAGGGTGTAGAGGCGATGGAGGATGAGCAGTTCATTGAGGCTCGGGGCAACTTTGATGAGGCCTTGTCCTTAGAGCCGAATACTGCAGAGGCGCTGGCCCAGAAGGGTGAATCCTTCTTTCGTGAGGATGAAGAGAGTCAGAATAATATCAGTAAGGCGGTGCAGCTAGCCAATCAGGCTATTAAAATAGACCCCAGTTTATGGATTCCCCATAATACCCTAGGCAACGTCTACTCTGCCCAGCGGCAATGGGAGAGCGCCATCGATTCATATAAAAAAGCTGCCCGCCTTAACCCGGAGAATGCGGATGTTCTGTTTGAGCTCGGCAAGGCCCAGTATCGTATGGGCCGTTTTGACGATGCCCGGCAGTCCTTCGAGGCGGCCATTCATAACAACAACCAGTTTGTAAAGGCGTATCTGAATCTCGGCTTTACCTACCGTCAGCTCGGCAGCAATAAGGGTGCCTTAAATGCTTTTAAGAGTGCTTCCCGGATCGATCCCTCTAACGATACAGCTTACTTTCAAATATCAGAGCTTCAGAGAGCCCAGGGAAACCATTCAGAGGCAATCGCCGCTTTGGAAGATGCAGTGCAGCTAAGCCCGGATAAGGCGGTGTATTGGCAGAAACTGGGTACTCTGTATTACCGCGAAAAAAACTATGAGAAGTCAACCAATGCCTATAGTGAGGCTCTGAGCATTGATCCGGATAACCCGGATACGAACTATAATCTGGCTAAGGTGCTTATTGATCAGGGACAGGCGGACAAAGCCCTGGACTATGCGGTGAAGGCAGTGCAACTGGACTCTGATTCAGCGGATAATCTTTATATCCTTGGAAAGGCCAGTGAAGAAACCAATAATATTGAATCGGCAGTGCAGGCCTATGAACGCTCTCTAAAAGTCGACCCTAAATACCTCTCGTCTCTGGTGAACCTGGGTAAGATTTATGACGAACAGGACAGATACGATCAGGCCCTCAAGGTGCTGCTGCGGGCCTATGAGATCGAGCCGGATTCTTTCACGGTCAATAATAACCTAGGGAACGCCTATTTGCACGCCGAGCTGTACGAAGACAGTATCGAGCACTACCAGAAGGCGATCAAGAGAAAGCCGGGTGCCACCCTTATGCGCTACAACCTGGCCATCGCCTATATCGAAACTCAGCAGCGTCCGAAGGCGATCGACACCCTGTCTGAGCTCATCAAGATCGATGCGAACTATTGGGATGCCTACTACAAATTGGGCGAGCTCTTGTTTGCCGACGGTCAGGCCGACCAGGCCCGTCAGATATTAGAACGACTGCTGGAGAAAAATCCGGATTACGAGCGGCGGGACAAGGTAGAACAGCTGTTGTCATAGCGTCGGCCGCCGGACTAAGGTCGGAAGCAGTAAGCCTTAAGTTCGTCCGACAATTTCAAAAAGTTCGCTCCGGCTGATACGGAACCAAATTGGCCGCCCGTGGGGACAGCGGGGGACCGGCAGCTCGAAGGCCTGGCGTGCCAGGTCGGCGGCTGAATAGCGGTCGAGAACTTCTCCATCTTTTACCGCCGCTTTGCAGGCCAAATCGGCAAACAGCCGAGCCTTAAAGGCAGACTCGGAAGCCTCCTGTGACTGCAGCGCTTCTATAAGCTGCTCTTCAAGTCCGACAAAGCGGGCGGGCAGCCGGGCTATTCGCCATCTGCCGGCCTCCGCTTGTTCAAGCTGAATTCCAAGCTGTCTGTATTCATCCAGACGCTGCATCAATAGCCCCTCAACATCTTCTTCAACCTCAAACTCGTGGGGTACCAGCAGGTTCTGGCTTTGGATTGTACCGCCGGTCAGCTGTTCATAAATGATCCGTTCGTGGGCCGCATGCTGATCGATCATATACAGCGACTCTTCCCGTCGAACAATCAGAAACAGGTCAAAGACCTGTCCGACATATTCAATCTCCTGTATCCCGACAGGTCGTTCTGCCGCAGAATCACTGCGCTGGG
>JAWLDZ010000021.1:24946-32391 GCA_041686355.1 Spirochaetaceae bacterium
CCCGACAGGTCGTTCTGCCGCAGAATCACTGCGCTGGGCACCAAACTCCTTCCACTTTTCGAGGGGTACAGTAAATGGTTTATCAGTAAATGGTTTATCTGCTGCGGGCGGCTCGAAATCCATTTCCCTGGCCGCTGTCTGCTGCGGCTCTTGGGGAGCGATATATTTGCGGTTCAAGTGTTCTTTCAGGCTGTGTACCAGCTGGTGGTGTATCTCCGGCAGGTTCTTTATCTTCACCTCGCGTTTGGCCGGATGTATGTTAAAGTCCACCAGCTCAGGATCAATCTCGAGAAAAATAAAAGCTATTGGAAAAGTGCCCCCTGGCAGCAGTTGTTCGTAGGCATAATGAACTGCCTGAACCAGTGAAAACTCCTGAATCCGGCGACGGTTTACATACACCTGAATATGACGTCGGTCCCTCCGATGAATTGCAGGGGAGGCTAGGAGGGCCTTAATCTTGAAGCGACCGGCCTTCTCTTCCACCGTATTAAGAAAGCGAGGGTCTACTTGCTTGGGGTAGGCGGCTACAATTCGGTTCTGCAAATCTGTGGCAGGCAGATACAGCTTTAACTGGTCATCGGTAAACAGCCGGAAACTGATATCCGGAAAGGGGAGGGCCTTTTCGATAAAGGTACGTGTACAGGCACTGGTCTCCGCACCGGGACTCTTCAGAAACTTCCTTCGTCCCGGCATTGCATAAAACAGATCCGACACATCAACAACCGTACCCTGGGTCCCGCGGGAGAGTTCCAGGCGGATTGGGGACCCGTTGCGTACCTCCAGGGTGTGGGGCTCTGCCGAAACAGGTGCGCTGGTAATGGTCAGCTTTGCACAGGCGGCAATGCTTGCCAGGGCTTCTCCACGAAATCCCAGGGTGTGCAGATTATAGATATCTCCCACCGCTGAAATCTTGCTGGTAGCATGGGGCTTGTAGCACAGCTCCAGATCCTCCCGGTCCATGCCGCTCCCGTTGTCCAAGACTCTGATGCGGCGGATACCGCCGCCCTCGATGTACAGGTCGATGCTGTCCGCTCCGGAATCGATAGCATTATCGAGCAGTTCCCGGACCACAGAAAACGGCCGGTCGATAACCTCGCCGGCCGCAATTTTCTGGGCTACTGAATCCCGGAGAAGGTGAATCCTCCGGGGCTGTGTGTTTTCTTTCTGCATAGCCTAAGAGTACTAAAAGTGTACCCGAGTTTCAATCGTTACATTCGGTACAATCTCCGGATCTCCATCGGTATCGTACACAATGTTGCCTTCATCATCCCGGTGAATAGAAGTGCTGACGATGGCTGCTATGTCCAATGAAGGGGCTAACGGGTATACTATCTCACCCTTCACCGAGGTGTAGGCATCGAACAGGCTGAGTTCATCCTCGGTGAAGGCCGGTATAAAATTGGTACGGGAGTACTCGAAACCACCATACACCTTCGTGAACCTGGCTGCCTCAGGCAGCAGATACACCGAAAGACTAAACTCATCATTATAGTTGCTTGGATCTTCCAATTCATCTATCGACCGTAATGGCCACATATAACCGGACTTCACATCAACCAGGTTCAACAACACGGTGTGGGCGGAGCCGTAGATGCCCATTACCGATTCCTCATAGTCACTCGAACCACTTCCAGTGTCAAGATAATCCAGATATTCATTGGTCTCTACAGCCAGGCTTCCACGATTACGCTCGTAGGTAGAGTTGAAAAAGGTCGGTCGAAATACGCCATGGTAGTAACGCCACTCGAGGTTGTAGTCAACAGACAGCAGATTCCCGAATATACCGGAGGTAAGGCCGTAGTTACGAACTGAATCAGCAAAGCTTCCACCATCGGAGTTGTAAACCATATCCCACTGCATCTCCCCGTTTTTCTGCGGGACCATAGCCGCCACATCCGCAAAGGGGATAATGGAGAGCACCTCATTTTCAAATACCGGCAGTTCCACATCCGCCCCTAGACCCACAAAACGCATGGAATCTACAGCTGTGATTTCATAGTCACTCCCCTCAAGGGTGGAAAGAGGATCGATATCGACAATTGAACTGACGCCCATGGCAAAGCGTCCGATTGGTCTGACATAAACGCGCCCACCGAAAATTTCCGGCTCCGCGATATCATTCACCACAAGCTCGAATCCGCTCTTCTTGCGGTCGATTCCCATGTTTAAGCCAACCCTGCGTACCGATGGGAACTCAAGATCATTGGCGAAGTTCTTCATAATAGTTCCATGGCCGATGGTCATATTGTGCAGATTTCCAAGTTTAAGAAAGAAGGGGTCCCGCTGCTCCCCCCATTCCAGGTAGTGAATTTTTAGGGCCAAGTCGATCAAGGCATCCTGTGCCGCCTTACCCGGTTCGCTGCTCCAATCATATTCACTGCCGAAGGACCACTCGTTGTTACCCCCGGGGCGGTACCACTGGCCGTAATCAAAAAGATCATCGTTGTATACAATAGGCAGGTATAGGCCTAACTTGAGTTTACCAATTTCAACATGAGGTTTAACTACTGCTTTCGAGTAGGTGCGGCCATGCATGGTTACCGTTCCTATTTCAAAACCGAAAATATCTCCTATCGCCCGGGCTAGGGCGCTCTGCTTCCCGTCGTTTCGTCCGCCGGCTGCAGCAGCGTCTTCACTACCGGCCGCAGTAACCGCCGCGCCGGGAATTGTTGCATCCTCTGTTACTTCCGGCTCTTCCTCTTCGGTCGGCTCCTCAGTATCTTCGGCCTCAGGCTCTTCAGATTCTTCTTCCGGCTCTTCTTCAGCCTCCTGTTCTACGACAGGCTCATGCCCGGGTACTTCACTCGGATCGAGCCGTTCAAACTGCATATCCTGCAGGAGTTCTTGTATGCGCTCCTGGGAAAGCCGAACTGCCTCGAAGGTATCTGCCAGGGCGTTTGCGGTCATTCCCCGGGTAAGGGTAACGACGGATTGTGAGGCTTTCTGAATAAACTCTACTTCCCCCTGGTTTACAAAGGCACTCTCTTCCTGGCCGGGAATTGCAAGAATTCCAAAGTCTGTCCCGCGTACACCACATACGGCTGAGGGAGTACTCACCTGATAGCGGTTCCCTATGCCGGCTCTGGCGGCAACTGCACGCATTTTTCCCGCAGCCATGCTGAACTTGTTTGAGGTGTTCTCATCTTTCTGCAGTTCATCTACTGTGAACACGGTATTTCGGGATAATTTGATAATTGAGCCGTTAGGTTCAAGCTGAAGCTCGGCTATAGTGGCGTTGGTACGTACCGTGTCGCCGGGCTGCAGTTCCATCCCGAAATACACATCTACCGGTACTCGGGCGCTGTCCAGAATTTCAATCTGGGTATCATCTTCGTAATACGCCAGTGTTGCCGATGGGGATGCATCTTGGGCAAACAGCAGCACCGGCATGCAGAATATGGAAACTATTAATAATGGAATGATTCGTTTCATGATTATCCTCCTTAGGCCCTACATCGTGATAGAGCTGGAAAGTTTCGCCGTAGTCTCCCACGATCCTGTTTCCGGTACATAACGCAGGGTATAGCCCATAGTAATTACTGCTGGGCCGGTTTTATAATTCAAATTAGCCAGAATTACTGCATCCTCCCGGCTGAACAGTTCGTCTATATTGCTGATGTTCTTTTTATCGTAAGTTACGTCGAAAAAGATACCCGGAAACAATCCTTCTCCCACCTTAAGGGTAGACCGAAGGTGGGGCAAAGTTGAGGGTGAACCAGTATCAGGATTAAATGCCGCCCCCAAGCTGGACTGAAAGACAATACTGTTGCTCAGCAGGTTGAATCCCAGCAATGCCTGCCAGCCGTTGTAGGCTTGTACCGTAGTATCACCGGAATAGATACTATATTTTGTCTGTCGGTACAGATCGTAGGTACCGTCAAAATAGAAGGGAACGAAGTTTTCACCCAAAAATAGTGTGTTGAAGCCGTAGGAAAGAAAAGAGAGTGCTTCTCCGCCCACGCCGACTAGGAGACCCTTGTTTAGCTCATCTCCGCCGGGCTGAAAAGCGGCATCACTGTACAGTGCCAGACTGAATGTCTGCTTGCTGAGCAGGGGCTGGATAAAATCAAAACTGAACACGCTTACTGTATCCGGATCGATAGTCTGAGCTCCTTCCACAAAGTCGTAGTTGGCATCCGGCTGAGTATCTGCGGCGGCGGTCACGCCTAACTGCAGGTTTTTGATAATCGGAAGTTCTGTGGCAATGAGCGGGCGGGCATAGATACGCGAACCAAGCACATCGAATTGGGCCAAATTCCCCACAAAGCTCTCGATTCCGAGATAGGGAAAACCGACGAGTTGTCCATCCACATCGAGTGCCAGACCTACAATACGCTTCTCCGGCAGATAGAGTGCATTAGAGTAGTTGGCCATGATAAAACCGGTTCCCAGGGTGGCGTCTTGAATTGAACCAATTTTTCCATAAAGAGGATCGCCCTTCTGACCGTAACGTATATACCGGAAGAGGGGTAGATAAATATCTAGAAAGTTGTTATCACCGTCTGGAATCCAGTCCTCTTCCCTTATATTCAGAGTACTGTCTCCCTGATCATCCACAAAGCGATAATGCAGGGTAACTCCCAAGCCTACACCAACCTTCCCAAAGGTAAACTCCGGATTAAGTCCAAGGCGCTGGTAGGTTACCTGTTCTCCATCTTCGTTGAAGGTTTCAGCTCCAATATCAATGATCATATTAAAACCAGTCTCTGGAACGATGGGTTTCACTTGTTCGTCTGTAGTCTGTTCTTCGGAGGTTTCCTGGGCGGCAATGGGACTGATGACCAGGAAAAAAAGTAATAGCAGCCGGCTGCTACGATTAATCCAATTCATGGCGTTCTCCTCTTTCACTATATTTTCTACATTATATCAATTAATTTTAATAGATGGAAAGATGCTGGTTTAACTCCTATTTATCAGTATAGTACAAAATTTGTCAAAATCATGATGAAGGGACTAAACATGAGCGATGACCTATCAAAATGTCAAGGTGAGCTCCATTCCAAGTTCAACCGCAATAGTATGCTGCAGGCTCTGCACATTCACCCTCAAATTTTCATTAAGCCGATAGCCGATTCGGGCAAAACCGCGCAGACTCCCCCTGTCACCCAGAGTTAACAGACTGTTATGAGCAGCGGTAATACTTATATTTTGGTTGTCATCAGTATCGTTTTTGTGGATATACTCAATCTCCTCGGTATGTTCGATTCGTTTGTCCTCCTGCAGGTTGATGTGCTCTTCGAAGGGAAGTGTCCCCGTGAAAAGTTTACTGCGCTGCCAATAAAGGCGGGCGGAAATGCTGCGTTCCCCTTCGCCGATTTTTTGACGCCAGCTGTTGTCCATTCCGATCACACTCTGCTGATTAATATTCAATTCAACAAACTGGCCAAAGGTCAGTTCATGAAACTCCTCCGTATCACCCATGGTTCCGGAATAAAGCACCGAGTGGTTTATTTCCTCGGTCCGGTACCACTCGAAGAGAGGATATCGGCCGAGCCTCCCGAAAAGATTGAGGGCGGTTGCCCGATACAAAGCCTCAAAGCGGTGCAGGTCGGTGATGCTGTCGAAATCCCGCTGCAGCGCCCGCTCAACTCCGGTAGAAAAGCGGGTGGGTGCAATGAGGTCATACAGCCGTGAACCGGGAGTGCGGTCTATGGCTATTTTGCTGCTGCCGGAATAATCGGCCTTCAGCTGGTTTGAAGTTCTCTGCTCGAAGCTCATCGGTAAGCTCTCAGACCACAGCTCCTGATACGGCAGGGCGGTCCAAATAAAGGGCGTTTCCCCCAAGCGGCCCGGCAGGGAAGACAGATCATCCACAAAGCCGTTATCTTCCCCATAGCTCTCGCGAAAGCTGCTGTCACGCTGATAGGAATGGGTAACCTTAATTTTTCTGCCCGCTGACTGTCCAATAAAAAAAGTTAAGTCGGCGTTCCATCCGCCGCCGGCGGTAAGGGTAAACGGGTTTAGCTGGGATGAAGTTCCTGTATGCAGCCAGTGGGCTGCGCTGCCCTTGACCCAGGCGGGCTGCCATGTGATTCCCAGGGAGTGGTCGGTTTCGCGAAAGTGGGGGCCGGCGGTGTGTTCCGGGTAGAACAGCCGGGTAAAGCGTGCATACCGGCGGCCCAGCGGTCCCTCTTCGGCTTCTATGCCGGCATTGCGGGAATGAAAAATCGAGGTGGCAGTAAGTTGAAGGCTGTCTTTCTCCCGAAGCTGAGCGGAAAAATCCCAGGTGCGGTCCAGTACCCTATTTTCCCACAGCAGGGTACTTGTAAATCCAAAGGAGCTTTGATTTCGGCTATGAATGCCTATTTCCGCTGATCGAAGAATATCAATAGACTCGTGGTAGTGCTGCTCGCGGTAGGCATCATTGAGCAGCAGCCGGCTCTCCGCCAGGGGCAGACTGAATCGGTATCCCCCCGCCGGCAGGTATTCGGCTTCATCCAGCTTGCCGTGGTAGAACACTCCAACGCTGCTCTGCAGCAGTCCGAAATCAAGTTCGTTGGTAAAGGAGAGGGCCGCCGCCGGTGCCGGGCTGAGCCCCCCCTGGTAGCCCTCCTGCCGCCCATAGACGGTTTGCCGGAACTGCAGCTGATGAAGCACCGGCGTCTCTCCAAAGCTGATCAAGGCTTCGGGATACCGGTACTCGACAAAGGTCCTCCCCCCCACACCCATATCCAGCCGCGGATCGTGCAGGTACACCTCGTCAATCTCGAGTGCACCTTCGCCGCTCACATTGCCCTTCATTGAAAACTCATTGACCCCCGTCGCAGTGTTGTTCGGTTTTATCCCCTCGTCTGAGGTGACGAGCTGGGCCCCGCCGCCGACTGGATTGCCGTCGATCAAAATCCGGTCGTCCGGATCGGAGGAGTGCAGCTTCCAGGTATAGCGCTGCCAGTCGGAGTGTTCTTCCGGAGTAAACTCCACCGCAATCCCTTCGTCCTGGGGGTTTCGCAGAATGAGTCGAAGCTTGTCCGGCGGAGAGTCCGATTCCGTCCGCATAAAAAACGAGAAGGATTCATACTCATCAAGCTGCACGGGGGTGTGGAAGCCGGTCATAGTCCATGTGCCCGAGCTCACCCATGCAACTCGGGTGACCTTGGTGTTGAACACAGAATCCTCGTTTAGTAGCTCCGCTTCGCCCTGGCTCATCAGCGACTTGTAACTGCCGCCCCCGGGGTCAAGGGCCCGGGTAAAAACCGAAAAATCGGATCCGTTCGTGGACACCCCTGTGAAGGGAGAGCCCTCCAGATCGATGTCGGCAATCAGAAGCCGCCCCTCGGCATCTGCGTCGGTTTTTTCGATTACAAACTCAATTCCGGTGGCTGCTTTTAATTTTTCGCGGTCATCATCTGACAGGGGGATTGTGATTCTTTTCCAGCCAGTGGAGCCGGGTAAAGTGAAATCAGAATCGGCGGTGCTTTTGATAACTGGGACGGGGAGGGGGGCTG
>JAWLDZ010000022.1:0-6797 GCA_041686355.1 Spirochaetaceae bacterium
AACGCATCGAACCAGTCGCGCCACAGGGGCGGGTAGACCTGGGCAAAGGCACTGCCGATACCTACAATATCCGCCCCGGCAGCCCGCATTGCTGCCACGGTGGAGGTGTTGTGCACGCCGCCCATTCCGATAATCAGGGGCTCATCCCCAAGCTGCCGGCGGATTTCCCGAACCTTTTCCAGTGCAATTTCATGCACCCAGAGCCCGGATTTCCCGCCCTTTCCTCCGTGTACATTCATCAAAATCGGGGAAGCCGAGTGGGGCTCTATATAGAGCTCAGGCCCGACGGTATTGATGGCCACCAGTCCGTCTGCACCTCCTTCCATTGCAGCCTGAGCTACCGCTCCTATGTGCTCGACATTGGGCGTCAGTTTCGGCAGCAGGGGAAGGTCGGTAACCGCGCGGATGGCCTGCATGTAGCGAAAGACCACTTCAGGATCCACCCCGATACTCATTCCATAACCCGGTTCGGCGTGGGGACAGGAAAAGTTCAGTTCCAGGGTATCCGCAACTTGAGAAAAGCCCTCGGCCAGTTGAACAAATTCTTCGGGGGTACTGCCGGAGAGGCTCACATTCAAAAGTGCCCGCATGCGGTGAGAGCTGAGCAGGTTTCTCAACTCCTTCAGTCCGGTCTCCATTCCGGGGTTCTTTAGTCCCACCGCATTACCGAAGCAGCCGGGAGCGGTCTCGACAATTACCGGCTCGCGGTTGCCGGGATTCGGCAGCACTTGATAACTCTTACTGGTGATTATTGACAGCTGTGGAAGTTGTCGATCAAGTTCACTAATCATTTCCGGCCGGGTGGATACAATTCCGCTTACAGTGGCAAAGCCGCGGATCTTGTGGGGGTCGTTGCTGCCCTGCATACGGGCAAGTCGCTGTTTCAGCAGCAGCCGGCGTTCAATTTGGCCGGAGGGCCATCTTAAGCCCATCCCTTCACCGCTATTGTTCATAGGCGATCTCCTCAGTCAAGCGGACCAGCGCATCTATACAGACCTGAAGCCAATCGGCAGGGGCAGTCTGTTTCTGCTTAGCCCAAGGATGGGTAATGCCGCTGGAAGAGTTGATGCGGGCAAGCTCCAGGGGATAGCCGGAGCCGCGCAGCCCCTGCACCGTTCGCTCGGCCGAGCCCCCCTGTCCTCCGACTCCGGGAATCAAGAGTGGTATGTCCCGTTCGGCATAGAAGGCCGCTATATCTTCCAGTTCCCGGGGGTTGGTGGCTCCGACTACCGCGCCGGTGCCGGGGTAATTTTTTGCGGCCCGAGAGATGGCATCGGCCACCTCCAGGTAGAGGGGCTGGTTCGAGCCGGCAAGCTGCAGATTCTGCAGCTCCCTTCCCCCGGGGTTGCTGGTGCGATTCAGGATGTAGACACCTCGACCTTCGGTATACCACTTCAAAAAGGGGCCGGTAGAGTCGCTGCCCATGTAGGGAGCAATGGTCACCGCATCGGCCTCCCAGGCGCTAAAGGCTTCCTCGGCGTAATTGGCGCTGCTGGTGGCGATGTCGCCGCGCTTGGCATCCAGAATCACCGGGGTTTCGGGAAAGGCTTCCCGCAGGAGTTTGAACACTTCGGCCAAGGCTAAGCTTCCGGAGAAATCCCCTTGCAATGGGCGGTCCAGACGGTGGTAGTAGCCGATGTTGGGTTTGAAGGAACCGGGAACCATCTGGCGAGCTGACATTTTCTCAAACAGCTGTTCGTAGGTCTTTACTATCTGCTCGGCCGGCGGCAGTTCAGGAAAAGGGTAGCATGAGGGCAGGGGGTCTAGGCCGACACACACGATGCTGCTGTTTTCCCGGCTGCTCTTGCGAAGTTTTTCCACATATGTTCTTGGGGTGTCTTGTTCCATCCTATTTGTCTCCTTCCGGGGGAAATCCATGAGCCTCTCCCCATGCGAAGGGGGCGGGGCGCCACTCAAAGAGGCTTTTCTGGTCCTGTTCGTTGATGTACCCATTCTGGCGGGCAATGTCAATTAGCTGATCGTATTCGAGGATGGGAAGACAGCTGCAGGCGGGCTGAAGGGAGGAGAATCGTTCGGCTGCCTTGTGAAGGCCGTAGGTAAATATTGCCAGACAGGTGTCAACTTGTGCTCCCGTTTGCCTCAGTGCATTGACCGCATCAATAGAACTGCCGCCGGTAGAGATTAAATCCTCTATCAGAAGAACCCTCCGGCCTGATAACTCCTCTGAACTTCCTATGCCTTCAATTCTGTTTTGCAGTCCGTGGCCTTTTGAACTGCCCCGTACATACACCAGGGGGTAGTGAAGACGGTCGGCGAGGGTGGTTGCGTGGGGTATTCCGGCGGTGGCGGTGCCGGCAATGATATCAAACTGCAGCTCCTTATCATGGATAATATCTTCAAAGGCGGATGCCACCAGGGCGCGGAACTTCCATGAAGAGAGGAGTAAACGATTGTCATTATAAATCGGCATGTAATAGCCGGAGGCCCAGCGGAAGGGCTGCTCCGGACGTAGACGAATTGAACCGATTGAAAGGCCGGCCTTGGCCAGTTCTATCGCATGGGATGTATTCATTTCCAGATCTCCTTAAAGGTGTGAGGTTTTTCACAGTATTTACACACGAAGATGTCGCCTGCAATTCGGCTAAACTCAGCAGGAATCGACTCACCATTGGAGGGGTGGCTGATACAGGCCTCATTCCGGCAACTGATAGTATCAAAATTGTAGATACGCGGCGGGGTATGAAGCCTAAGCTTTTTCACAACCCTACGGTTTTGAATAATGTTTAGGGTACTGCCGGGGGCTATCGCAGCCAGCTGTTTCATCTGCTTTGCATCAAATCCGGGAAAGCCGGGTCTAAAAATGATGCCCTTAATACTGTCTTCGGTCATGTGACTGGTAGTGACCCACTCTCCGCCTTTGCCATAGATCTTCAGCACCGAAATAATACGGGCCATGTGTTCACGAATCTCCCGTTCGGTGTCGCCGCGGCAGATATGGTCAATTACAATACCGTCGGAAATCGGATTTACCCCTTCAGCGTAGCGCTTCACCGGTGCCGTTTGGTCCATTTCGACCTCTTCCAGAAAAGACTCATCATCTACCTCTTGCTGGGCAAGCGGCTTTGATGGGGTGAAGTCACTGCCGATTTTCCCGGCAATTAAAGAGAGAAGCACAATGCGAATAAGCTTGCCGTTGATCGATTGGTTTTCCCATCCGTTCAGTTCGGTATCATCGAGAAAAGTGGGGATAGTCGGGTGCTCTTTGTGCCGGGGCAGGGGGTGGTAAAATTTGGTGCCCGAGGAAATCCTGTCAAGATATTCCCGCTGAAACACAATTTTGCTGCGCAGTTCATCCTGCCGTTTAAGGATATCGTCGCCCATTCGTTCAAGTTGGGGGCGGGTGAAGTACCAAATCGGTGCGGTGGTTCCATCATCCATATACGCTTCAATAGAATCAAACACCCGCACACGGTACCCATTCTCCTGCATGCGTGTGATGTAGTGTTCCGGCATAGCTAATTCCGGCGGAGCTATAAGATCGACCGAAACCGAATCAAAAAGCTGCAGCCCGTTCACCTTTGAGTGAACCGTGCGACCATGAAACAGGTCTCCCACTAGGGCAATATGCATCTGTGAGTAATCCCAGTTAAGCTGTTCAAGAAAACTGAACTCGTCCAGCAGCTCCTGGGTGGGATGCTCGTGTTTTCCGTCACCAGCATTGATAAAAGAGGGAGACACGGGCAGACCATTTCGTCGGGCAAAAACCCTGCCATTGTCTTCCAGCCACCGGCATACCCCTTCGAGTTTGCTGCGGACGACAAAAATGCGGTTCTGATATCCGGTGAGAGTGTTGAAGGTGTCAGCATAGCTCTCCTTTTTATTTATCGAGCTATGCACCACATCGAGTCCATTCAGCTTTATACGATGAAACTGGGCTGCATTTTTGAAAGACTCCTTTGTGCGGGTGCTGTCCTCTAAAAAGACTTCGTATATTCCAAAATCGCTGTCGTCAATTCGGTAACGGTCGATCACCTCGTGATTCTGTTCCTCCATCGCGGTTTTCAATTTTCTAGTATGATTAAACAGATACTGCCGCTCTTCCTGATTAAAATCCCGAATTACCGCCAAAGTCCTTCCTAGAAAAGTGTTCTCCCTCATTTTCCCTCCTTATTTTTGACCTCAGGTACAATTAAAAATCAAAGCTTTTAATTGTACCAAGCCCTTGTAGTGTATAAAACTCAGCTTAAATTTAGGCTAAAAAAAAAGCCGGCATTACTGCCGACTATTAACTACAATAGAAACAAATTTATCAGAGAAACCACCGCCCCCATAGGGGGTTCGCTTCGCTCTCAATGTATGCACCGTTCTCTTACCGCTCTTCATATTAAAACTTATTATACCCCAAACTTATGGGTGAGGCAAGGGGAACTCACCAAACTTGTCGCTACTCCAATACTATTTCAGTACCCTCACGGGCAATCTCAATTTTCATATTGGTTTTCCCCTGTACCTGCTCACGGTATCCGGATAAGAGTTCTTTCAACTTGTCGTCGGTGCGGTTTGGATCGTGGTGAAACAGAAGCAGCCGTTTCACATTCGCCTTGTGTGCGGAGTTTATTGCCGTTTCAAAGGGCGAGTGTCCCCAGCCTAGTTTTGAGGACAGATACTCCTCTTTAGTGTACTGGGAGTCATGTATCAGCAGGTCAGCGTCTTGGAAAAAACGCAGCACCTTTTCGTTTTCTTCGCGGGCCGCCGCTTCACCCTCGGCCGCTGCCTCCGGATCATACCCTGCTGCTTCTGGATCAGTGGGAAATACATTTCGAAAGGGTTCTGTGTCATAGGCGGTGCAGAAGGCTCGTCCTTTGTATTCAAAACGGTAGCCGAGACAGAGAATCGGATGGTTGAGGTATTTAGTGGTAACAAACAGTCCGTCTCCGAGGTCCATGGTACCCTCTTTGAGGGGGTGGTAGCGGAACTGGGCGGCAAGCTCGCTGTGCTTTACCGGAAAGTACCGGTAGCGCAGCTGATCCCCTATTATTTTATCGAGCCCTTCATCCTCATAGGTGACCGGTCCGTATACATCTATTTCCGTACCCGGAATAAAAATAGGAATAAAAAAAGGAAAGCCCATAATATGGTCCCAGTGGGTATGGGTGAGAAAGAGTTTTGTCTTCAAGGGACCCTTTGGAATATCGTGTTTTAAAATATGTTCTCCAAGTTTACGAATCCCGGAACCCGCATCAAGAATGATAAGACGGTCCTCATCCCCCACTCGAAGCTCTATACACGCGGTATTTCCGCCGAACTCAACCGTCTCTGGTCCTGGACAGGGAATTGAGCCGCGAACACCCCACAGCTTTATTTTCATCATATCTGTACTCCATACATATTCACGCTATTCCGCAATTTTGAGAAACACCTTCGCCTTATCAATTTCCTGGTTTACCTGTTCTTCCACAGATTCCAGCCAGTCTAAAGAAATTCCGAGTTCATCGTACAGCTCCTGGGGGGCAGCCTCGGGATAGCGGTTTCCTGAGAAACCGATGTCGTAGCTGTTGGCAAAATAATTGGCAACTATAACACTCAGGAGGATCACCCGGTGCGGCCCAGTGTATTCGGAATGACGGTGATGGTATACGATCGCATCATGGATTTCATCGCCCAGTTTCCAGGCCTTGGATATGATGTTGCCCACATCGGCGTGGGAAAAACCGATAATCTCTTTTTCACTCATATACAGGGGTTTGCGGGTACGGTCGGAAAGAGCCAGTACCTCCAAGTACTCCTGGGAGAGGGTATTGTTTAAGGGTATTTTACCGATATCATGCAGCAGCCCTGCGACAAAAAAGCTTTCCTGCTGATTTGCTGGAATCCTCTTCTGTTTTGCAATCAGTTTCGCGGTAACACCGACACAAAGTGAGTGCCGCCAGTATCCGTTCATGTTAATCACCTGGAAATGGGAGTCCGAACCAAGATTGCTTAAAATAGCAGTGGAGAGTGCTAGATTTTTCACCGTGTTCACACCCAGCATAATAATCGCACGAACCAGCGAGGTTATTTTTTGATGGAGACCGTAGTAGGCTGAATTGATCAGCTTCATTACTTTTCCCATCAAGACCGGATCAAGACTAATTACCTGGTTTAGATCTGCCGGAGAAACATTGGGATCGTTCGCCAGTTCAAGCACTTTGGCCACTGATGTAGGAAGGCTCGGCATTTTTTGAATATAAAGGCCGACTTTTTTCAGGTTTTTCTCATATTCCATTTATCACGATCCCCGTAGTTTCATTATAATATCACGCATTTTTCTTTTCAGGGCAACACCAATCTCATGATTTGGATGCTGTTCTGTCAAACTTTCTAAATAACCAAAAGTAGATTCGATTTGCAGAGGATGCATGGGTCTTTTTTTTGCAACCAGTCCCCTCTGTTCCTCTTCGCTTACCACGGATTCCCTCTTGGCAGGTGTGGAGGAGTAGTTTTTTGATTGATCGGCTTGTTGCTGTCGTTTCAGCCTTTCGGCAATTACATGCAGCCCTCCTTCGCCTTTCAATTTACTGCGGAGCGCTTCCATACGCAGCTTCATCTCGCTGTCTTCATAGGTACTGCGTACATCATTTGGCAGATATTCTGTAAGTCCCGACAGGTAGTCCAGCAAATTTTCTGCCGCCCCCGCGTTGACCTCTTCCTTCTCTTCCTCCGGCTCAGGCTGCAGCTCTTCCGGCTCCTCTTCAGCAGCACTCTGTTCGGGGGGAGCCTGTTCTGAGTCAGCCTCTTCGGGTAGAGAGCTCTCTTCGGGCGATGATTCCTCTTCCACAGGGGGCTCCGGTTCCTGG
>JAWLDZ010000022.1:6897-10331 GCA_041686355.1 Spirochaetaceae bacterium
CTGGGGCTGATCTGAAGATGAGTCTGCTGCCTGTTCTCCGGCTGAACCGCCCAGCATCTCCGCTTTAAGCGGGTCCTCTTCCTCTTCGGGCAACTCTTCAGGGGGTTCTAAGTCCTCTTCCTCTTCCGAGAGGTTAATGGTATCTTCATCCTCTTCATTTACCGCAATTACCGGCTCTATCCCTCCTATGTCGATAATTGGTACCATCTCTCCTTCAATATCTGCTTCTATTTCAAAATCCAAGTCCTGTTCCGGCGGTTCGGGGGCAATTTCGGTCTCTGCCTCGTCTCGATGGAGGAATGCGCGGAGGTTTTTCTCCCAATCATTCTGATTATCCTTAGCGAAATCACTTACTATCTGATCGTAGAGGGATAAACCCTCTTCGAGTTTATCAAGGTCATCGGTTCCTGCCGGATCTCCGAACAGATGAACTATACTTTCAGCCACCTGGAGGGCTTCTTGTTTTCTACCAAGCTTCTGATAGCAGCGCAGCAAGCCTTCCAGTACATACTCATTATCCGGATATTTTTGCTTAAGGGCTAGAAACTGATCCAAGGCCTCTTCGAGTTTGCCTGATTGCAGCTCAATGTCAGCCAGCATCAATTCCATTTGCAGGGTATCAGGGTGTAACTTTAGAAAAGCGGAAACACGACGTGCCGCCTCAGAGTAGCGGGACATTTCAATGAGAGTTCGTCCCAGTTCTATGCTTGCATCTTCAGAATGGGGGTTAATACGGACCGCCTTTTCCAGGGGAGGAAGTGCTTTGGCGTGAGAGCCGAGGCGCCGGCGAACCTTGCCCAATAAGAGCAGGTAGTCCGGGTTGTTCTGGTCAATATGCAGAAGCTGATTGATATGGTTAAGCGCCGCAGTGGTTTTTCCCTCTTTAAGCAAAAGAGTTGCAACCTCGTACCGGATTTTACTGTTCTCTGGATCATCTTCTAACAAACTCTGCAGTTCTTCCAATGCCTGTTGGTCTGACCCCGCCTCGATATGCATTTTGCCGAGGTTGAGTGCCGCATTTTTGTAGTCAGGGTTATAGCTTAAGGCTTGCTGAAAGAAATGCTCGGCCTCGGAGTACTTTTTTTGTGCGGATAAAAGCACTCCTAAGTTGTTGTGGGCTTGATGGTCCTGGGGATTATTCTTCAAGAGATCCTGAAAAGCCCGCTCGGCTTCATCATATTTTTCCAGTTTTTGAAGGGCTACCCCTAGGTTGTTCAAACCGCGGGCCCAACCGGGTTTGCTTTTCAGGCTGCGCTGGTATTCGATGACTGCTTTTTCATAGTCTCCAAGGCTCTCCAGTGCTATTCCCATATTGTAGCGCAGAATAGGGTGATTCTCATCGTGTTCAAGCCCCCGTTGGAACAGCTCGATTGCATCCTGGGTGCGGCCTTGATGATGATAGAGGTTTCCGAGGTTGTTATAAGCCATTAAAAAACCGGTATCCTGCTGGATTGCCTGCCGATACAGCTGCTCAGCTTTTTGGGGATTTTCCAGCTGTTTGAAACAGTTTGCATAATTATAGGTAATATCGGCCCGGTCGGGGGCCAGCTTATGAGCTTTGCCAAATACCTTCAGGGCTTCTTCTATAGCATCCTGTTTTCGGTAGGCGATTCCCAAATTGTTATAGGCCTCTACATTGTTTTGGTCCAGCTCGATAGCCTGCAGATAAGAGTTGATTGCCTCGTGATATCGATCGGTATTGGTATAGATATTGCCCAACAGGAGGTATACAGCGGGAAGCTCCGGCTGAGCCTCCCTTATCTCCCAGGCAAGTTTTTCGGCTTGTTCATAATCGTAAAAGGAGAGTGCATTTTGAGCCCAATGAAATTTCTCACCTATATCCATAAGTCACTCTCCGTAGAAGTCTGAAGGTCGCGCGGATACTTCTTTTGATAGGCTGCTGCGATGTTGTCTTCCGGCTGTATCATAAGCGGCCACCGCAATATAATACAAAGTCCCGTTTTGCAAACCCTCCAAGCTAAGGCTGGTACGAGAGCCTATGTCGATAGGAGATGCTCCTGCATCTGAATCTGAGGATCTGTATATCCCCGAAGAAGTCCCGTAATATACAATATATCCTTCAAGGTCGGTTTGTTGAATAGGGTTCCAGGACAACTCTATTGTACCGTCCCCTGCACGTGCAGTAAGGCCTGTTGGCGCGGGAGGGGGGTTGTTCGGCCGGTAATCGATTGCTGCACTTGAAACTTTAGGAGATTGTGAGCCCTTTCCGTCCGGGTAGAGTTGAAATTTGAGTTCGAGATAGCGGCCGGTAGGTGAGGGCTCAAAACTATCGCCAGGCTGAAAGGGGACCCACTCCTGCTGCCTGTCGATTCTGTAATAGGAAAAAATTTTACTATTTCCCGGTTCCTCATATTCAACATCGATAGATAACAGGGTGGATTCCTCTTCTCCTAAATCCAGCGGACCGATAGTTGCATATCCCCCGGTAGATGAAAGCCCGTGTAATGTAGGCTCCTCCACAAAGCTCCGGGTAATCCGCAGCTCATCGAGACGCCCATTAAACTGCGGTGCTATTTCGATTTCTGATTTAGATCGCTTTCCCACATAGGGGCGGAAAATGGTACTGGAGGGTTCCCCGTCTTCGGTACAATAAGTCACATCCGCCGGGACTCCGTCTACCAGATATTCCAGTACCCCGGTTTCGGACTGATATCGAAGCATATGATGATGCCACTTCTCCGGGACCATGGCCTTCCGTCCCTTTAGCACAAACTCATTCTCTTGGTGGTCAGGCTGTAGAAACATATTTTGAAGACGCCATTCCAGCTTGCGATCATTCACAGTGGTGCTGAGCGACTGTAACTGCACCTTATTGCGGTGCTCTCTCTGCCCTCTCCACCGGAGGATAGTTTCACCGTCCTCAAGGTATTGAGGAGAAAGCCAAAATTCAATGGTAAAATTACTACCGAGCCTACCCGGGGTAAACAGAGGCCCTTCGGTAGAGTTCAATGCTTCTTGCGAGGGAATCAGGCTTATCCCACCTCGGAAGGAAGAAAACTTACCGGCGGTTACTCCCACTCTCCCATCGGGAACGATCGAAAAGCCCCCGTCCCGTTCCAGCACGTAGTTTCCCGTGGCATCAATGAGTTGAGAGGCCTCAAAATGGATCAGCAAGTCTGTCATTGGCGTGGATGCTGAGTATTGAACCGGTTCCAGGGTGATGTCGAGGAAGCCCTGCCGGCCCTTCTGAAGCCTAGTACCGGAGAAGCTCGCCGCATGCTGCCATCCGTCCTCAAAACCAAGGGAGATCTGTTTCTGTTCGCTATAAATACTGCTGACAGTACTCAGCAACAGCAATAAAGTACCTGTGAGGGTGAGTATACGCTTTCTCATCATTCGTATTATCGACCAAAAAAGGGACTTGCAAAAGTACTGTCTGGAGTAATTCCGCCAGGAAGTACCTGCAAACTGCA
>JAWLDZ010000022.1:10431-29879 GCA_041686355.1 Spirochaetaceae bacterium
ATACGCTTTCTCATCATTCGTATTATCGACCAAAAAAGGGACTTGCAAAAGTACTGTCTGGAGTAATTCCGCCAGGAAGTACCTGCAAACTGCAGGATATGAGCCCCAGGCTTGTCAATTGGGGTTTCCCGCGGTATTTTAAAATGGATATGTATGAAGACCTAAAAACTATGGTGCGGGAGTTTCCTCAGCAGCCGGGTGTGTATCTGATGAAAAACTCCCCCGGAAAAATTATATATGTGGGCAAGGCTAAAAACCTGAAAAAACGGGTTGGCTCCTACTTCACCGGTACGCAACCTGTGAAAACTCGGGTACTCGTAAGCAAAATCAAAGCTATTGAGTATATAGTCACTCAGAATGAGTACGAAGCACTCCTGCTTGAGAATAATCTTATAAAGAAAAATGACCCGCGCTACAATATCGATCTTAAAGACGGCAAATCATATCCCTCTATCCGAGTAACCAATGAGAAATTTCCCCGTATTTTTAGAACCCGACGCATTGTCCAGGACGGATCGGAGTACTTTGGCCCTTTTACAAATGTAGAGAAAATTGATGTATACCTCGAGCTGATAGAAAAGCTGTTCCCCCTGCGAAAATGCCGTGGCCCGGTGAAAAAGCGGGAGCACCCCTGCCTCTACTATCATATCGGCCGCTGTGCATCCCCCTGTACTGGCAAAATTTCACAGGCCGAGTATATGAAACATGTTGAGGCTGCCAAAAAACTGCTCTCCGGGGAAACGAAAGACTTACTGCAGGATTTGGAACGGCAGATGGATACCGCCGCCCGCGCTTTGAATTACGAGAAGGCGGCGGAGTTAAGGGATACCATCGAAGCGGTGAAGTCGGTCGGGGTCTCTCAGGAGGTTGTGGATTACAATTTTGAGAAGCGTGACTATGTGGCAGTGGTGCAGCGGGATACTCTGTGCAGCTTTGTGGTGTTTCAGATGCGTTCCGGAAAAATGTCCGGCCGCGACCTCTTTCGTGCAGAATCCTTTGGAGACGAAGAAGAGGCCTTTTCTGAGTTTTTCTTCCGTTATTACGGACAGTCCCAGGGGCTTGTAAACAGTTTTCCCGATGTAATTTATACCAGCAGTGAAGTGGATGTGGAACTGTTGCAGCGTTTTTTCCGGGAAGAGTTGCGAGCCGAAGTGAAGGTAAAAATTCCTCAGAAAGGGCGGCACTCGAAGATATTAAAGATGGCCCTGCAGAATGCAGTCCAGGATGTAGACCGCCGACTCAAGGCGGTTGCCAATATACCCGGCCTGGAAGAGCTGAAGAGTGTGCTGAGCTTGCCAAAGCTGCCGCGGAGAATTGAGGGCTTTGATATTGCCCAACTGTCGGGGAAGCATCCGGTCGCCTCGCTTGTATCTTTTTACAATGGAAATCCCGATAAGAAAAATTACCGCCGCTTCCACATAAAGACACTGGACGGGAAGATTGACGACTATGAAGCGATCCGGGAGGCGGTTGCTCGGCGTTACACTCGTGTACTAAACGAAAACCTCGATCAGCCGGACCTGATTGTGATCGATGGTGGACGGGGCCAGTTGAATGCTGCCAAGGGAATTCTTGATTCACTTGGTCTGCAGAATATCCCGGTGATAGGTCTTGCCAAGCAGTTCGAAGAAATCTTCATGGTAGACCGGGAGGAGCCTATCCGTCTGCCTGAGGGTGCAGAGGGACTGCAGGTTTTGCAGGCAGTTCGGGACGAGACCCACCGCTTTGCCACCACCTTTAACAGAAATCTCCGACAAAAAGACCTGAGCCTGGACACCCTGGGCAGCATCCCCGGCATCGGACCAAAGCGCGGAAAGCGCCTGCTGCAGGAGTTTGGATCCATATCCGCCATTAAAAACGCCTCGGCCCAGGAACTCTCGGAGAAGGCGGACCTGCCCCTCGGGTTGGCCCAGGAAATTCACCAGAAGTTTGCACAGGAGCGCGACCGCCCTGTAGCGCCCCAGCCGCCCCGTGGCGCCCTAGAGTGAAGGATCAGAGTGAAGGTTCCAGAGTGAAAGCATCAGAGGGGTTTAGTTATAGGTATCGCTTAATTATGGGGTGCTTATTATGGGGTAAATAAAAACTTGATATTTTATTCGAAATAATTTGACAGTCTGGTAGGAATGGGCTAAATTTATATTAGGAGGAAGCAACAACAACATCTTCTTGACGGAGGTTAGCTTATGATTCCACCTTACCAGGACAGCCGGTTTTGAACCGGCGAGCAGACTACACTTTGTAAAGTGACATAGAGAAACGTGAGATGTGCTTCGGTGCTCTTGAGTTTATTTTTGAAAGGAGCCTGACACATCCCTAAAAGCCGGCATTTAAGCCGGCTTTCCTGTTGTATGAAGCTTGGTGCTATTCCTATCATTTAAAAAATTAAAACCTTGAACTGCAAAAAATTATCATCCTAATTTTATATCAATTTTTTAAGACCAATATTAATTCTATCGCTGCAAGTAATTAAAAGCCTCTCAGCACCAAGCTACGTACAACAGGTAGGAGAGAGGAGGTGGTATAGAAAAAACTCCAACACCAGCTTCTCAGCTTCTCCCCGCTGCTGACGTACCCGCCCATCATATTCTGCAATCAGGGCGATTGCCTTTTCGATACTCTCGGTCGGAAAGTGCGAGCGGGCGGTCATATAGTTCTTCTGGTTCCGCTTGCCCCTAAGCGGAATTTGTCGAAACGCCTCATCCGGGGAGTATCGGCGATCCAGCATCCGCGACAGCTTCAACAGCCGGCGGAACTGCCACAGCAAGCCGCCCAGCAGCTGCACCCCGTTATTCTGCCCCGAAAGCATAATCTTGTGCAGAACCTCCAGCGCCCCAGGGAAATCCTTGTAGGTGATTTTCTGAAACAGGGTAAATACATTCTCTTCCTTTGAATGGTAGATAAACTCTTCAATATCATCGGCACTCAGCGCACTTCCCTTGCCGAAGTAGAGAATCAGCTTGTCCGCGGCATTCTTCATCTCAAGAGTATTGTTTTCAACCAGCTCCAGGACCATCTCGATGGCATCCTCATCGACAGACAACTCGGCGCGTCTGAAATAACGAAGCAGCCACTCACGCTTCTTGTCCTCAAACAGCTCAAAAAAAGTCTTTTGCTGTGACTTAGGAATCGCCTTTGTCAATTGGGTCGGGGCACGGTACTCATGACTCAAGAGAAAGAGGGTAGCACTCGACTCGGCGGATTTGATATAGTCGCTCAGCAGTTGAAGGTCGGCCTTTTTCAGCTCCTCCACCTGCAGTATGGTAACGAACTTGTAGGAGGAGAAGAGAGATCCGTTTTTCAGCAGAGACACCACTTCCCCCATATCGGTTTGACCGGAATAAAAGCGGTGGGTCTCCGGCTTTTCGCCGGCTCCTTTCTCGTAGTTCTGCTGTAAGTTCCGTATAAACTCCTGCTTTTCGCCCTCCTCAGGGCCGACTAACAAGTATACTGGAGCGGGCTGTGCCATATGGCTGGGTCTCCTAATCGTAGTTCCGAATTATAAACTCGAGCTTGCCGAGGACCGTTACATTTTGCGAGTAAATGGGTGGATATACCGGATTTTCGGCTTTGAGTTTGATGCGGTTTTTTTCGTGAAAAAATTTTTTTAGAGTCACCGCATCCTCATTCACACGGGCCACCACAATATCTCCGTTATTTGCGGTGCTCCGCTGGATAAAAATTGCCGTGTCGCCGTCTAGAATTCCCGCACCCTGCATGCTGTCCCCCTTCACGTGCAGGGCAAAATAGTTACCTGCCTTTAGAGAGGATGCCGGAAAAGTCAGCATTCTCTCCAGGTTTTCCTCTGCGAACAGTGGTTTCCCAGCTGCTACACTGCCTAACAGTGGAATCTCGGCCATTTCATTCTTCTCTTCCGAGGGGCTGTGTACCAGTTCAATAGCCCGGGAGCGGTTAAAGTCACATCGAATCTGGTGCTTCTTTTCCAGGGCTTTCAGGTGATCGGAGATGGCCTTTACCGAGATATCAAAATGGCGGGCGATTTCGCGCATAGTGGGAGGATATCCATGGTTATCGATAAATGTGTGTAAGAAGGCGAGTACCTCTGTCTGACGCCTTGTTAGTTCTTTCATTTTTTCGTTTCAATTCCGTATTTTTTTATCTTCCCGTGCAAGTTACTGGGGTAAATACCCAGTTCTTGAGCGGTGCGTGAAATATTATACTCGCAGTGCTCAAGGCGTTGTTCAATTAAAGTGCGCTCAAACTCCGCCTTTGCCTCGTTCAGCTGCATGTCAGAGTATTTCTGCAAACCCTGGGGTACTTTCTGCATCTTCTTCTCTTGTAGAAAGTGGCTTACCAGCTCCGCAGATATCTCCGGTTCGTCTGTCATAATATTAATACGTTCTATGAAATTTTTCAATTCTCTTATATTTCCGGGCCAACTGTAGTGCTTAAGCGATTTCATTGCCTCCGAAGTAAAACTGCGGGGCGGCTGATCCGGAAGGGGATTGTACTTGTGCATAAAGTAGTCTACCAGAAGCGGCAGGTCTGCAACCCGCTCCCGCAGGGGCGGTACACGTATCGGTACCACATTCAGCCGGAAAAAGAGGTCCTCCCGGAAGCGTCCGGCGGCAATCTCCTCTTCGATGTTCTTATTAGTAGCGGTAAGCAGTCGAATATCTACCTGGATGGATTTCTCTCCACCAACCCTTTCAAACTGCTGTTCCTGAATCGCCCGCAGTACCTTTGCCTGGGCACTGAGGGTCATATCCGCAATCTCGTCTAAAAACAGAGTCCCCCCGTGGGCAATTTCAAACTTTCCCTTTCTTCGAGAGACTGCGGAGGTGAAGGCCCCCCGCTCATGTCCAAATAGTTCACTCTCCAGCAAGGTGTCGGGTATGGCGGCGCAGTTTACTTCGATAAAAGAGGCCTCGGCTCTACGGCTGCGGCGGTGAATCTCGCGGGCAACTAATTCCTTGCCGGTACCGTTTTCGCCGGTAATCAAGACTTTCGCATCAGAGGCGGCACTTTGATGGATTCTCTCCCAGATAGCCTCCATCTGCGGGCTTGAGCCGATCATCTCATCTTCTTGAAATAGAGAGGCCCGCAGCTGTTTGTTCTCTTGTTTAAGGTCGCGCAGCTCCAGGGAGTTTCCCACCAGAGTAATTACTTTATCCAGGGAGAGGGGTTTTTCTAAAAAATCGAAGGCCCCGTTTTTTACTGCTTTGACGGCCATATCGATGTTGGCATGTCCAGAGATCACGATTACATTCAGATCAGGGTGAAGTTCTTTAATTTCCTTGAGCACATCTATTCCCCCTTTATGAGGAAGCCATACATCCAGAATAACCAGATCCACCGAATCATTTCTGATAATGTCCATGCCCTCGAGTCCGTCGGCGGCACTGAGCACACGGTAGTTCTCATCTTCCAATATATCGGTAAGAACCGTACGAATACCGGGTTCATCGTCAATTATTAAAATAGTGCTCATACAAGTTGCTCCAATGGAAGGTCGATATAAAAGGTTGTACCAATGTGCTCTTCTGTTTCAAACCAGATCTGCCCCTGGTGATCAGCCACTATGCGCTCTACAATTGGGAGTCCCAGGCCGGTGCCGGTCTCTTTGGTAGTAAAATATGGATGAAAGACCTTTTGTTCAAGTTCTCGAGGGATCCCGCGTCCTGAATCTTCAATCTTGATTCTACAGTAATGGGTATGCCCCTTTCTGACAAGGTCCGTACTGATTGAAATGCTCCCTTTTTCCGCTTCGATCGATTCAAATGAGTTTTTCAGTAAATTTGAGAACACTCGGGTCATCTGATGGACATCCAGGCTTATATTAACCTGCTCTAGGGAATCGACGTCTACCTCGATATTTGGGTAAGAGGGCTGGTAGGTTTCTAGGACACTAACGATTAATTCGCGAATATTGGTTGACTGGAAATGAGGGGTCGGAAGTTTTGCGAAATCACGAAATTCCCCCAGTAGCTGGTTTAAGTGCTCAATTTCCTGTGAAATTGAACCCACCGAAGATTCGATGATATGTCCCAGTTTTGGCGACTTCTGATTATAGGCTCGTTCAATCCGCTGGGCTGAAAGAATTATGGGGGTAAGGGGATTCTTTATCTCATGGGCCATTCGCTGGGCTATCTCCTGCCATGCGGTAACTTTTTCAGTCTGCATGAGTTTAGTACGGGATTGTTCAAGCTCCGATACCATGGAGTTGAAACTACTGACCAACAGGGCTAAC
Organism: Spirochaetaceae bacterium; assembly: GCA_041686355.1. GTDB lineage: Bacteria > Spirochaetota > Spirochaetia > DSM-16054 > Sediminispirochaetaceae > DSBN01. Next base: position 16,640 of record JAWLDZ010000022.1, read on the forward strand.
TCATCCTCGGAACGTGTGAGGATACGGAAGGAGTAATCGCCGCTAATAACCCGCTGGATTGCATCCTCCAGATGAACAATCGGGCGAATAATCTCATCGCTCAGTAGAAATCCAATCAAAATAGACAGCAGAAGGATGGGAAACGAAAAGAGTGAAAAGAAAACAAGCAGGGCCAGAAAAAAAGTGTTCTGGAACTCATTGTATTGGGAAAAAGCCTGCAGGGTTGTAGTAATGTTTTGCGCCTTGCTGTCAAAGCCATGAGGCAGAATTACACTTAATACTACCGCCAATTTAGTGCTATCTTGAGAACCCTCCGGCAGCGGTAAAAAGGTAATACTGCGGAGAATAGTCAAAGAGCCGGTTTTTACTCGCGGCAGTAAGCCCTCCACGGAGGTTAGGGGCAAGTTGTTCAGATAAGCATCTGATTCACCTGTAAATGAGATGTGGGTTCCGTCTGTAAGAAAAATCTGCATGGCATCTAAGTGGGGGTAGATAGAGGTAAGGGCACTCCAGCTTTCATCGGAGTTCGGGTAATTTTCTTCAATTATTCCAGTGGTCACTGCACTTTGTGAGAAGGTTTCAAGTTGCTGCAGGGTAGTCTGGTTGTATTGCAGCGCAATGTCGAGGCTGCCCTGTAAAGCATTCTGGATCTTGCTCGAAAACCAGGAATCCATAGTAGTGCGTAGAAAGCTGATAGAAAGGACTCCCTGGGGTACCGAAGCGAGTATGGAAATAAAAGTGAAAAAGATTACAAGCTTAACCTTAAACCGGCTGCCGGGGTGTCCGCTTTTGCGCTCCTTTATCAGTTTATTGATATTGTAACCAACCGAAAAAATAAGGAAGAGGGGCAGCAGAATTGCCAATGGGATAAATACAAGGCGTGACAAAACGGTGCCTCTTGCAATTTCCGACAGCAGCTGTTGAGCGAAAAGGAGCAGCAGAGCAATCAATAGTATGTAGATGATTACTATTCTAATGAGACCTATGGTGCTGCTTTGACCTATAGAGCGGCGTTGCATATTAAGTTCCAGCCTCCTGATCGTCTTTGGACTCTGGTATTGGCACCTGGGTCCATCCGGTTGTTACCTGGTGATTTATAAGAAACGGCTCAAGCACATTTAAAGGTGGTATGAGTAAACGGGGGGTGAACTTTACACGGAAGCGGAGGTAAATCATAGAGTGGTGTGCAGCGGGCTCCTGGAAACTAATCCGAACAGAGCGAAGGGCACTGAAAAAATTCGCAGTCTCAAGATACTCCCGAGTTTCTGTAAGCTTGTTCTGAGTGCTTGTTTCTAGGCGATACATTTTCGAAAAGGGGTCATATCTGCCATTATAGATGATCCTCTGTTCTTCAAGCAGTTGATCCCCCAAAAAGCTCCAAACCCCTTCCGACTTGTTGAAGAGACGCACTTCAAACTGAACTTGCGAAGTTTGGCCGGTTCGGAATACTTGTCGTACCTCATCTACCGGGAAATCCGTGATTTGCAGAATTAAGATGATCCGGTCGTCTTGTTGATAGATGCTGTGATCAATTTCTAAGCTGAAGAGCAGGGCAGGATGTAAGGAGAAAATGAGTACTAGGATAGCTGCCTTAAATGCACTACTCTTCTTCAAACCGGTTTTCAAATAGTTTTGCAATGGCTTCGACCGCATCATTTTCGTCGGGCCCTTCGGCCATGATCGAAATGCTCGATTTGTAACTCGCCCCAAGTGTAATTATTCCCATGATCGATTTACTGTTTATCCGCATAGTGTCTTTTTCAAGAAAAATTTCAGATTCATACTGGTTTGCAGTATTTACGATGAGTGCGGCTGGTCGGGCATGTATTCCAGCCCTATTCTTAATAGTAACTGTTTTACTTGTCATTTATTTTCCTAAAAATAATCCCTAAAAAATAATCTCTAAAAAGTATCTGTGTCGTTGAAATATAGATTACGGGCATTTTCGCTTTCGAGCCATTTTAACACGTTTTGGTTGAAATCGCGGGCGGAAAAATAACCCATTTTTTTCAGACGTTCGTTCATCGCTGCTGTCTCGATGATTATGGGAATGTTTCTACCCGGTTTGACCGGAATTATGAGGGCAGGAATTTTTACTCCCAACATCTCCTTGTTTGTATCTCCGGAACCAAGGCGGTCATAGACCTTTTCTGCATCCCATTCCTCGAGCTCTACAAGCAGTTGCACCTGTTTTTTATCTCGAATGGCACCTACTCCGAACAGGTGGCTTACGTTTATTATTCCTATCCCCCTGATTTCCATATGGTGTCCAAGGGACTGATTTTGGGAAGCGCCGATCAGCAGGTTTCCGTTCATCCGTTTTAATTCGACCGAGTCGTCACTGATAAGCCGGTGGCCCCGTTCAATAAGTTCCAGGGCGGTTTCACTTTTCCCTACTCCGCTTGAACCGCGTATAAGTACTCCAATACCGAACACTTCAACCAGGACTCCGTGAACTACCTCTTTCGGGGCAAAAATATCGTTGAGTGCGCGCATCAGCCGCAGCGCGAACTCTCCGGAGGGAAGATCGGTTTGCAGAATTGGACACTCCGCATCTTCGGCAATTTTCATGGTTTTTTCGCCTGGAGTGTAGGAATTTGCAAATACGCAGCAGGGGATGAGGTAGGAGAACATCTTTTCAATTGTTTCGAGGTTGTCCTCCTGCTCGAGTTTATTGATATAAGCTATTTCGCCACGTCCAAAGAGCTGGATGCGTTCGTGAGCAAACTCATCAAAAAAACCGCTCAGAGTGAGACCTGGTCGGTTTATCTCAGGCTCCCGGATAGTTCGCACTAAACCCGGACGTCCGCCGATACACTTCAAATTGAGGGCATTATGCTCTTTTAAGTCAAGATCGAGCAGATCTAAAACGCTAAATGAATCCATAGTTGCATTAACTATAACAAAAAGTAGGGATCAAGGAAAGATACTAACCCAAGATACTACCCCTTACTTGTAAGAGCGTGTTCTGTTGAATAAATTTCGGCGGAACTCAGTGCTCCCGCACCTTCTTTTTTTCCTTTCGGACGACATGCTCCAGCTTATCGATCATCAGTTCAATTGCCTCATAGAGCTCATGGCTCTCGGCCCCTACATGGGAGGAATGGCCCCAGCGAAAGTTTATATTGCTTTCGACTGAATAACGGGGTCGGTTTTGTGTAATAGTAATGAGAAGATCCATTATATATTCATTGGCAAAACTGATTTTTTCCAGTTTCCGGTCAATGAACTCCTTAGTTGCATCGCTTAAATCGTAGTGAACACCCTTGATTTCAAAGTTCATGCAAGTTCCTCCTCATATATATGTTCTTCTTAAAACATATTCCGCCCCGTATGAACTGTCAAATTTTTTTGATGCTTGAATGCTTACCGGTGATAAGAGGAGTCAATTGCCAGCTCTTTGCGATACTTGGTGACAGTGCGCCGAGCGATGGAGATACCGCGCTTTTTCAGAATATCGGAGATTTTTTGGTCGGAGAGGCTTTTTTCATCCCGTCCGTGCTCTTCAAGGATCTCTTTAATAATCTCTTTTACCGCCCCCTTTGAGTAGCGGCCGCTTCCGGTGCTGGAGACCTGGTTTGAAAAGAAGTACTTGAGAGGAAAAATACCCCATTCAGTTTGGATATATTTTGAGTTTACTATGCGCGATACAGTTGTCTCGTGCACCTGTACTTCTGCAGCCACGTCTTTCAGGGTCAGTGGTGCCAACTGCTTGGGACCGTACAGGAAAAACTTACGTTGAAATTCGAGGATGGTGCGGGCAATTTTGATGAGGGTCTGATTGCGTTGATTAATACTGTACATAAACCAGCGGGCATCCCGGACACTCTGTTTTACAAACCTTTTCGTCTGCTTCTCCTCAGTTTTGTCCTTCTCCTCGGTCTTGTCCTTTTCCTCAAGCTCCTCAAAAAACGGGTTTATTCCGAGCTCCGGAATCTCTTCATCGTTGAGATAGAGCTTAAACTCGCCCTCTTCGTGGCGGACCACTACATCCGGGATGACGTAGGTGGTAGAGGTGTTTGAGTACAGACGTCCCGGATAGGGGGTTAAAGTTTTGATGAACTCGATAATCGACTCGACTTCCGCCTCGTTGATGCCGGTGATTTTGGCTATTTCCTTTGTACTGTTCCGTTCGAGGAGCTCCATGTGCTGCTCGATCAGTTCTTCGGTATGGGCGGGAGCCTCCGGAGAAAGTTCAGCCTGTACGAGCAGAGACTCTCGGTAATCGCGGGTGCAGACTCCCGGAGGGTCGAACTGCTGGATAAGACGGATAAGCTCTTCAAGGTCTGAATACTGCTCTTCGCCAACCAGCTTTTTTGGATCCTCGAGGTGAAACCCGTTTGCATCCAGGTTCCAAATCAGCAGTTCTCCAATTTCGAACCATTTCTGGGGGATGGGCTGTACACGCAGTTGCCACATGAGGTGCTCCTGCAGTGATTCCGGGCGAGATAAGGCCCCCTCCATAAATTTCTGTTTTGAGTCGGAAGACTCCTGATCGTATCCGGCAGTATATCCCGGGTCGGAACTGTTTTCAAAGTAATCATTATCTTCACGGGTATTCGAACCAATTTCATCTAGGGAAACGTCACTCTTTTCGCTGACCAGCTCGAGGGCCGGGTTTTTTTCGAGCTCCTCCTGGATCTTAACTTTGAGTTCCTGCAGGGGCATGGCCATCATCTGAATAGACTGGTAGAGCTGAGGGCTCATCTTGAGTTTCTGTTGTTGTATTAGTATAGGTTTCTGATATTGCACGTACCTAAAATAATGTACTTGTTAGGCCCCTTTGTCAATTGGAGCAGCCGGCTGGCTGGACCACGCGAAGCTGGGTAAAACAAAGCAGCTCTATTCCAGGGGCATATCGAAATCCCGTCCCAGATAAATCTCCCGGGCGATGGGATTGGCTAAAATTTCATTGCGGCTGCCGTGGGCGAGGATTTCACCCAAGTGAATAATAAAGGATCGATGGGTGATCGACAGGGTATGCTGGACGTTGTGATCGGTAATCAGTACCCCGACTCCGCGATTTGAAAGATCGGTTACCAGCTGTTTTATCTCTGATACGGCGATTGGGTCGATACCGGCAAAGGGTTCATCCAGCAGGAGAAATTTTGGATCGATTGCTAAGCTGCGGGCGATCTCGGTTCTGCGCCGCTCTCCGCCGGAGAGAGGGTGGGCCTGCTGGTGGCGAATAGATTGTATATTGAACTCATCCAGCAGCTCTTCCAGGCGAGCCCGTTTCTCGTCGTGGGTCAAATCCCGGCGGGTCTCCAGTATTGCCCAGATGTTGTTTTCCACCGACAGTTTACGGAAGACTGAGGGTTCCTGGGGCAGGTAAGAGATACCCTCCAGGGCACGCCGATACATAGGGCGCTGGGTGATATCGGTTTTATTCAGGTAAATTCGTCCGGCGGTAGCTTTAATAAAGCCGACTATCATATAAAATACGGTAGTTTTTCCCGCTCCATTTGGGCCAAGCAGGCCAACAATCTCGCCGGCGTGCATGGCAAAGGAGACATCCTTGACCGCTTCTTTTTTGCCGTAGCGCTTCTTGAGCCCTTCCACCCGCAGTGTGGCGGAATTATTCTCCTGCACTGTTGTTTTCGGCTCCATTCGCCGGCTCCTCTTGGGTTTTGGAGGTAAACTCTCCTTCCACATTTCCCTCCATTTCAATTTCATCGGTCTCAAGGTTGATTGTAATCCGTACGGCACTGTAACGGTCGCCCTTCCAGTGGACAACCGGGCTGCCGCTCAGCTCCAGTGTATCGGCTTCCCGGTCATAGCGGGCATAATCGGATCGGCATACCATTCGCCCATCCTCCGTGGCTTTGAGGATGCGGACTCCTATTTGGAAAACTGAATAGTTCTCTTCGTCAAAGTGTTCCATATAACCGCTTTTTATCACGATTTCATTTTTCAAATCGACCATTTCGGTGTACGAGGGGCTGCGCAATTTGTTTAGCTTCCGGTCGAGAAACAGCTTGTCGCCGGTGAGCGATATTTTCTGTGCACTGTTGCGCACTTCCACCGCTCCCTCGCAGCGGGCGTAGCGAAAGTCATCGCCATACAGTTCAATGCGGTCGGCCTTGATACGCAGGTCCTCGCTGCTGATGCGGGCATCACCGCTTAGGATGGTGCGGCGGCGTTCTTCGCTCATTGAAATTGTAGTGCTGTTTCCAGAGAATGTGAAGGTTTCTGTTTCCGCCCACAAGTGTGTGAGCAGAGGCCCGATTGCGGCCATGAGCAGCAGTTGCAGTCCAAGGGATAAACCCACAAGGCGGGCATTATTCAGCATTTTCATTACCTTCATCATCTTCAGCAGTCTGGACATATATCCCTTCAACTGCCTCTGAAAACTCCACCCTTTGACCAGCGGCTTCGGCGCTAAACCCCTTGCCGTGGATACGGGTTCCGTCTGCCTTGATAATCGTAACTGTCTGTTCCGGATTCCCTTCTAGACGACGCTCCTCGTTGTTCCAGTATAAATAGTCGCTCATAATAGTCGCTTCCTGAGCGGCTCCACTAAAACTGATGTCTCCGTGCATTTCGACATCATCGGTTTGGGTAAAAATGGTTGCTCTGGCCGCTTCTCCTTCGGTAACTACCTCCCCTTCAGGATTGATCTCCTGAAAGAAAAGCTCCTTGAGCTGTGTCTTGCGGGCTTTATGGTACATACGGGCCTCGGCTGCGTATATCTGAAAGGAACTGCGGCCGGAACGAATATCGACAAAACGATAGCTGCGTATGATGCTGTTTGGAAGTTCCTCCGACAAGTCCTCCGCCATTTCAGCATCACTGTAGTTGAGTGAACAGCTGCCGCTCAGCAGGAGGGTGGAAAGCAGGCAAAATAACTGTAAAAAAATGCGCTGTTTAGGTTTCATTCCTGTTTCTAAAATCCAATCCGGCTTTCACAAATCCAGCAAATAAGGGATGGGGATTAATCGGGGTAGAAGTAAACTCCGGGTGAAATTGCACCCCCACACCCCATGGATGATCGGGCCATTCAATCGATTCTACCAGTGCCCCCTCCGGGGTTACTCCACTGATTAAAAGTCCCGCTTGGTGTAGCTCTTCACGGAAGGTATTGGAGACTTCATAGCGGTGGCGGTGGCGTTCATACACCACATTCGTAGCATAACACCGGTGGATGTGAGTCTCTTCCTGCAGCACGGTTTCACTGCGGCCAAGGCGCATGGTGCCCCCGTACATCTTTACATCGATTTGCTCTTCTAAAAGACTCACCACCGGATGAGAGGTCGAGGGGCTGAACTCGGTACTGTCGGCATCATCGTAGCCAAGCACGTGACGGGCGTACTCGATGACCATAATCTGCATACCCAGGCAGATGCCGAACAGGGGAATCTTATGCTCCCGGGCGTACCTGGCGGCGCTTATCATGCCCTCTATCCCTCTCTGGCCGAAACCTCCAGGGATAAGAATGGCATCGAGCTGGTTGAGTTGTCGGGATAGTTTTTCCTCCGAATCCAGGTGTTCCGAGTCTATCTTCTCCAGGTGTACTCGGGTTTTATGGGCAATTCCTCCATGGCAGAGGGCTTCATAGATGGACTTATAAGAGTCGTGCAGCTCGATATACTTGCCCACAATTCCTATTTTAACCTCTTGTTCGGCCTTCTTTATCGTGTCGACCATCGCACTCCACTGCTGCAGTTGAGCGGGGCGGCTCTGCAGATCCAGTTTCTCGAGTACAATTTCGTCCAGCTTCTGTTCATGAAAAATAAGTGGAATTTCATAGATGGTACTCTTTACATCGTAGGCGGAGATAACCGCCCGTTTTTCTACATTGGTAAACAGGGAAATTTTACGGATAATATCCTGCTCCAGGGCATAGGGAGCACGGCAGACCAGAATGTCCGGCTGAATACCGATAGCCCGCAACTCTTTTACCGAGTGCTGAGTCGGCTTGGTTTTGAGCTCTCCCCCGGCAACTTCGGGCAGCAGAGTCAGATGAATGAACAGTACCTGTTCCTTGCCGAGCTCTTGAATCAGGTGTCGAGCGGCTTCCAGAAAAGGGAATGATTCAATATCGCCAACAGTTCCGCCTACCTCGATAATGGTCACATCGACTTCCGGATCGTGGCCGGCTAAAAAGATGCGCCGCTTAATTTCGTCGGTGATGTGGGGTATGACCTGTACGGTTCGGCCTAGATAACGCCCTTCCCGTTCTCGCTTAATAACTTCCTGGTAGACTTGGCCTGTGGTGATTGAGTTTACCTGACCCAATGGTGCATTGGTGAAGCGTGCGTAGTTTCCCAGATCGAGGTCGGTTTCCGACCCATCGTCTGTGACATATACTTCTCCATGCTGATAGGGGCTCATAGTACCTGCATCGACATTGATGTAGGGATCGATTTTTACCATACGGATGTCTAATCCGCGGCTTTCCAATAGATTGCCGATTGAGGTAGCGGCAATTCCTTTTCCGAGGCTGGAGCAGACACCCCCGGTCACGAATATATATTTCTTCATGTAGGTGGATTATAGACCAGTAGGGTGAATTGCGCAATTGGAGAGGCCCGGTTTTTGAGGTGGGTTTTTGGGTCTGGCTTTGGGGGGCTGCTTATCACGCGAGTGAGATTGCATTGTGAGATCCCAGGCGCTATTTAAAAATATCGCTGCCCACAAACAGAAAAGACTGGGCGGGTTCATGGGAGTACTCATAGAGCGGGTTAGCGACGGTCCCTGTAATAATTGCCTCCGGTGTCAGGTAAATAGGTACATCCATTCGAATAGCCAGGGCAATACCCTCGGCCGGCAGGAGCGTCATACTGTGCTGCCGCAGGAGGCTGCGGTAATGCAGCACTGCCTTGGCCTGGGCTGAGCTGAGGTGGTTTATTTCCAAATAGCTGGGACGCAGGTAATGACGTTTGAACATTTCAGCGATAGTATCCTGAGGGCTGGGTATGGGTGAACCTGCTCCGCTCATGTGCAGCAGGAGGGTGTCCGCCTCTGATGGAGCCACCTGAAAAGTGATGGTGTCGTTTTCACTTCGATTCTCTAAAATAAGAAAGGGAACCCGGCTCTCCTCGTGCAGAGCCAAACCCCTCACAAAATATTGATGCATTTCATGGTTCATACTGCTCTTCAATATAACACAAGGGGTCTGAAAAACCCTGAAAATACGAATTGCAGTGCATAAATTTGTTTTTATGTTGACACTGTATTCAGCAGTTCATAGACTTTAGCATAACGTATTACAAGGCACACACTAACGTATGGATAGATTTTTAGACGAGCAGAATTTTAAACAGTTTCGTGACCTCATTTACAATGAAAGCGGAATCCACTTTTCGGAGTCCAACCGGTCGATTCTTGAAAGCCGATTGAAGGAGAGATTGCGAAAAACACAGATAGAAACGCCTCAGGAGTATCAACGGCTTATTATCAGTGATAAAACCGAGATGAAGACCCTGCTCGATACCGTTACCACTAATTTAACCCGCTTCTTCCGCAATACTATGCATTTTAATACCCTGGAAAATTATGTGATTCCGGAATTGATTAAGTGGAAGCAGTCGAAAAAACAGAATACTATTCGGGTGTGGAGTGCCGGCTGCTCAACAGGCGAGGAGCCTTATTCGATCGCAATGGTTATGAAGGACAAACTGCCGGCCTCAATTGGAATTGAGGTTACCGCCTCCGACCTCAGCCTTAAATCTCTGATGACCGCTAAAGAGGGTTTCTATCCTGAGAATAAGGTAAGCGGGGTTCCGGAGAAGTATCTGCAGCGTTATTTTGAGAAAAAGAATAACGGGTATCAGGTAAAGGATGAGATTAAGAATATGGTTAAATTTGACTACCATAATCTAAAGAATGACAGTGGTCAGCGTAACCTGGATATCATCTTCTGCCGCAATGTAATTATCTATTTTGACGAAGTGGCGCAGAAAAATGTAATTGGCAAGTTCTATGAGGCATTGAATAACCATTCGTACCTGTTCATAGGACACTCTGAATCACTATTTGGAATGAAAACGAAGTTTGAGTTTCTTAAAACCGACTGGGCGGTTATTTACAGGAAATTTTCTGAATAAAGAGTTTGTTTTAAGAGGACTGCAACTGTATAGGATATAGAAGGTGAATGACAAGGAACTGATATCGGTAGTTGTATGTGATGACTCAGCGTTGATGCGCAATCTGGTTGGCAAAATGGTAGAGAATGCCGAGGGATTGGTGCTGGCAGGGAAAGCTATGAACGGCCGGTTTTTACTTCAGAAGTTGCCTCGGCTTCAGCCGGATGTGATTGTGCTCGATTTGGAAATGCCTGATATGAACGGCATAGATTTTCTTAAAGAACGAAAGGCTCGGGGAATCGAAATTCCGGTTATTATCCTCTCCTCGATTGCACGCAGAGGGGCGCAGGTCACGATGGAGGCCCTCTCACTGGGCGCCTCTGATTTTATTCCCAAACCATCCGGTTCAATATCTGAAGATATTCATGTAGTAGAGAAGCAGCTGGTGGAACTACTAAAGGGCTATGGCCTGAAGTATCGAAAAAAGGTCGGTCTGCGCGGGGAGGGAAGAACCGGAGGCTATGGTGGGCCGGGAGAAGCAGGCGGAACAGCCGCTCCTCCCAAAGAGCCCTCCGGGCCCCGTCGTGAAAGTCGCAGCGGTTCTGCTGGCGGTACCGCTGCCCCTCCAAAGGCCGCTACAGAAAAGGTAGAGCCGACGGCAGCACCGGTCTCACGGGTCGAGGCGGGTCCGGTTGAAATCTTAGCACTCGGTATTTCCACCGGCGGCCCGAATGCGCTGCGACAAGTCTTTGCGCACATCTCCCCCGATTTGGCAGTACCGATAGTAGTGGTTCAGCACATGCCTGCCGGCTTTACGACCGAATTTGCCAAGAGCCTGGATCGAATATGCCCGCTGGAAGTAAAGGAAGCGGCGGATGGTGATATTTTGAAGGCCGGACGCATACTCATTTGCCCCGGGAACTACCACATCACAGTTGAAAAACGACGATTGGCGGGAGTGGTAAGGCTGTCTCAAGCCGATCTGGTCAACGGCCACCGCCCCTCCGCGGATGTACTGTTTGCTTCAGTGGCAGCACAATACGCCGGGCGGTCGATGGGAGTAATAATGACGGGAATGGGCCGGGATGGTGCCCGCGAGATAGGTTCCATCCATAGAAAGGGCGGCATCACTGTAGGTCAGGATGAGGAGAGCAGCATAGTCTACGGTATGCCGAAGGTTGCAGCTGAAATGGGCCATGTACAGCATATTGTAGCTTTGAAGGATATGGCCTCCACTATCTCCCGTCTGGTACAAGAGAATCAGTAGCAAGCTGCAGCTCGACCCAACCCTTAATCCATTTTTTTTATAACTTCCGGAAAATTGCGATGTGCGGTAAGGCGGTTGAATAGAATACTGATACCGAAGCCGACGGCTAAGCCGAGCACCCCAAACAGCGCCTGGCTTCCTTCGTCGCTGCCCGGGAAAAGTCTTCCGGCCAGAAGAAACGCGCCGATAAATATCAGCATGGGAAAAATCAGGATGGTAAAACCGGATAAGATGGTTTTGCCCGGGGGAAAGTAGATTTCAATTGTGTCACCGGCGTTCAGGTTCAGGTTGCGGGTGTTGAGGGCTGCGGTCTCCCGTTCTTTGGGTTTGCAGGATGAGCCGGCGGAGCAGCTCTTGCAAGCCGAGGATGTTCCGCAGTAAAGATAGATGGTCCGCCCGTCTATCCTATTGATCGTTCCCGTTTTTTTCACCCTCTGTTCCTTCTACGGGGTATTTAAGGCGCTCGATATGTTCGGTTTTTCCCTGATCGTTGATATCAAGAATCACCCCCTGCAGCTCCAGCGTCTCCCAGTACTCCTTGGAACGCTCCGGGATTTGAGTCAGGAACTGTCCGATTTCAATAGTCGGATCGAGGCCCCCGACACTCATAAAACTTCCGGTGCGCCCGCTGTCGCAGATAACTCCCGTTCCCTTCGCCTTGATATGTTCATCCGCGGACAGAACCTTGGTATGGCTGCCGATAACCGCCGAGACCATACCGTCGGCATGGTGGAACATAGAGTACTTTTCGGCGGTGGTGGAGGCATGAAAATCAACAATCACCAAATTGGTCTCCTCTTTCACCCTTGCCACCAGCTCGGGTAGAAAGGTAAAGGGGTTGCTCAGGTGTACCCGGTTAAAACTGGATTGGCCCAGCAGTGTGATTACTCCGATTTTCTGCTCGCCCACTTGATACACCCGCCATCCGCGCCCCGGATTTGAGGGCGGATAATTGGCAGGGCGCAGTATGTACGGGCTCTTGCCGATATGGGGAACCATATCTTTTTTAAAGTAGATTTTTTCGCCGGAAGTGATTACATCTATCCCGAGCTTGTGCAGGTAGATAGAATGGTTTTTGCCGATTCCAAAGCCGCCGGTAGCTCCCTCCCCGTTGGCAACCACAAAGTTGATGCCGAGCTCCTGCTTTAACTTTGGAAGTGCCTGCTTTACACAGTATACTCCCGCCTTTCCTACAATTTCCCCGATATATAAAATGCGAATGCTCATAATAACCTTTCCATATGTGTAAATGGAGCATAACAGATTGGAGAGGCTTAATAAAGCGGCAATCCGAAATTCCCTCACTTAATTTGATTTCTCCTGCTGATAGGGGGTATAGTGGAAATGAGGTGGGATTATGAAAAAGAGTGTGCATACTTTTATTGCTGTAGTTGTCTTGTGCTTGTGCTTTTTTCTTTTTATACCGGACCGGGCTGCGGCACAGAGCCCCTCGATTCAGGCTTCGACTTTGTCAGGCCCGCCTTATCCTGCGGGAACAGACTGGAAGCAGATTAGCACCCCCCACCACCGACTTATCTTTCCGGAGGGCTTCGAAGAGGAGGCCCGGCGCGCCGCCCGTCTCACCGACAGCTTATGGCAGCCTCTGCAGGAGGACTTCGGGATTGAAGTACCGCCCCTATCCCTGGTGCTCAATACCCAACGGCAGGTATCCAACGGCTATGTGACCCTGGGCCCCCGCCACTCCGAGTGGTACGCATTCAACAGCCGGCGGCAGTTTGCCGGCCCCTTGGACTGGTACAGCCTGCTGGCCCTGCACGAGGGGCGTCACGCCGCTCAGTTCAGTGCACTGAATCGGGGTTTTACCCGTTTTGCCCGATGGGCGGCAGGAGAGTATGGCTGGGCCTTTTTCTCGATGTACTCTATGCCCTTATGGTATTTTGAGGGGGATGCAATCCTCAGTGAAACCGCCTTCTCCTCAGGTGGG
>JAWLDZ010000022.1:29979-32370 GCA_041686355.1 Spirochaetaceae bacterium
GGAGAGTATGGCTGGGCCTTTTTCTCGATGTACTCTATGCCCTTATGGTATTTTGAGGGGGATGCAATCCTCAGTGAAACCGCCTTCTCCTCAGGTGGGCGGGGCCGCAGCGCTGCCTTCCACCGTGAGTTTCGGGCCAGTGTGGGGGAAGATCGGCCGGTCTCTTACAGTCAGGCGTACCTCGGCTCCTACCGGGCCCATTTCCCAGACCACTACCACCTTGGATTCCCTCTGGTAACCTACATCCGTCTTACCTATGGCGAAGACGCCTGGAACCGAATTATTGAAAAGACAGCCCGCTACTCCTTCTGGCCGCTGCGATTTCATTCGGCGGTCAAGCAGGTCACCGGCCGCTCGCTGCGCCGGGTGTACCGCGACTCTCTGGAGTATATAGACAGCTACTTCGAGGTGCTGGAGTCAGGCGACCAAGAGCGCGGGTATGCTTCTGCCGAAGTGCTGCCGACCGCAACCGACCAGGGCTCGGTTTGGACCAACTACCTGCCGGTGGCAGTGGAGGGGGGCGAGTTGTTTGCGATTCGCTATGGCGACCGGGATGCGAACAGCCTGGTGCGGCTGGAGCTGCCCGCCTCCGGGGGGCAGGAGCGCGCCGGGGACCACCACGCTTCGGAAAAGCTGGTTGTGTCGATCCCTGGTGGTCTGCGCCGGATATCCCTGCGCAACGGAGTAGCCCTGTGGACCGAGGAGCTGCCCCATCCGTTGTGGTCGAAGGTCTCGACCAGCGAGGTTATTCGCTACGAGCTGGAGAGTGGGCGGCGCCGGCGGCTTACCCGGGGCGGGGCGTACCAGGCGCCGGCCCTGTCGCCGGAGGGCCGGCGGATTGCGGTAATTCGGGCCCTGCCCGGCGGGGGCGGACGGCTGGAGCTGCTGGATGCAGAGAGCGGCGAGCTGCAGCGTGCTGCGGCACCGGAGCTGTCGTGGACCCGGTCGGTGCCGACGGCCCGGTCGGCGGGCGCTGAAGGGCCGCTGTATCTGCGGCAGCCGGCCTGGTCGCCACGGGGCGATCGGGTGGCGGTAATCGCGGTACAGGGCGGCCGCAGCGCGCTGCTGGAGTACGAGGTAGATGCACATCGATGGCGAAGGGTGTTGGGTCCGGTGGGCTACAGCATCTCGATGCCGGTGTATCTGCCGGAGCCCGGCGAGGCGGGGGAGCATATTCTGTACGTCTCGGAGCGCAGCGGTATGGAGGCCCTGGAAGCGGTGGCCCTCACAGGGCGGCAGTACGAGCAGCACGGATATCTGGAAGGCGAGCGCTACCGGGTGGTCTCGCGGCCCTACGCCGCCACATATCCAGTGGTCGGCGCGGGGGTTGAAGGCGCCCGGCTCTATTTTGCCGATTATACGGCAGATGGTTTTAAGCCGGCGGTGATGAAGCTGCGGCCGGAGGATTTTGAGCCCTTGGATTCGACCGGGGGGCGGCGGATTGACTATGTGGGGCCGATCGCCCGCAGCTGGGGTGGTCCGAAGATTGGTGCTGAGACCTCTGGGGTCGTCGTTGGCGCGACCGGGACGGAGGGGGGCGGAGCTGAGGGGGCTCAGGCCTTTCCGGCAAGCCAGGCGGACAGCTATGTGGTTGAGGAGTATAGCCCGCTGACGAGGCTGTTGAACTTTCACAGCTGGGGGGCGATTCCGGGTGCCGACGGGCGGGTGCAGCTGTTTGCCCAGTCGGATGATGTGCTGGGGCGGCTTTCACTGATGGGTTTTACCGGTTTCAATGTACGGCGGGAGAGTTACGATGCGGGGCTGCAGGGCAGTTACCGCGGGGTGTTTCCGGTGATTCGCTTTGGGCTCTCCGGTGACACAAACAGTCCGGGAGATCCCGAAACGCGCTGGAACGGGGTGACGGCGAAGCTGGGCTTTGATGCACCCCTGAATCTCTCGCGGGGGGTGTGGTTTCGGCAGCTGAGCCTGAGCAGTACCGGCTTTTTGCGCTACGAGCAGGGGCGGCCGGATCTGCCCGGAGATACCGATGCCTACGTGCTGCCGGTGCGGCACGCATTGTCGTTCTACAACGCCTCGCAGGCGGTGGCCCCGGCGGATTTCGCCCCGCCCTGGGCGCAGTACCTGGAGCTCAGCGGGCAGTACGTGGCGGCTCCGGCCAGTGAATGGGGCAGCCGGTTCGGCTTGAACGGGCTGCTGACCATGCCCGGGCCGTGGAGGCAGCACCGACTGCAGTTAAGCTGGACGAGCGAGCTGAAGTCCGGAGAGGAGGTGCCTCTGACCAGTCCCACGGTGCGGCCGAGGGGCTACCCCTTTGACTGGACCGATGCCTACGAGGCGGATGCGGTGGCAGCTCTGCAGTACAGCCTGCCCCTGCTGTATCCGGATATGGAGTTGGGCAATGTGTATTACCTGAAGCGGATTCGGGGGACC
>JAWLDZ010000023.1:0-22060 GCA_041686355.1 Spirochaetaceae bacterium
TCTACTCCCTGCTTCTTTACTGCTTCTTCTCATTGCCGCTTATTGAATCCAATTTATGTATAGTATAATGTAGTGTAAAACACCTGAGGTATAAAAAAAAGCCCCAGTTTTTCTGGAGCTTGCATACTATATGCCGGGGATGGGACTTGACTGCTCGCCGGCTCTTACGATCCGGCGGCAGCTGGCGAATGCTCCGCATTCGCTAGGACCAAGGTTCAAGTCCTACTTTTATATGCATGCTGATTGTCATTTTGCCGGGGATGGGACTTGAACCCACACGCCAATACTATTAGCAGGGGATTTTAAGTCCCCTGTGTCTACCAATTCCACCACCCCGGCGGTTCGAGTTGTATATTACCCGTGAGAAAAGCGCGCGTCAACTAGTTTAAGTTGAATCCGCATTGAAAACAGGGAGGAGCATAAATGAGCAGTACCACCCACAAAACCGAGCCCCACTTTGAGCTGCTGCCGGGAATGATCGACTCCCACTTTCACAGCGCCATGATGGAAAAGAAGGGCATGAATGTCCGTCCCCTCATTTCTCAGGCACTGCAAACCGGCCTGGCCGGAGGAATTGATATCGGGATAGAGGCCGGCGATACGGCCCGCCGCCACTGGATACAACAGGAGTTTCCCCAGATTAAACTGGCGGCGGGGCTGTACCCTGCGGAGGCCGAATATGAAGAGATCGCCGACCGTATTGCCCTGCTCTGCGAGGATATAGAGCGCTTTTCGCCGGCCGCCGTGGGCGAGATGGGGGTTGACCGTTACTGGAACTATGCCACGGTAGAGCGGCAGCAGGAGCTTATGCGGCAACAGATAGAGGTTGCCAACCGCTACCGACTGCCGATTATCATCCACAACCGTGATGCCGATGCGGAGGTGCTGGAGGTCCTGAAGGATACCCCTCCCCGGGCCGGCGGGGTGCTGCACTGCTTCTCTTCCAATGCCGAAGGGGCTCGAAGTTTTGTGGATGCGGGGCTGTATATCTCCTTTGCGGGCAACCTCACCTATAAAAAGAGCGAAGCCCTGCGGGAGGCGGCGGCA
The DNA here is from genome assembly GCA_041686355.1 of Spirochaetaceae bacterium. Lineage (GTDB taxonomy): Bacteria > Spirochaetota > Spirochaetia > DSM-16054 > Sediminispirochaetaceae > DSBN01. Next base: position 1,048 of record JAWLDZ010000023.1, read on the forward strand.
GCGGTTCCCCTGGACCGGCTGCTGGCCGAAACCGACAGCCCCTTTCTCAGCCCCCAGAAACTGCGGGGAAAGCTCAACCACCCCGGACAAGTTGGTTTTGTGTACCGCAGCCTGGCCGAACTCCATGGGCAGGAGCTCACGCGGCTCATTCAGCTAATTTCCGAGAACTTCCGGCGCCTCTTCGGAGACTGAACCCTGACAGGCTGATCACTTATTCAGAATAATTACTTCCACCCGGCGGTTTTGCGCCCGCCCCTCTTCGGTATCGTTGGGGGCAAGCGGTTCGTCCCCGCCGATGCCCTGATACACAAATCGTGAGGGGGACATTCCACGGTCTACCATCTCTTCTATAATAGTTTGGGCCCGTTCTACCGAGAGTTTGTACTGGCTCTCTTTGCTGCCTACATCGGCAGTATGCCCCTTCACCATAATGGTGGCATCGGGCACCTTTTTCAGCAGGGATGCTAATTTATCGAGGCGGTTTTTCTCACGCGGCAGGATCCTGGCCTGGTCGGGGTAAAAGTGAATCCGCGGCAGGTTGAGTGTGATGCCTTCGGTGCTGCGCTTGATTTGTATCTGCTGATCCTCTTCATCTATTTCAACCGCTTCATCAGTCGCTCCCTCAGGGGCGGATGCAACCGGCCCATCTTCTTTATCTCTACCAGGATCTCCTTCCGCTTTTTCTGCTACCCCCAGATCGCCCTGATCCTTTTGATCCTCTTGCTCCTCCTGCAGAGCGGCGATCATAGTACGTTCGAGCGATTCAATTTCGCCCAGGGAGATGCCACGGCCCCAGGTGAGGCGGAAGCCTTCCTCGCGCCTTGCCGGGGTGCCGTATTCCAAGTAATGCCGGGTAATTCGTTCGCTGATAAAATAGCCGCCCCCCTTGTCGGCTCCATCGCCGTTATCGTTTCCATCTATAAACAGCGCTATTTCGCCGGTGGCAAGGCCCCGGATTTCAGTTGAGTCGGTGGTATACGGGCTGTGATCGTAATAGGTATAGGAGAAGTCGATCACCTGGGCCGGGCGGTCCATATACTCCATCTCGCCCCGGTAACTGAAGCTGGAGTGGAAGGGGGCTGGAACGAGGGTTCCGTCCTCCAGATATACCGCATCGCGGCCGTCGGCCTTCCAGGTGTCCCCGGGGGCTATATCGCCTTCCGGGATTACCGGAAAACCGGTACGTATCGGCAGCTCGGAGCCTTTGACCGGTGCAAAGCCGTTGGCTGATACGCGACAGGTGATGGATATTTCGCGGTCCACCGGCTGCAGCACGTGCAGGGCGTCGCGGGTGAGGGTTTTGATGAGGTAGACGCTGCCCCGGTAGAGCGCACCGGAGGAATCAGAGCTTTCGGCGGTGGTGGCTGAGGCTGAGGCTGAGGCGCCGTTCCCGGCGGTTCGCTGCAGATATACCCGGCGTCCGCGGTACTGCAGGCCCTGATAGCTGTTTCCTTCGTACACCCGCACGTTTTCGCGCTCGGTGTGGGCGTAATGGGCCGCAGGTTGAAAGGCGCCTATAAAAAGCTCCTCGGCCTGTATAAGCGCAGAGGTACTCAATAAGAGAAATAAAGCTGGCAAGCCATAAAAAAAGGGACCCCGAAAGAGGCCCCTGTTTTTAACTTGGTTCATTTATACTGTACTTGCAGAAGGTATACACCAGGAGACTACCAGTTGTCGCTCATGTCGTCGACATCACGACTCTCTTCGGCAAATAGATCGGTGTTAGCCCGCAGGCCATCGAAGTAGATGTAGTAGGTGCCGTAGGTCTCTTCCTGATCCATATCTATACGAAAACCCTCAACCTGCAGTCCCAACCTATTCCCATAGTGGTAATCCCGCTGTTTTATGTTGGTTGGGATAGTTGCGACCATCTTTTTCCAGCCGGTAAAATTGAGCTTACCCATGGTTACCTCGCCACTGTTGCCAAACTGATCACGGATAAGGACTTTCAAGGTATGCGGCGAATTACGTCCAACTACCCATACAGAGATGGTTTTGGTTATACCTTCGACCGGCAATGGCCGTGAAGGCAGAATTGACACTTGATGTAAGCCCCGTTTGAAAAACTGAACCTTCGCTCCCAGCACCTTATCATCGCCGAGCTCAAGACCAATCTGTTCTTCTGCCTCTATAGGTTCCTTCTCGAGAGGAGCTCCCTGCAGAGTACGAATCGTAACAATGCCCTGATCATGGGGCATTTTTGCATTCCAAAAACCGGCGTCTTCAAACTTCGATATAGAAACAGTTCTTAGCTTTTGCTGTGCTGAGTCCACTCCCAGCTGCTCAGGCTGTGGTTCACCCACATCTTCGACCTGAGCGAAAAGAGCTAGTGAACTTACAAATAGTAAAACGAAAAGTAGAATTATGCTCTTACGTGCTCTCATCTATTTACTCCCCTTCCGATTCCCAGATCTCTTGGACTCGTTCCGGCTGGGCAAGTTTGTCACCGTCGAACCGAGAAATGAAAACATCGGTCAATACTTTTATTTGATCGATATATACATAACTGTTATGCACCCGTTCATTCGGTTTTGTCCATAACACAATTTTTTCCAGCTGCAGGCCGGCTAGGTAGGGTGCATACGATTGTTCCACCGGTATATAAGAAGGAATGTTTCTTCTCAGGTTTTTCCAACCGACAAAGTCCAGACTTCCCATATCCAAGGTGTGAACTACCCCGCGGTAATCCCGCAGATGTATTTCCATGTAATAGTCGAAATCAGAACCCCAGACCCAGAAATCAATTTGTTGCACACGCCCTGGTATTGGAATTGGGTTATGAACAGTTTCGCCGTCTTCATTTTCAGTCACGGGGATAAACTCGATGTTGTTGTACCCCTGACGGTCGAATTTGAAGTGCGCTCCTAAAACTTCCCGTTCTTCATTGTCAGGAGCCGCGCCAAACAGCGCATCCGGCCAAGTTTGGGCATACGCCTTCTTGGGAAACCCCTCGGTGATGAACTTGCTGCCGCGTACGAGCCAGTCTGTTGTTCTTGTATCGGGATCGAATGTCTCTAATATTCTCGATTCAAGATTCAGCGTCTTCTCATCGGCAACTAGCAGCGTTGGCGTAAGAAGCAGGAGAAGCATTAGAAGACACACTAAATGCAGGCTGCCTTGTCTCATTTATAAACTCCTTTTTACTTCAGGCATTTCAAAAATATCTGATTTTTAAAATGCCAAGGCCTTTAGTATTTTTAATTATTTATCTAAAAAATAATTAAAAGTTCGACCCTATATTGAGGTTCTTTAAAAATACCGATTTTTAAAGGACCTCACTTACAAAAATGCACAACCGTAAGCACTTCGAATTATATTTCGTAGCCAAATGTTTGTCAAATCTTTTTCTAAAAAGACGTAACAAACGTACCAAAGACACAACAAAGAACGCTTATATTATCTCCTCACCTGAAAGCGTACAGCAAACCGCCTGACAGGAGCCTGAGCAGGTAACTCCGAAGCATGTTTCATCAGCTCGTTGAAAGTGGTTTTTGTGTTGATGCTTACTTCGGCCTCCGCCCCCGTTGGCCACCCCTTCAAGGCCCCATCGCCGAAGACCACCGCCCGGGCACCACGGTTTTCTATGCGTGTAAGCATTTCTTGTAGTTCCTCCGGCTCTCCATCCAGGACTAAAACCAGAGCTTCTGACGTTATTTCGAGACTATTTCCCTCGCCCACCGAGTCGTCTCTGTTCAACTCGTCTCCCTGCTGTTCCCTTACATCTACCAACTTAACTTCCAGGCTCGGAAGCTGTGCGATGATCTCCGCCTGTACATCTAAAACAAAGTCCTCCGAAAAGCGCCCATTGCGGCTCCAGACGAGCTGTATGAGCCGATCCTTGCTTTCTGAAGAGGATTCTGAGGAAGAGATGAGCGGTTCCAACCCCACGGCCATAGCCCGAGCCAAGCGCTGCGGATTTAAATACAGCACTGTTAGCCGGGAAGCAAGATCCGGAGGTAAAGTAGAGGTTAGAGCGTCCTGACTGTCTATCCCCGACCCGGCTCTAGTCTCCCATACCACAAGATTGCTATCCGAACATGACTGCAGCAGTTTGGCGGGTTCGATGAGCGAAGAGAAATACGGTGATAACAGGAACCATGCCCCTTTTCGGGAGCGGCATATCGCTTCGATTTCAGCCTGACCAGCCTGCTCAAAGGGTATACTTACAATCCTGGGTATATATAAGCGATTCAACAAATTGATCTTCAACTGCTCTTCGCCGTGCTCTGGTTCCAGATACGCCGCCTTCCACACAGGATCGGTCAGGATGAACACTTGTCGCTGCCTTGCCACATACCAGATTATTGCGCTAAGAAGCATGCCCACTAATATAATGACAACAAGTGTGGGTATTCGCCCTGAAAGCCGCCGGTATGGATTCAATTTTGACGCTGTTCTCTGCTGCTGATGGTCATGCTGTCTGTCATCCTGTCCCTTTGAATTCATACACCGCCCGTCTTGACCCCCCTCCAGGAGATCGTTAGAGTGTAACATATAAAATGAAAGGAGAGGAGTATGTATTCATACAAAAGTCTCGGTCTTGTAAATACAAAAGAGATGTTTCAGAAGGCGGTAAAGGGCGGTTACGCTATTCCTGCCTACAATTTTAACAACATGGAACAGCTGCAGGCGATTATTCAGGCCTGCGTGGAAACCAAATCACCGGTTATCCTGCAGGTATCGGCGGGTGCCCGAAAATACGCCAACCAGACCATGCTGCGCTTTATGGCCCAAGGCGCGGTGGAGTATGCAAAAGAGCTGGGATACGAAATTCCCATTACTCTGCATCTTGACCACGGTGATTCCTTTGAAATCTGTAAGGATTGTATCGATAGCGGTTTTTCTTCCGTCATGATTGACGGATCACACCACTCCTATGAGGAGAACGTGAAGCTTACTAAACAGGTTGTTGACTACGCTCATTCCCAGAATGACTATGTGACAGTCGAAGGCGAGCTGGGAGTTCTGGCCGGTATTGAGGATGATGTGGTGGCCGAAGAGTCACACTACACCCAGCCCGAAGAGGTTGAAGATTTTGTCAAAAAAACCGGTGTAGACAGCTTAGCTATTTCCATCGGTACCAGTCACGGGGCAAATAAGTTTACCCCCGATCAATGTACCCGTAATGAAGACGGAATTCTGATCCCTCCCCCGCTCCGCTTTGATATTCTGGAAGAGATCGAGAAGATCCTTCCGGGATTCCCGATTGTCCTGCACGGTTCTTCCTCAGTGCCCGTTGAGTATGTGAATACTATCAACAAATACGGTGGGCAGATGAAGGATGCGGTAGGAATTCCTGAAGAACAACTGCGAAGGGCAAGCAAATCGGCAGTCTGTAAGATCAATATTGACTCTGACGGCAGGCTGGCAATGACCGCAGCAATCCGAGAAGTAATGGCAACAAAGCCTGAGGAATTCGACCCTCGTAAGTATCTCGGCCCCGGGCGTGATTCACTTAAAAAGCTGTATGCCCATAAAAATGAGAATGTGTTAGGCTCCGCCGGCCGCGCGTAAGCTGCTTACAGCGGTTATGCGGTAATCGAGTTTAAGTTATAAAGTTTTACTACCAACCCGCAGCAGCCGGATACCCGGTTGCTGCGTTTTTGTCATGCCCCCGGCAGGGCGCACCTACTTGGACTTTTCTGGAATGACTTTAGGGAATGATTTTAAGGAACGATTTTAAGGAACGAAACGCCGTTTAGTAAGAAATACTGCGAGGGCCGCACTGAGGAGGATTAGCAAAACTGCACTGGCCAGCGCATAATACTCATACCCTGCAATGTGCAACAATGGGATAAGGGAATACAGGAGAGGCGGTACGGCTATCAGTATCAACCACAGGTAGCGTTTCCAATCTCCGGTTATATAATAGGAATACACTAGAGCCGACGCTATCCAGAATGAGAATAAAAGAAACACGGGATAAGCAAATAACCTGTAAGAATTTAAGGTAGAGATATTGATAAGCGCATGCAGCACCCCGGTAAAAGTGATATAGCCGGTAAAGAAAGCGGCAATATTGATAAACAGGGGTTTGCCATAGCTTACGCTTATGTGACGCCTTTCCCAGATGAAAAAGAGAGCTGTAGCGGCAAAAAAATACAGTAAAAAGTCAGTTATACAGAACCGCGTATACAGAGCTCCCTGTCGGTACAAAACGGGATATAAGTCTATAATGATTAATATAGGCAGCACAGAAATGGCAAATGCTGCTATTCCACGTGAATAGGGACGCCAAAACTCGGGGCCCTCATAGTAGCCGGGATACATGTATCTAAAATAGAGTAATGCGCCGGCGGGTATAGAAAAAATTAAAAATACTACCATAGCAGCCCGAGCCTATCACTAACACCGCTTTAGTGCAACTAGAGTGAGCGCTTGAGACAGAACTAGAGCAGTTGTTCAAGTTCGAATCGGTCTTCAAGCAGGGCTATATGCCGTTTCTCCTCCTCATAAAGACTGTGCAGCAGCTCTTTAAGCTGAGGGGATTGACATACAGCTTCACTTTTTTTGTAGAGCTGCCCCGTATACTTCCCCATCTCCAACATATGTTCAAGATATTTCAGCCGAGGCAACTTGCGAACTTCTTCTAAAGCTATTTTAATGTCGGATATTTGGCTTATCAAATCTGCAATTGTCTGATTATGCGCAGAGCAGCTTGAGATCTCGGCAGCATGCTCATCAACCGTTTCCTGTTGTGATTTCTCCTGACTGTGCATTGAATTAAGAAACTTTCGAAAGCCCTCGTCTTGTACTGCAAGGGAGTAATGTTTGTAGGCGTCCTGCAGATAACTGTTGTGCTGTTTTAATAAAGTGTATAGATCATCACTCATAGTTTCACCTCTGCTTAAAAATTAGCTGCACCTATTCTATCACAAAACAGGTATTTCCATCACCCATCATTTTGTTTATAGTAAGATAGTTACCTCAAGGATTGCCTGTTCTAACTTATTTAGGCATAAAGTATGCTTTTAGCTGTATTTTTAGAGGCTGCAACAGCTTGACCATTTGACCTTTTCTAAGCTGAATGCTATATTAACAACCACTTTGAGATTCTCGACAAGGAGGAAGATTGGCTGCAAAAGATTTAAGGATCAATAAGCAGATCCGGGTAAGAGAAGTTCGTGTAATCGATCATGAGGATAAGCAACTTGGGGTAATGCCCACTCCGCAAGCCATCGAACTTGCGCAAGAGGTAGGTGCCGACCTTGTTGAAGTAGCACCACAGGCTAATCCTCCAGTATGCAAAATACTAGATTACGGAAAATACAAGTTTGAACTTGAGAAGAAGCGTAAAGAAGCTAAGAAAAAGCAAAAACAGCTTAAGCTCAAAGAAATTAGGATGCAGCCAAAGATCGAGAAACATGATCTTCAGTTCAAAACTAAGCATGTAAGTGATTTTTTGGAAGAAGGGAACAAGGTGAAGGTAACCGTTCGTTTTCGTGGCCGCGAAATGGCGCACACCGAGCTTGGACGAGATGTACTTATGCAAATACTCGCCAACCTTGACGAACTTGATACAAAATACAATGTCGACAGACAGCCTCAAATGGAAGGCCGTTTTATGTCGATGATTCTTAGCCACAAAAGCAAGAAATAAAGACTAAGATACTAGTAGAAAGCGAGGAAAGATAGTATGCCTAAAATGAAAACCAGAAAATCAGCAGCAAAGCGTCTGCGCGTAAGCTCAAACGGCAAAGTAAAATACAAGAAAATGGGGCTGCGCCATATTCTAACCAAAAAGAGCACAAAACGGAAGAGAAACCTGCGACAGGCCGGAATCTTGCATCCGACGGAAGAAAAAAAAGTACGAAAACTGCTGCCTTACAAGTTCTAAGGATTCTATCCGGCAGCCACACACTGAGAATTGATACAAGGAGATAGATATGCCACGCGCAACTGATGGAACACGTCGAAAAGACAGACGCAAGAAAATACTCGATAAAGCAAAAGGCTATTGGGGACGCCGCAGTACGAATTTCCGAACTGCTAAAGATGCAATCGCGAAAGCAGGGCAATATGCGTACCGCGACCGTAAGCGCCGCAAACGCGATTTTCGCCGTTTGTGGATAACCAGAATTTCAGCTGCCTGCCGAGCCGAGGGCTTGAGTTACTCCCGTTTTATGAACGGACTGGCAAAGGCTGAGATTGATATTAACCGGAAAGCTCTTTCCAATATGGCAATTGAGGATAAGCCGGCTTTTTCTGAGTTAGTCGCCAAGGCCAAAACAGCGCTGGGAGATTAATGTATGGTTACTATTGAGCAGATACGTCTTCTTGATAAGAAGGTTCATAGCGCTGTAGAGCGTATCGGCCTTCTTAAACAGGAGAATCAGTCGCTCAAATCCAAGCTTGAAGATTACGAGAACCGCATTTCCGAATTGGAACGACTCATTGAAAGCTTCAAGCAGGACCAGGGAGAAATTGAACAGGGAATAACGAATGCATTAGACGAACTAAACCGTCTTGAGGATGATTTAGAGGAACAAGCGACTGCCGAACAGCCGACTGCCGAACAGCCGTCCAAAGAAAACAGTGAAGATGCACAATCACCTGCCCCTTCCCCGTCTATAGTACAAACGGAGGAAGAAGAAAAGCCTGAGGAGGGTTCAGAAGAGCCTTCTGAAGATTCTTCCGAAGAAGATGATGACTCCCGTACGGGGGAGCTGGACATTTTTTAATAAAATGGAAGGTGATCCCGTTCGCATACATTTGCTCGGAACCAGTTTTACCATCAAGACTAATGAAGACCCAAAATATGTACAGCAGTTGGTGTATAAGGTTGAAAAGCGGTTTGAGCAAATTCGCCAAAGTATGGGGGTCACTGATCCTTTACGGACTGCCATCATTTCAAGTATACTAACAGTAGATGAACTGCAGAGATTGCAGCAACAATCGGTTGAGGCTGAATCGGTCACGACGGACTTGATTGAACTCATCGATCGTACTATAGAGTAATCTATAGGATAATACAGAAAGATGTTGCCTGCAGTGTACGGGAGGGGACATAGATCTCTTGGGTCAACCTAAACAAACGGGATTCCTGATTTCAGGGTTGAATTGCTTGGCCGTTCGCGGCCGAACAGGATGCTCTGATGCGGAAACCCACTTGAACCATAGAGTTCAAGAGATATACTCCAAGCGGCACTGCGGGTTTTATTGTTCCTGAGTGTAGGTGAAAGGTTCATACAATGCCGATAATGACTAGTCAACAAATTAACAACTACTTCGATCATTTTAAGGATTCTGAAATAACCTTCACCAAGGAGGTCATCAGAGCCACCGGCTTACAACCTAAGCTTGTGTTCTTAAAGAGTGCTGGTTACCATATTCCATGTATTATATACAGTGTCTCAATGACCTCCGCGAAGGTAATTGCAAATATTTCTTCAGAAATGCATGAGCAAATTCGCAATGCAAATAATTTAGTGTCTCTGCGGTTTGCATTTAATGAAAATGATAAAATCGATCCACTTATGTTCTTTGTATCCGCCAGGGTAACCGGCTATAATCCCTACAATTCGGATAAACCCAACTTAAATTTTATCTCTATCGATTTCACCCAACGTCCTCCGGACGACCTTATAGCGATACTCGGACAAATTTTTGAAGCAAAGGCCATTTCACAAAAGCGGAAGGAAGAGCGAATTATTATAAATGCCGACAGCGTGAAAAAACTTGGCATTAAGGCTAAATCCGCCAATGTGTATATCCAAGGGGTGCCGAGAACCTGTATTATCCGGGACCTTTCCTTTTCCGGGGCCAAGGTTATTTTAGCAGGAGTAGCTAAGTTTCTGCTTAATAAAGAGGCGATTGTCCATATCGACACAATCGAGAAAGGTCAAATAGAGATACACGGAAAAATTCTGCGAAACGAAGAGGTCGAAGGACGTAAAGACCTAGTGGCTATTGCGATTTTCTTTGAAGAAGAGGCGACGCCCATCGAATACAAAATGATCCTCAATGAATATTTCAAACAAAAAAAGCACAAACCTTCAAGCTAAACTCGCAAACTAAACTCTCAATAAGGAATAGAAGAATGAGTTCTCCAGAGAAACCAGATATACCCTTTCCCCCTTCCGATACAACTGCACTTGAAAATATAAATTATATATCTCTACCAGATGATATTGAAAGGCAGATAGGTGACTTTGAAATCGACCCCTCGATTCCCCTGCCGGTAGAAGTACCACGAGGGACCGAACAGCTGCTTGAATCACTTTCTTGGGAAATGATAGTAGCCGCGATGTTGAAGTTGTTTGCGTATCAACCCGAACATCCGCACCTCGACTACTTCCGGCGATTTATTCAGGAAATACAACCGGATATTGTACAGGTGATGTCCCAAACCGGGGTAATTAAGGCAAAAAACAAGGAGTTTGAACTTGCAGAGGAGATTTTCCGATCTTTGGTCAATTTTGCCCCTGATCAAGAGAGTAACTTTGTAAACCTGGCATTGGTGTTTGAAGAAAAAGCAAAACAGCACCGTGAAAACAGAGAACCCGAGGCGGAAGAGGAAAGTACAGAACTGGCATTTGAAGCATATAAGCGGGGCAGCTTGTTCCACCCGGAAGCTCCGGACTTGCACTTCAGTGCGGGACACTTCTTTCTACAGCAGGGAAACATCCCGAAGATGAAAGAACACTTTACAACCTTTTTAGCCCATTCAGAGGGGGAAACGGAAAAAGAGCAGCAGGTTCGTAAGGTGCTGGATGAAATTGATAACAAACGGCAAGATGATTTAGTTTTTAACGAGGCCTTCGATTTCATCAAAATGGGCCAGGAAGAGCGAGGTATTGAACGCATACGCTATTTTCTCGACCGCAACCCGGAAGTGTGGAATGGGTGGTTTCTGCTGGGCTGGGGACTGCGTAAGACCGGCCGCTACAGCGAAGCCAAGGAGGCCTTTTTTAAGACTATCGAACTGAATGAAAACCATCCGGATACCTTAAATGAACTGGCGATCTGTAATCTGGAGCTGGAGGAATATAAGGATGCCAAGCAGCACCTTGAAACGGCCCTGCAACTCGAACCTGATAACACAAAGATTATTTCTAACCTGGGGATTCTAGCCATTAAGCAGGGAGATCCCGAGCTTGCCAAACGCTTTTTTATTACGGTTATTGAGTTAGATCCGGAGGATCCCCTCGCCCAACAATATATCGATAAGATTGATAAAGAATCGTAAACTGGGAATCCGGGCAACTTGACAAAACCCCCCTATACACATAGGGTACTATTGATATGATCTTTACTGGAAAGAAAAAAATATACGCCGAAATACTTTTAGCGATGACTATATTGGTAACTCTTACCATTGGATTCGGGGGGGGCTATGCGCTCGCCGAACTACATAATTCATCGATTAGAAAAGATTTAAGAGAGTACAAGCCTGCCATTCCCACCCAGATTTACGACCGGAACGGTGAGTTAATAACCGAAATATTTTCTGATGTAAAACGGAACATAGTACCAGTTCAGGAGTTGCCAAAGCATCTCTTGTACGCCCTTATCAGTCGTGAGGATGCCGATTTTTTCCAGCATAACGGCTTTAGCTTTAGGGGAACTGCCAGGGCAGCCTGGAACGTAGCAATCGGCAGCTATTTCTCCGGTGGAAGCACCCTCACCCAGCAGGTAGCCGGAAAATATTATGCCGACCGGTCTCAACTTACTATTACCCGTAAACTCCGAGAGCTTTGGTATGCCTTCAAGATTGAACGGGAACTCTCGAAATATGAAATTTTGGAGATGTACACCAACGAGATGTACTTCGGCCACAACACCTACGGTGTGGAATCGGCTTCCCAATTTTATTTTAATCACTCCGCCCCTGATATTACCCTCGCCGAAGCGGCCATTCTGGTAGTACAGCTGGCAAGCCCGGCCTTGTATTCTCCTATTAATTATCCCGAGAGGGCCCAATCCAGGCAGCGGAACGTACTGAACCAGATGGTGGAACTCGGCTACACCTCCCAGGAAGCAGCAGACCGCTCCTTTGAAAACTATTGGACCAACTATAATTACGGCCGTTCAAATATTGCCAGCGCCTATTTTGATAATCAAAGTAAGGCCCCCTACTTTAGTGAATACGTCCGACTACAGCTGAACGATATGCTGTACGGAGCTGTTGATATCAATAAGGACGGGTATGTCGTCCACACCACCCTCGATTTGGACTACCAGAGAACTGCCGACTCAATCATGGAGAATTCCTATCGTCGTATTAATGAACAGTACAACTCAAACAAACGAGAACGCTTGGAAGTAGTTGATGAGACGTATCTGCCGATTGTTGAACTGCTTGGTCTGGCCCATAATATTGAGGACATCTACGTTACCGGAGCTAAAGAAAAGCGGGCCGCCCTTAATCAGTATTACGAAACTCTAGCTCCCAGCATCGAGGCACTTTCCGCTATGCTGGGCTCAAACAGTCTTTATCAAGTATCCCAATATTCTAAGGGAACCAGTGATAACCGCAAAAGATCAACCACTGTTGAGGGAGCTTTAATTACTATCGACAACCACAGCGGGCATATCATGGCAATGGTCGGCGGAAGTGATTTTGAAACCAAGCAATACAATCGTGCGATCGATGCAAAAATACAACCCGGCTCCAGTTTTAAGCCCCTGTATTACTCAGCGGCGATTTCATCCGGTGAATACACCCCGGCTACACGACTTTACGACGGTCCGATTGCCTTCTTTGACAATGACGGCAAGCGCTATACTCCGATGAACTATCTTGGGAACTGGGAAGGATCGGTTCTTCTGCGTTACGCTTTAGCGACTTCGATGAATGTTCCTTCCCTGCAGGTATTAGATGGTATCGGCTTTGAGGCCGCTATAGATCGTGCCTCAAGCTTGCTGGGCATGGAAGATAAGAAGGAAGACCGCACTCTGTTCCCGCGGGGTTTTCCCTTAGGGCTAGGAGTTACAGCGGTAGCGCCTATTGACATGGTAAAATCATTTGCCACCTTTCCTAATCAGGGTAAGGCGGTGGAACCGATGGCCATCACCAATGTCCTGAATCGTGAGGGTGAAAGCATTATCAGTCCGGAACAGGAACGTATCCGCCGTCAAAAACACAGTAGTGAACAAAAACAAATTCTTTCGCCCCAGGCAGCCTATGTAATGGTGGATATGCTCAAAAGCACTGTTGATTTTGGAACGCTTCGTTACCGTAGAATCAATGTGGGTGGTTTTGACGGAATGCCGATGGCCGGAAAAACAGGGACCACCCAGAACTGGGGGGATGCCTGGACCGTTGGTTTCTCGCCCTACTACTCAACGGCAGTCTGGTTTGGTTTTGACACCCCCGGTAATTCACTTGGTCGTGATTTAACCGGTGCAACTGCCGCCGGGCCGGTATGGGCCGAATATATGAAATCTATTCACCAGAGCGTCCCGCCTAAGGAGTTTGCAAGACCGGACAATGGGTTACTCGAGGTAAAAGTATGCACCGAATCCGGACTCATACCAACTCAATACTGCCCTGAAAGTAAGGAAGAGCTTTTTATCGCCGGAACTGAACCAAAGCAGTTTTGCGACATCCACAAGTTCAAAGAAGAACGCGATGAAGACCTACTGCGTAAGCTTCAAGGCTCTATGATGCTTGAAGATTTCAATGTAAACTTCGACGCTGCCCCGGAAATGGATGAAGATATGCTGAAAGACATTGAAGATCAAATAACAAATGAAAGGGATAGTATGTTTTCCTCCGAGGATGAGCAGGACAGCTCAAGCGACGTAAACCCGTTGTTAGATTGAGACTGTCCCGAAGCTTATTGATTTTGTCGCCGCTTATCGATGTGGAGTTTATTAACATAAAAGCCTCTTTCAACTATATGCATATTTTGGAAGGTACTCCCCTCCTTTCTTGAGGGGAGTACGGTACAAGCGAAACCACAAGCCCCTCTCCCCGGGAGTAAGGTCCAGAAATGTAACGAAGGGTCGCCACACAAAGCGGCTCTCGAGCATCGGCGCTACAAGATTACCGTTCACACCGGCCAGATTCCAGTGCCATATCCCGGCCTTGGGGTGGTTCTCCCGGTAGGGCTTCACACAATTATGGTGGAGCCGATACACGCACAAGCGCTCTAAAAGAGCACTCGCGTTTCTGGCCGTATTCACTGTGTAGCGCACATAATTGACAATATCCTTACGTAATTGCCGGTCCATGTAGTTTACTGCAAACAAGTTATTACCTCGTCCCGGCTGTTTAGTCCCTTTTGCCGCATCATGAATAATTGCCCCCTGCCGCATCAAATGAGCAAAGGCCTTGTGCCGACGAAAAGCACGTGGATAGGCCTGGTGGTCATCGGTATACACCTTGAGAACTGTTTGACGACGGCCTGCAAACAGATGCAGAATCTCCTCGGCGAGCCGAGCCATCGACTTTTCGATCCCCTTTGGATCGGGCCGGCACACACGATCGAGAAACTGCCGAAACCGTTTTTGAGCCGGACTCATGCGTCCCTTTCGGCGCAGGGTGGTAAAGTCCATTGCATAGAAATACTGGGTTTCCTTGCCGATTAGAATATTGAGGTGGTGGGGAAAATACCTGCTGCGCAGGTAGCCCTCAAAGCCATCTGCTACCAGATCCTCCTTGAGATGCATGAACTGCCGGCTGAGGGCATGGAAGCCAAGAGCCCAGTGGGCCATGCGAAAGAGCCGGTTCTCGGCCGAGCCGCGGGAGATTTCCAGATTACGGGACAAATCACGAATCCCGGCGGTGGACCTGAGCTGACGGAAGATCTGCTCGTAGGAAATAACTCTTTTCGCGTAATAGTTTAAGCTGAAGGTCTGATCGCTGAAGGTACGCTTGCAGACCAAGCATTGGTAGCGCTGGACCCTCCCGAAAGCCTCTGTCCAGTGAGACCCATAGCACCTATACCAATGATGATGCTTACCTTCAAAGTGCTGGGAGCACTCCTTATAAGGGCAATATGGGGGTGTGATCATTCTCTTTTTCCTCCTCTTATGTGGTATTAACTATATAGAGGGGCAAAAAAGGGGCTGTGCTTCAATTCAAGTGTAAAAAAATTCAATAAGCTTTGAGACAGTCCCCAAACTATGATAGTCTTATAATAGATCATACATTAAAGGAGCCAGTAGTATGCAAATTCCAATCGAAGAAATTGTAATTAAGCGACGCATACGTCAAGACCTTGGCGACATCTCAAAGCTTATGGAAAGCCTGAAGGCATATGGTCTTATGAACCCAATTTTGGTAAATAGTTCACGGGAGCTTATTGCCGGCCGACGTCGGCTTGAGGCGGCTAAACGCCTCGGGTGGAAAAATATTGAGGCCCATATTGTTGATTCTGGTTCCGAAGTAAATGAACTTGAGATGGAGATAGATGAGAATCTTCATCGAAGGAACCTGAGTGCGGTCGAACTTGCTGAAGGGATGACCCGTTTGGAAAAACTAAAGAACCCAGGATTCTTCATAAAAATACTAAATGCAATATCGCGTTTCTTTAGACGTCTTTTCAGTCGCCGAAAATAAAGAGTTACAATAAACAGTTATAAGGGATTGTGGTGAAGGTATTTTTTTGGATAGCCCAGAGTGTTATTCTCTGGGCTATTTTGCTGTTTTAATACTTTGCTATTCTTGTTTTAGATCACTTGTTCTATATTGTTGTACGGAGTCGGTATCGCCTTGGGCCAATAGATGTTCACCGGATTGCTGCAGCCAGGTGTAAGCTAAAACGGGTTGATCGGACTGTTGCTGAAGCTGGAGCTGGGTGTCGAACTTTCCGATGTAATAGGATCCGGAGTCGCGGATGATGCAGTAAAGACTGTTATCGATGACAAGCAGAGGAGATTCCGGATAGATGTCGGTTTCCGATTGCTGTTCCAGCTCTAGGTTTTCCTGGTTGAGGCCTACCAGGCGTACAGCTCGGGGCGGGTTATCCTCGCCGGCGATGGCCACATACAATTCACCGAAGTCGACGGGCTCACGACTTCTGATTGTATTGAGGGTGGAGCGAGCAGCTATTTGTCCGTCAGGCTCAAGGAGTGCCAGACGCCCTAAGAGTTGATTGTCCTGTCGGCGAAAAAGGGCAAAAGGGGAAGTGGGTGGAGCAGTTTCTGCAGCCTCAGCTTCTGAGGGAGGCTGGTCTGTGGCTTGAGTTTCTTCTTCCTGTTCGGCATCTTCCTCCTCTGCCGCGGTACGGTCCTCTTGGCGTTGTTCTTCCTCTATCATTTCCTGTTGATCTTCGGCGATGCTTTCTCGTTCTTCGGCTATGTCACGCTCACGCTGAGCAAGCTCTTCCTCGCGTTGGTCGGTTTCATCTTCGGTTTCATCCTCAGTCACTTCTGCTGCTGGTTCTGCTTCTGGTTCATCTTCGGTTTCGGGGGACAGCTCTTCTGCGGGTTCATCTTCGGTTTCGGGGGACGGTTCTTCTGCAGATTCATCTGTGGAAGGCTCAGCTGCATCGGGTTCGGGTTGGTCGGGTTCCTGCTCTCTTTCTTCTTCGAGTTGGCGGCGGTCTTCTTCGAGTTCTTCTTCCCGCATTTCGACTACTTCTTTGCGTTCTTCGACGCCCCTGTCTTCACGGGTGCGGACGTCTTCGACTACTTCATCGGTGCTGAGGCTTTCTGCGGAGGGCATATCTTGACCTGCGAGCTGGGTGAGGGGTATTACCATCTGGGTGGCTCCCGGCCACTCGTTGTAACGGCGGGCTATGCCTACTTTTTGGGGGTCGAGGGCGTCAATTACGGGGCTGCTGTAGTTTTCTCTGAAAAACTCCATGTTTCCTCGATAGACTGCATTGTAATAGGTGGTAAACAGGGCTAAGGCAGCAGCCCGTTCGGCACTCATGTTGTAGCTGGCTTCGTAATATCCTGATAGTATACGGCGAACGTTGTCAATGTGATCGACCTGAGCGTTTTCTTCGATGATAAACAGGTCGGCGTTATAGCCTTCGGCCTCCGGCGGAGCAACTATATGCAGGATACGGTACTTTAGTGCATATTCGGCCTGCTCTTCACCAGCTTCGGTTTCTGTAGGCTGGATAGCCAGACTGGCGCCTATACTTTTTATCTGATCGACAGTTTCGATTATGTCGTGGGGACCTTCGTAATTGATAAACTCTATTTGTGCGTCGGAAACACTTTCAAGTTCTTCCTCGACAATATCAACGGCGCCGATAAGACACGGCACTATGAGCAGTAGGGTTAATGAAATCTGAGTTCTTTTCATACTTATAGAGTATAACATGCTCTGGGGGCGAGTTCATTAACAAAACTGATGAATTTTGCTAGTAAGATTTTATTGGATATGCGCCAGATCACGGAGGGTTTGTATGGCCAGCCGGCGCAGTGAACGCGGTGCATCGGATTGATAGATATGCATGAGGCTATTCATTGCGTCCGGCCCGACTGTTCCGCTGTAGGTGCATACGGCTTTTATGCTGCGAATTATTTCTGCGGTTATTAATGGGTTTTCAGTAATAGGTTTATTTTCACTTTCCACTTTGTTTCTTATTGTCTCGAGGACACTGCCGGATAGATCGCTTTGGAGGGTGCC
The DNA here is from genome assembly GCA_041686355.1 of Spirochaetaceae bacterium. Classification (GTDB taxonomy): domain Bacteria; phylum Spirochaetota; class Spirochaetia; order DSM-16054; family Sediminispirochaetaceae; genus DSBN01. The sequence continues at coordinate 18,581 of JAWLDZ010000023.1, forward strand.
GATCGCCTTGATTATCTGTAGTTGTACCTGGTCATCCCATTCATATTCCAGCAATTCCAGCAGAAACTGCTGGCTGGCAAGGGTTCCGTACTTTCCAAGCAAATCAACCGCTTGGGCACGGATTTCAGGGAAGTCGTTAATGTAAACCCCGTCGCGGCGAACCGGGTTAAGTACCCCTACTCCGGCTGCTTTGGTAAGCAGAGCGATCAGACCGGGATAATTTTTTTCAGCAGATGTTTTTTCTAAACGAGCCCTTAGGTCTTCCATTAACAGCTGGTACTGTGATCTGCCGCCCTCCTCAAGCAGAGCCAACTCTGCGGTGGAGAGTGTATCAGACGAAAAGGAGCGAAGAGACTGCTGCGGGGTATTTTCCGGCTTAGGCTGTTTCGGAGGGCCCGCGGGACTGAGAAAGCTGTACACAACCCAGTCTTTCCCTCCGATTATAATTCGTCCTGATTCGTGAAAAAGGGGCTCCACGGCGGGCTGTGGTATGGGCCGCCTGCGTATCAGACTGCCGGTGTTTCCCTGGTAAGCCTCCATAGTGTGCTGATTAAACACCAGCAGGGTCTCGGTGTTTTGATTTTGCCGGGGGCCGTCTAATGTACTGTGAACCGAGAGCTTGGCGCTGTTCATCGAGATGCGGCTGTTCCATAGTTCAGCCCCCGTGCGGCCGTCGATAGCGGCGATTTGCTGGGCCGCCGTGCGAACGTAGAGCTTCGCTACACCATGGCTGATAGCCTGTGCTGCAGAATAGAGGTCGGCATTCCACAAGAACTCACCGGTATGGGTGTACATTCTGATATTACTTCCGGTTGCCAGGGCTACCCGGTTGTGGGAAGCGGAGATTAAGGCCGGACTGCTGCCGAAAGGCTCGGAGAGCCCTTTCTTGATGGAAATCCGTAGACTGATTCCAGAGGCATCAATGTGCAGCAAATCACCTTCTCCGGTGAATATCCATATGGAACCGGATGGATCGACCTCCGGCCGAGAGCCGGGCTGGATGCGGCACTCTTCCCTCCAAATAAACCTGCCCGTATGTGTATACAGGGAGATGCTCCGGCTATCGATGCTGTAGAGCAGACCGCTGTGCCCGTGAATGAGCCATTGGACCGGGGGTGATGAGTCGGCCTTTTCTGCCTGCCATATGAGCCGGCCGGCGGGGCTAAGGGCAGCGAGATTGTTCGGCTCGAGAATGCTGTAAAGTGTTCCGTCGGGCCCGCGCTGTAGAAACGGCTGCGGGCGACTTTTCAGTCGGGGACTGCGACGCAGTAGAACCCCGTCGACGCGGAATGAATAGAGGCGGCGGTCTTCGGACAGAAGATGTACGACTTCGGCCTCTGAGCTGTGGCCGGTGGCGAGGGCCAGAACTCGGCCGCCGGTTGCGTACTTCCACTCAAGGGCCATTTGCCGGTTGCCGGCGGGCAGTTCTTCGGGGGAGGCTGAGAGCAGCTGAGCTGGGAGAGGCGGTGCAGCTGAATAGAGCCCCGAAAAATATAGTAAGAGCATCATTTCCAAAATTTTTAATCCGGAAGAAGAGAGGCAGCTGCGGGATATTTTCTTGCTATTATTGACTTTTCCCATTTTCTTAAGTACCGTTATTGCGAATATGAACAGCCTAGCCGCATACGCTCCCGGCCACGTGACCGGGATATTTTTTATTGACGACCTCGATAAGGATCCTCTGAAACGCGGCTCCCTGGGGGCTGGATTCTCGATAGATTTGGGAGCAACCACCTGGATTAACGAGTCCGCCGGCATGAGCAATTCTGCCCAGCCTCCGGCCGGCCCGCGCTTCATTTTGAACGGAGAGCCGAGGGAACTGGACGTATCGGCCGCCGTGTATTCCCATTTTATAGAATCCCAGCCGAATTTACCACACACTGGGCTGACAATTTCGCACAATATCGATTTGCCCCAGGGCAGCGGTTTTGGTACCAGCGGAGCCGGGGCCTTGAGCCTGGCGATGGCCTTGAATCGGTGGTACGGTTCGCCTTTTTCTAATGAAGAGGCGGCCCAGTTTGCCCACCGCGCCGAGGTGGAGTGTAAAACAGGGCTGGGTACAGTGATCGGAGAGTACTATGGGGGGGTTGAGATACGGACAAGAACTGGAGCCCCTGGAATTGGCAGGCTCACCCAGATTCCCTATCCGGAGGATCTGCGGGCGGTGTTTGCCGTACGCGGCCCCTATTCCACCAGCAAAGCTCTCTCCTCACCTATGGTCAGGGACATGGTGAACCTGCATGGGAAAAATGCCCTCGACGGACTGCAGCGGGATCCGAGTGTGAGCAATTTTCTAAGATACTCCCGGCAATTTGCCGAGGGAACCGGTTTATTTACTCCCTGGATAACAGATATTCTAGAAGTACTTGACGCGCACCATAGTATCGGCAGTATGTTAATGTTTGGGGAGGGAGTGTTTACACTGGCTCCGGCCGATAAGGCTGTTGAAATAGAGAGGAAGTTGCGAAGCTACTGCGAGAGAACCGGCAGTACCGATAGTAAGGGGACTGTGGTTTTTTCGACAGGAATTAATAGTTCTGGAGGAACTTTACTATAATGAATATACATGTACCAAAAGATCATCCCCGTTACCAGTCTATAGCTATCCGCGAAATGCTGGTAGAGATGGCCAATGCCTCGGTAGTTGCACCGGCCGGACTGATTGCCCACGGCCGGGGAGAGGCGTTTGACTATCTGTTTGGTGAGGATACTCCACCGCCTGCCTATGAGGCCATTGAGGCCTCCGCGGCGAGTCTGCTGACTGCTGCCCACCCGGTACTCTCAATTAACGGGAATGCCGCAGCCCTCTGCCCTCACCAACTGGTGAAGCTCTCCGAGGCAAGCGGCGCTCCCCTCGAAATAAACCTGTTTTACCGTACCCTGGAGAGGGAACAGGCGATTGCCGAGGTACTGTACGAATCCGGAGCCCAGGAGGTGCTTGGCATTGGAGATGATGCCTCCGAAACTATTTCCGAGGTCGGCAGCGAACGGCGAAGGGTGGATCCGCGGGGTATCGGAAGCGCCGATGTGGTGTTTGTACCCCTGGAGGACGGGGACCGAACCGAGGGCTTACGGGGTATGGGTAAGACCGTGCTGACCGTCGACTTGAACCCCCTGTCGCGGACCTCCCGGAGGGCGAATATCAGTATAGTCGATAATCTGATGCGGGCGGTTCCGCTTTTGACCGAAGCGGTAGAGAGACTGAAAGGCCGAAACGAAATGGAGCTGAAGAAGATAGTCGACGATTTTAGCAACCAGCGAAATTTGAAGGCCTGTCTCGATTTTATCGCTGATCGGCTGTACTCTTTCAGCTTTGAAGGAGAATAGAGATGGCTCCGAATGAAGCGAGTGATAAGCACGACCGGATCGATAAAAAAGAGTGGATCGATAAAAAAGAGTGGATCGATAAAAAGGCGGCGGGAGAGCGAATTACCATGTTGACCGCCTACGACGCGGCTTTTGCATCCCTTCTTTCTCTGG
>JAWLDZ010000023.1:22160-31865 GCA_041686355.1 Spirochaetaceae bacterium
GGATCGATAAAAAAGAGTGGATCGATAAAAAGGCGGCGGGAGAGCGAATTACCATGTTGACCGCCTACGACGCGGCTTTTGCATCCCTTCTTTCTCTGGTAGACGGGCTGGATATGATCTTGGTTGGCGACAGCCTGGGGATGGTTATCCAGGGCCACGACACTACCAGAGCGGTGACCATGGAAGCAATGGTCTACCATACCGAAATTGTTGCCCGCTCAAGCCACGGGCTTGCGGTTATCGGTGATATGCCCTACCACAGCTTCGACACGGCGGATGGAGCCCTTACCAACGCCCATCGCTTGATGGAAGCGGGGGCCTTAGCGGTGAAGATCGAGGGCAACAAACCGGAGGTGGTCAGCCGTCTGGTTCAAGCCGGAATACCGGTGATGGGCCATTTGGGGCTGCTGCCGCAGACCGCCGAAAATTTTAAGGTGCAGGGAAAAGATACCGAGGCCGCCGACACAATTTTTAAAGATTCCCTGGAATTGGAAGCACAGGGGGCTTTTGCGGTGGTACTCGAGTGTGTGCCCCGCAGTCTGGCCCAAAAAATTACCAGGGCCCTTAAAATTCCCACAATTGGAATCGGTGCCGGCCCTGATTGTGACGGACAGGTACTGGTTCTGCACGATATGCTGGGTTTGACCCAGGGCTACTCGCCGAAGTTTGTGAAACGCTTTGCTCAATTAGACTCCGCGGTGGTAGAGGCGGTGCAGAGCTACAGCAACGAAGTAAAATCCGGCAGCTTTCCCACCGATCCCTATTCGTACCACTAGGGTTACATGGTTGGGTTTTGTGAGTTTTGTAGACGGCAGGTGTGCAGGAGGGCAGATAATTGACTGAAGAGACACAGGAGCTTCAGGCTAAGGGACTCCCGTCTAAAGGTCGGCCGGCGGAAGAGGTAGCAGCATTGGTAGCAGAACGGCTCTCCGGCGACCTTACCTTCACCTCCGGCACGATCCTCGGCTCTATGTGCAGTCAGCCCCACCCCTTTGCCGCCGACATCTTTCAGCAACAATTGGCAAAGAATATTGGCGACCCCGGGCTTCATCCGGCTTTGGCGGAGATGGAGGCGGAGACAATACACATGCTGGGCAGCATGTGTGCAAACCCCGAAGCTGTCGGCAGCATCGTCACCGGTGGAACCGAAGCCAACTTGCTGGCCATGTGGACCGCTAAAAACAGTGCTCCAAAAGAGTGCCGGGAGGTAGTACTGCCGGAGACTGCCCACTTCTCCTTCGACAAAGCCGCCAGTTTGATGGACCTGACCCTGGTAAAAGTTCCGGTAGACCCGCTCAACCGTGTTAAATTGGATGAGTACCGACAAGCGATAGGGCCTCGGACAATGGCCCTGGTGGCTATTGCAGGGACTACTGGGCTCGGGGCGGTTGATCCGATTGCCCAGATTGCCAAACTTGCCGAGGAGCAGCACCTGTACCTGCATGTGGATGCGGCCTTTGGGGGATTTGTCCTGCCCTTTTTAGAGGCTGCCGGATATCCGGCAGATAATGAAACAGATCTGGGGGCCTTCGATTTTAGCCTTAGGGGGGTCAGTTCGATTACCCTCGATCCCCACAAGATGGGCAGGACTCCAATTCCGGCGGGCTGCATACTCTACCGCAACGAAAAAATTGCAGGTTCGAGTACTACCCACGTCTCGTACCTGGCCGGGGGTAAAACCCGACAGAGAACCATTGTCGGTACCCGCTCCGGCGCAGCGGTAGCGGCGGTATGGGCCAGTCTGCAGCACATCGGCTTTGAGGGATATCGTGATACGGTGCGCCGATGTATGCGGAACACCTATTTTCTAAAAAATAGAATTGATGCAATGACAGGTATCGAAACAGTAATTACTCCGGTAATGAACGTCCTGGGAATTCGCCCTAGCTGGGGTACTGCGGAAAAATTAGCCGATGGCCTGCGTGCCAGGGGATATGCGCTGTCCCTGTTTCCGGGCTTTTTAAGAGTTACCCTAATGCCGCACCTGAATCAAAGCCATTTGGAGAACTTTCTAAAGGTGCTGGATGAGACCTTACAGGAGATACAGAAGGAAGAGGTCGGCTCCGAGTCCGAGTCCGGCAGTCAGTCCAGCCGCCGCTTCAACAAGAACCATGGAGGAAATGATGCAGGATGAGAAAACTCATGCAAGTCAGCCGAATTTTAGCTTTTCTGATCAGAGAGAAACCTCTCTAGAGTCAGGGGAGTCATCCCCCTTCGGGAAACATCCGTCAAAAGATATTCTCGGCTCTATCTCCACTACCCTGCGTGGGAAAAAAATTGCCCTTGGGATTACCGGCAGCGTGGCGGCCGTACGCAGCAGTGAGATAGCACGGCTGCTGATGCGCTACGGAGTAGAAGTGTTTCCTGTGATGAGTCCTGAGGCGGCCCGCATCATTCACCCAAACCTGATGGAATGGGCGACCGGAAACCCAGTGGTAAGCAGTCTCAGCGGCTCTATTGAACATGTAGCCCTAGCGGGGAATGTTGAAAACCGCGTCGATGCAGTATTGATAGCACCATCTACCGCCAACACCCTTGGAAAAATTGCCGCCGGCATTGACGATACTCCGGTTACCACTTTGGCAACTACCGCACTCGGCCAGGGAATACCAATGCTGATTGTGCCGGCGATGCATGAACCTATGTATTACCATCCGGCGGTAAAAAGAAATATTGAGACCCTGAAAAGCGACGGTATTCATGTGCTTATGCCGAATGTATCTGAAGGAAAAGCGAAGATTCCGGAAACCGAAGAGATTGTGTTTCAGACGATTGATTTGCTCCGCGGCGACGGCCCTCTGGCGGGCAGCAGTTGGGTGGTTACGGCCGGACGCACGGTAGAGTATCTCGATCCCATTCGGCTGCTTACCAACAACAGCAGCGGAAAAATGGGGATAGAAATTGTCAGAGCCCTTTATCTGGCCGGGGCAGAGGTGCAGTTAGTCTACGGTAAGGGTACTGCCGAACCGGTACCCAATGTTCCAACACATTATGTAGAGACGGCCGCTCAAATGCTGGAAACAGTGAAGAGACTGTTACAGGATCGAAAAACCGACTGCCTGGTAGCCGCAGCTGCCGTCGGCGACTGGCAGTCCTCGGACCAAGCCGCTGATAAAATCAGTACCCACGGCACCGACAAACTTCAGATAGAATTGATCCCTACACCGAAGATTATCGACCAGGTAAAGGAGATATCTCCCCACACCTTTTTAGTTGCCTTTCGCGCCCTTTTTCAGAAAACAGCGAAAGAGATGGCTGCGGATGGAAGGGCCAGAATGAAGAAGGCTAAAGCGGATATGATAGCGGTGAATGATGTCGGAGCGGAAGGCTCGGGTTTTGAGTCCGCCACCAACGAGCTGCACCTGTTCGACTCCTCCGGCGAGGGGACGCACATCAAACTCTCTACAAAATTCCAGGCGGCGGAACAGTTAATTAAGGCGGTTGCGGCTCAGTTAAGGCCCGTTTAAGTACGCCTAGGCCCGGAGGAACTCATCGACAATAGAGTCGACATCATCCTGTTCAATATCGAACTGCCGTTCGAAGGCCAGTTCCTGGTTTGCTTCACGGAGTTTCTTTAGCAGACTATACACGGTTACCATTAAGATCTTATTACCGGTGGTAGGATACTTTTTAATAAATTGTAAAAAATTACTGCGGGTAATATGCAGCAATGCGGTGTTTGTTAAACTATTTACGTGGGCTGTCCGTTTTACTTTCATAAACATACCGGCCTCGCCAAAGACTTCTCCGCTGCCGATGGTGCAGATATAGACGTTTTTACGCCGCCCTTCCCCCACAGCTACTTCAACAGAGCCGCTAACCACTCCATAGAATGCCTGCTCTACCTCGCCCTGCTGCACAATACGCTCGCCCTCTTCAAAGACTTGTATTTCACACATTCTGAGCAAATCTTCAACTTCCCTTTCACTTAGGAACTTGAACAGCAGGATATCCCTAATACTGGCCCGATATTGATCGGTGTTATTATCAACGTACATAAAACGTCTCCCCTTGTATCAACGTGCCTCACAAATCGAGTAAAGTGTAGCGTATTCAGCTCGTTAGTGCAATAAAGCGACACTCTGTTTTTAATGGACATTTAGAACATTTTTGATTTTTAGCGGTACAATACCGTTTTCCATGTTCTACCAACAGGGCATGGAATTCATTATACACCTCGGCATCCTCCGGTAATTCGGCATGGAATTTACCTTGCAGCTCCATGTAGGTCCACTCATCGCCCGCTGAGCGGGTTTCTGCGCCGTCCCTTGGGCTTCCCGCTGAGCCGCTCCGGTGCTCGAGGCGGTTAAAAATCCGCATACTGTACGCATCTACCACACAAATCGGAGAACGAAAGGCATAGAGGAGAATGGAATCCGCTGTTTCCGGGCCTATGCCCCAGATCGCTAAAAGCTCCTTCCGACTAGGGGGAGTATCATTGGTCACACCCCGCTGCAGAAAAAACTGGGCAGTAAGTTTTAACTTTTTTGCCTTTTGGTTGTAGTAACCGCTTGAACGTATCAAAGGAGCCAGCTCAGCGTGCTCGGCTGCGCCCAAAAACTCCGGCCCGAAGGGACAGTTCTCCAGCAGGTTGGTGAGGCTGCGCCGGACATTTACCCAATTGGTATTTTGGGTAAGGATAGCTCCGGTAATAATTTCAAAGCGCTCATTGGAGGTCAGTTCAAGGGAGTACGCACCGGGGTGATACCCCTCCTGGGTATAGCCAGGTTGGGAGTTTCGCTGCACTAGCGGCCACCAGCCTTGAGTTCCATATGCATTTAACAGATGCTGGTATACATTGTAACTGTTCATTTCTCTCTTAAAAAACCCTATTTTTAAAGGTTTGTAATTGAAAAAAGAGGCCCTTACGGGCCTCCTGTTAAGTAATTCAATTTATTATTCGTTCAGCAAATCAACAGCAACCGCCTGTGCTGCCGCCAGTCGGGCTATCGGAACCCGGTAGGGGGAGCAGGAGACATAGTTGAGTCCATTGCGATAACAAAACTCGATGGACGAGGGGTCTCCTCCGTGCTCACCACAGATACCCATTTTTAGGTCCTTCTTTGTGGCCCGGCCCTTTTCAACCGCCATTGTTATCAGCTGGCCAACGCCGGCCTGATCAATGCTCTGGAAGGGGTCGTAGGGCAAAATGTTCTGGTCCAGGTACTCGCCGATAAAACTGCCGATATCGTCACGTGAATAGCCAAGGGTCATCTGGGTCAGGTCGTTGGTACCGAAGGAGAAGAAGTCAGCGTCTTCGGCAACTTCATTCGCAGTCAAAGCGGCCCGGGGAATCTCGATCATGGTACCGATCTTGTAGGCCAGGCTGCTGTTGTTCTTCTTCAGCACGTTCTGGACAACCTTCTCTGCATTCTCACGCAGTACCTTCAGCTCCATTTTGGTGCCCACCAGGGGAATCATAATCTCCGGCAGCACCTTTACCCCCGCCTTCTCAACTTCACAGGCAGCTTCCATGATCGCCTCAACCTGCATATCGTAGATCTCAGGATAGGTTATTCCCAGCCGACAGCCGCGGTGACCGAGCATGGGGTTCATCTCTTTGAGGTCCTCTGCCATATTTTTAATAGATTCGGGCTTCAGCCCCACCTTATCGGCAAGCTCTTGAATGTCTTCATCTGTTTTTGGTACAAACTCGTGAAGCGGTGGATCCAGCAGCCGAACTGTAACCGGCAAACCTTCCATCGCGTTAAAAATACCCACAAAATCCTTCTGCTGCAGGGGCAGCAATTTATCCAGTGCCTTTTGTCGGGCCTCTTTACTTTCGGCCACAATCATCTCTTGAAAAATTTCCAGTTTGCCAACGTCAAAGAACATATGCTCGGTCCGGCACAGGCCGATACCTTCAGCCCCGAAATCACGGGCCTTCTTTGCATCTCCGGGAGTGTCGGCATTTGTACGTACACCAAACCCCTTCTCCTTCACGCTTTTACGTTTATCCTTGTATCTTACATCATCTGCCCAGAGGAGGAACTTCTCCAGGTCGGTGGTGATCTGTGGATCGACCAAGTCAATCTGCCCTTCATACACCTCACCGTCGGTGCCGTCGATGGTCATCCAGTCGCCCTCTTTATAGGTCTTACCTTCAATTTGCAGCTTACCGCTACTCACCACAGCTGCTTTACAGCCGGCTACACAAGGTTTACCCATTCCACGGGCAACAACCGCTGCGTGACTGGTCATTCCACCGGTCGAGGTAAGAATTCCTTCAGCTGCATGCATGCCGCCGATATCTTCAGGAGAGGTTTCTTTGCGGACCAGCAGCACTTTTTTGCCCTGTTTCACCCACTCCTCAGCCTCATCGGCGGTAAAAACGATTTGCCCGGTAGCTGCGCCTGGTGAGGCGTTCAGACCCTTGGCCAGGACATTCAGTTTTCCCTTTGAGGAGGGTTCGATTCGGGGATGAAAAAGCTGATCAAGCTGCTTCGGGGTAACCCGGCCAACCGATTCTTCTTCGGTGATCATCTTCTCTTCGACCATGTCCACAGCAACCTTAATAGCCGCCGCACCGGTGCGCTTTCCGTTACGGGTCTGCAGCAGGAAGAGATTCCCCTGTTGAATAGTAAACTCAATGTCCTGCATGTCACGATAATGCTGCTCCAACCGGTCTTTAATTGTGAACAGCTGATCGTAGATTTCAGGATTAATTTCTTTTAAATAGGAAAGGTTTTTAGGAGTTCGGATACCGGCAACAACATCCTCTCCCTGGGCGTTCTCCAGGAACTCGCCAAAAAAGACCTTCTCCCCGGTAGAGGGGTCTCGGGTAAAGGCAACGCCGGTACCGGAGTTCTCGCCAAAGTTTCCGAAGACCATGGACTGCACGTTGACTGCAGTTCCCAACAAGCCGGTAATATCGTTAATCTTACGATATTTAATGGCCTTTTCGTTCATCCAGCTGCCGAGGACCGCATTTATCGATTTATACAGCTGGTCCTTTGGATCCTGAGGAAAATCCTCGCCTTTCTGCTGCTTATATACCCGTTTGTATACTTCTACCAGTTTCTTCAAATCCTCAGCATCCAAATCGGTATCCAGTTCGACACCCTTGGCTTGCTTCGCCTTTTCCAGCTCGCCCTCAAACAACTGCAGGTCTAAACCCATAGCTACATCGGAGAACATCTGGATAAAGCGACGGTAGGCATCCCAGCCAAAACGCTCGTTCCCCGTCTTTTTTGCCAAACCGGCGACCGCATTATCGTTGATACCGAGATTGAGAATAGTGTCCATCATACCCGGCATGGATTGAGCAGCACCTGAACGTACGGACACCAAAAGGGGGTCATCATGATCGCCGAGCTTTTTACCCATCATCTTCTCAAGTTTTTCCAGGTTCGCATCAATTTCAGCCTCTAATCCTTCCGGATATTGCTGTTTTTTTTCATAATAAATTTTACACACCTCTGCTGAGATGGTGAAACCCGGCGGTACCGGCACTCCAAGGTTTGTCATCTCGGCCAAGTTGGCTCCTTTACCGCCGAGAAATTCCTTCATTCCGGAGTTGCCTTCGGCTTTTCCACCGCCGAAATAATACACTAACTTCTTTCCCATAGTTACTTATAACCTCCATAATTTTGGGTATCTACTAATTTAATATCTCTATCCCTGATGGTAAGATAATTACCCCGCCCTGTCAATAAACTATGCTTTTTTGAATATTCGTAATTCAATAATCGAGTAGGAGGCGGGCTCACGCCCGCCGTCCTCTCACACCACCGGGCATACGGTTCCGTACCACGGCGGTTCGTATACAGTTACGACGTAACTGCCAAATGATCCATAAACGAGTACAATCCAAGAGAATCGAATAAGCTTTTCGGGAAAGCTATATTCATGTGTGAAGCCCCTGCATTCCACCATGGTCCTCTTCCGTTGAAAGCGCTTCTCCACGCTCGCGCTTCCGGTAGTCCACGGCTCATCAGGTTCTTCGCTCTGGTGTAAGTGCGTTTCCATTGTCTCCAGATAATAGCTCGCAGTCTTCTACGTAACCATCCGTCCAGTTCTTCAAAGATGTTCTTCACCTGTGCAAGGGAGAAGTAGTTGTACCAACCCCTCAAGAGGGGATTCAGCAATCGGATCGTGTGGGCCAAACTTCTTCCGCGTCCGCTCGCAGGTATCAGCTTGATTTTCGCCTTCAACCGCCTTACCGCCTCCGGTCCTGCCTTAAGTCGCGGCTTCTTGTGAGCCGTCATGCTGTAGCCGAGAAACGTTCGCTTCCACGGTCGGTCTACCGCACTCTTTTCTTCGTTGACCTTCAGCTTTAACTTCTTCTCCAAGAACTGTTTTAAGCCCTCCAGCACCCGTTCGCCCGCCTTCCTGCTTTTTACATATATGTTGCAGTCATCGGCATAACGGCAGAATGCATGGCCGCGCCTCTCCAGCTCCTTGTCCAGGTCATCCAGCAAGATGTTTGACAACAGCGGCGATAGGGGACCTCCCTGCGGAGTTCCCTGCCGCGGCACCTCTACCACGCCTCCATCCATGATTCCGGCCCTCAGATAACGGCGGATTAGTTTTAGCACCCGCCGATCACGCACCTTACGGGCTACTCGGTCCATCAGCACATCGTGGTTCACCCGATCGAAGAACTTCTCCAGGTCCATGTCGACCACCCACCGGTGGCCTTCCTCCACATACGCTCTGGCCTGCAACACCGCATCATGTGCACTCCGTCCGGCACGGAATCCATAGCTATGCTCCGAGAACGTTCGGTCCCATACCGGACTCATTACTTGCTGTACAGCCTGCTGTATGAGCCGATCGGTGACCGTCGGTATTCCCAGTTTTCGCACTCCCTTTCCTCCGGGTTTCGGTATCTCCACCCGCAGTATCGGGGACGGGACGTAGGTCCCTTCCAACAACTTCTCTCGTATGGTCGGCCAGTGTGTTCTCAAGTGTTCCTTTAGTTCGCTTACCGTCATCCCATCGACTCCGGCGCTTCCCTTGTTGGTCACCACTCGTTTGTAGGCCGACCACATGTTCTCGCTCTCGACCACTCGTTCCATCATTTGACGCTCATCCGCTCCGCTCCTCCCTGTATACGTCTCCGGGACCGAGACACCGCCGGAAGCCACTCCCGGATTCCGTCCGGTACCCTCTTCACGCGGCTGATCCTTTTCAGGTCTCATTTCTGTCTCTTTCTCCTCCGGTGAGTACACAAAGCGCAGAGCACCTGCATACGTTTGGGCCTTCACTCCGGTCGAGTGGAGCTACTATGCCCTCGGCTGACTTCTCGCCGTTTATCCCACCGCCTCCCGGCGGCAGTAGCACTTCAGGCCCGCGACGAGACCTCCCCGGGTAATGCGCACCTACCTTCACACGTATCCCCGCCGTATTTACATGACAGCCTTCCGTACAGGTATCGGACTTTGAAAATATTAGCTTTCTCATCCAACCGCCATGCCTCTTATACGATTTCTGTTCGTCAGGGCCGTGTTTTGCCTGCGGCTTCCTTCAGATTCCACCTCGCGATGGACACCCTTGCCGTCCGGCTAACGATTCCCCCTGTCGGGCTCGTAGAGGACTTTCACCTCCAAGTTGGTGCGCCCTGCCGGGCGCACCAAAAAAAAGAGGCACCCTAAAGGCGCCTCTTGAATACACTCAAATTATGCGGTGTAAGACTCCAAATGCATACTACGGGAAGGATGCTGAAGCCGCTTGATTGCTTTTTTCTCAATCTGCCGAATACGC
>JAWLDZ010000024.1:0-28864 GCA_041686355.1 Spirochaetaceae bacterium
GCTTCTGGTGTAGCCCTCAAAGCCGTCGAAAGCCAGATCTTCATTGACGTGCAGAGTTTCGCCGGCCAGGCAGTGCTGGGCGATCGACCAGCGGGCCATGCGGAAGATGCGGTTCTGTACCGAGCCGCGGGAGATTTCAAGGTTACGGGCCAGATCACGAATGCCGGCGGTCGAGCGCAGCTGGCGGAAGATCTGTTCGTAGTCCACGAGGCGCTTGGCGTAATAGTCTAAGGAGAAGCTCTGGGTGCTGAAGCTGTGGTCGCAGTGTTTGCACAGGTAGCGCTGCACCGAGCCGAAGCACTCGGTCTCGTGGTGGCCGTCCTTGCGGTACCATTTTGCCGGGTGCCGGCCTTCGTAGTGCATCGGGCAATCCGGTTGTGGACAGAATGGGGGAACAAATTGATAGCTCAAGAGCATGGGATACCTCCTTGGGGTGTGGTTCTTACTTAGTAAGAGGAGGTAATTCTTTGTTCTGCTTCAAGAAATCGAGAATTTTTTGCAAATCTCTTAAAAAAATGCGCTAAGCTTCGGGACAGTCTATATATCGTAAAAAAGTATTATATATTATAATATTACTATATCTACATGCACAAAAGGAGTTTCTATATGTCTGCTGAAATTATTGATGGAAAAGAACTAGCCCAGGAGATGCGGGCTGAAATCGCCGAAGAGGTACAAAAGCTTACCGCCCAAGGTGTAACTCCGGGACTTGGAGTTGTTTTAGTAGGCGAGGATCCGGCCAGCAACTCTTATGTAAAGGCAAAAGAGCGGGCCTGTGAAAAGGCCGGCATCTATTCCGACGACAATCGTCTGCCCACCGATACCAGCGAAGCCAAACTGCTCGAAATCATTGACCGTATGAACGAAGATCCTAAAATTCACGGTATTCTCGTGCAGCTGCCGCTGCCCGATCATATTGATGAAGAGAAGGTTCTACTGAGAATAAAACCGGAAAAGGATGTCGACGGTTTTCATCCCTTCAATGTAGGAAAAATGATGCTTGGCCAGCCGGCCTTTCTGCCGTGCACTCCCCATGGAGTCATCCAGATGCTGATTCGTTCTGGAGTGGTAACAAAGGGTGCCCATGCGGTTATTGTTGGACGAAGCAATATAGTCGGAAAGCCCCTGGCAAACATGCTGCTGCAGAAGGCCGAAGGGCGCAATGCGACCGTAACGGTATGTCACTCCGCTACCAAGGATATGGCCTCCATCACCCGGCAGGCGGATATTCTGATTGCTGCGGCGGGAAAACCTGAAATGATCACCGCCGATATGGTAAAGCCCGGAGCGGTAGTGATCGATGTGGGCGTCAACCGAGTAGAAGATTCCAGCAAAAAGAAGGGGTACCGTTTGGTCGGAGATGTGGAATTTGAGCCCATTGCAGAAAAAGCCTCTAAAATAACCCCAGTCCCCGGTGGTGTTGGACCAATGACCATCACAATGCTGCTGTACAATACTCTTGAATCAGCCAAAAACCATCTTAAAGCTGGAAAATAGCACTACTGTAGTAGTCGTCTGAGCTTTGCTTTAATACAAAAGGGCCCTCTGCTGTGCACCCTAGGTGCCGGCCGAGGGCTTTTTGTTTGATACTTCTCATTTTTTAACCGCTATGATAGGATAAGCGGCGATATTTCCCTGGAGGCCCCCGCATGATGAATAGGAATCTCACACAACAATACCATGAGCTACACACGGACAATTTTCCTCGGACTATGCAAATTAGTTTTGGAGAAGATTCATACCTTCAGACACTACGGTTTGAAAAGGTAACCTGGTCAATCGGAGGTGAGAAGAAGGGGCTGCGCTATGGGGAAAATCCCCATCAATCGGCAGCGCTTTACCGCCTGCTCAACGGAAATCTGGTGCTGGGGGATGTCGAGGCGGTAAGCCCCGATTCTGCACTTGTCTCAACTGCTCAGCTTAGAAAATCGGGAAAGCACCCCGGCATGATAAATATTACCGATGTAGACAGCGCTTTAAGTATTCTCAGATACTTCCCTGAACGTCCTACCGCTGTGATAATCAAACACAACAACCCCTGCGGGGTAGCCCAGCGGGACAGTTTAGCCGACAGCTATATACAGGCCTTTATGGCCGATCCGATTGCTGCGTTTGGCGGGGTGGTTGCCCTGAACCGTGAGGTTGATGCAGCCACAGCGGAAGAGATTAACCGCCACTATACCGAAGTAATTGTGGCACCATCCTATACCGATGGGGCAATGCAGCTGTTTGAGAAAAAGAAGAACCTGCGGATTATGGAAATTAAAAATATTGAACGGCTGCAGCAGCTTACGGCGGCACCGCATATCGATTTTCATTCTCTGATAGACGGAGGCCTGGTACTGCAGTGGTCGTATACTACGAGAGTTTTGACTAGCTCAGATTTTCTACCGGCGGAGTCTGAATATAAGGGCCGGCAGTACCGAGTACAGCGGGCTCCTACCGAGGCTGAACTACAGGACTTACTCTTTGGCTGGCAGGTAGAAAGCGGGGTAACCAGCAATTCAGTTCTCTACGTGAAAGATCGTGTGACTGTTGGAATTGGTACCGGAGAACAGGACAGAGTAGGCTGTGCGCAGATCGCCAGGGATAAAGCCTACACCAAAGCCGTACAGCGTTTTTCACTCAACCGGTATGGAAAAAACTACCACGAACTTGAACAGGCGCAGCAGGCACAGATCAATTCGGAGGTCCAAGAGCGCCATGCAGACATTCAGGGAGGGGTCATGGTCTCAGACGGTTTTTTTCCCTTCAGAGACGGTATTGAAGTGGGTTTACGGGAGGGAGTGAGCGCCGTCGTACAGCCGGGGGGCTCGGTTAGAGATTTTGAATCTATTGAAGCTTGTAACGACTTCGGAGCTGCCATGGTGTTTACCGGAGAGCGTTCTTTTCGTCACTAAAGTTTCTTTCAAAATTGATATTTGAGTGAAACTGATTAAGGATTACAAATGCGGAATAATAAGAAAACATACGTAAGCGTGGCGGTTGCAGGTCTGCTTACCCTGATTATAGCCGGCGGATGGCTGCTGCTGCATCTGCAGGTGCGGCAAGTTCAACAAGATTTCAAAAACTTTACTCAGAACATAAGTGAGGAAACCGAAAACCGGCAATCAACTCTGGAGAGGATCGGGTTAAACCAGAATATACTTTTCAGCAAACTGAATGAAAGCCGGGAGGCCCTGCACCTGCCGCGGACCGAGTCCATACCCCTCAAAACTGAAAACAGCTCGCCTGGTAGCGACTCCTCCGAGTCTGCTGCGGGCCAAGGGAGCCAAGAGAATACCGGGGACGCGCTTTTCTTCCGGGGGGTAGAATACTTTGACGAGTATTACCGCCAGCAGGAATTACAGCGAAGCTTTGCTGCGTATCTTAATAATCAGCAGCTGCAGAAGAATCTGGAGGAATTAAAACTGAATGTACAGCAGCACAGCCAAAGCCGATATTCACTTTTAAAAAACGGAGAGCGACTGTTTGTTCTGGATACCCTGTACATACAGGATATTCCCCAGGTCAGAGTAAGCTCGCGCCTGCACCGGGAAAATACCTTCAGCATCGAAAACGTTGAAAGGGCAGTGGAAAACTCCGCCACTTATTTAAGAGAAGAGCTTACAGAAATTGAGTCGCATGCGAATCGGTTTACCGAAAAACTCCAGTATGTAAGGGAGTTATTTCAAAGCAACCAGGTTTCACAGTTAGTACAGGATAAGCGTTTAAAACTTTTGCCACCTGAACCTCCCGCAGGTAAGACCCTGGAAACTACCGAATGGCGTATACGGACTGCCGGTACCAACGGCAGCGACGGCGGGTGGATATTCAATTTTGGGGTCCGTTTTCAGAATAACCGCTTTTTTATAGAAGAGCAGAGCTATGAGAAGCGGACCACTTTTAAGGCAGCCTTGCTTGAGCGCATACAAGAGATTGATGCTCGTACTCCACAGCAGAGAGACGTTGCCAGGATGCTTAAAGAGCTTACGGCCTTGTCCAAGGATGAGGCCTTTCACGCATTTTTGTCGGAAAATAATTTGAGGATAAAGTCTGAACCCCGTGAGGATGGCGATTACTACTATTTTGATCTCTTTCATGAAGACTCACAGCATTACGGTGCATTTGCCGTCCTAAAAAAACATGGAAAAGTCTACTTAACCGACAGTGAAGACCTAGTCATCTCCGAGCTGAAGACAATCTCATCGGAAAACCGTGTTTCAAATCAGGCAGGGGAGGACTTGTTCCCCAGCGAGGTGAACTCGAATTCTGCCGTTAAAGAGCTGCCTCAGGCCTCCGCAATTTCTAGGGCGGGTAGAAGTGAAGAAACATTGATATTGCTCTGCGGTACCCATGAAAAAAATGCCGATACCATGATGTTGGCACGACTGTCGAAAGATACTGGAATCCGGCTGCTGAGCATCCCCAGGGATATTTATTATCAACAGCGAAAGGTGAGTGATTATTACCGCTTATACGGTATTCAAAAGCTGCGTTCAGTGGTTGAGGAGCTTACCGGGATAGAGTTGGACGGACACATAACGGTTGATATGTACGCTTTTATCGATGTAGTTAATATTCTAGACGGGATAAATGTGTATCTTGATAAAGCGCTGATTGACCCGACCTACAGGATACGTGAGCACGGAGAATGGAAAACCCTGTATTTTAAGGCAGGCGAGCACCATCTAACAGGAATCGAGGCACTGCGGATAGCCCGTTCCCGGCACACCTCGGATGATTTTGACCGTGCGTATCGACAACAGTTGGTTATAAAAGCACTTTTTGATAAGCTCAACAACCTGCATGCGGGGAATTTGCAGCAGGTATATAACTTGTTTAAGGTGTTGTACGAATACGTGGATACCGACTTTTCAGCTTATGATTTGGCCCAATTCTTTATAAAATATCATAAAGCCGATCTGGAGCCCCGGAAGAGCATTTCTACCGATAATATTCTCTATACTACCTACAGTAACTACTACCTCTCCGGCTTGACGGAAGAGGATGTCGATGACGATTTTAATAAGGGTGCATGGATCCTTCTGCCGAAACAGAATGATTGGGAACTTATACCCCGATATGTGTATCAGCAGCTTTACACCGAATAAGTGACAGGAGCTTTACTATATGTCCAAGAAATATTGGCTTGAAATATACGGATGCCAGATGAATTTTGCCGAAGGCTATGCCCTGGAAAATAGCCTGCAACAGCAGGGGTGGGAACAAGCCGATGTTCCGGAAGAGGCTGATGCCGTTATTCTGCATACCTGCTCGGTCCGTCAGACTGCGGAAAATCGCATTTGGGGAAGAATCGGCTTTTTTAAGCATATGAAACAGGAAAGTCCAGCAAAGCTGGTAGTGATGGGCTGCATGGCCGAACGCTTGAAGGTGGAATTGCGGAAGAAGGAACCGGCCATAGATTTGGTGGTCGGTAACTTCGAGAAAGAGCAGCTGCCGAACTTAATTGAAAACCTTAATGGGAAAAGCCCTAGGGGGACGATAACACACAACTACGAAAGCCCGGAGGAAAAGCCTTTCCATTTTCAAGATACCCATCAACGGAAGAAAGATTTCCATGCCTTTGTACCAATAATGCACGGCTGCGATAATTTCTGTACCTACTGTATCGTACCCCACGTTCGCGGACGTGAGCTGTCGCGTTCGCCCCAAGATATTCTCCGTGAGCTTCAAGGCTTAGAGTCAAAGGGAGTCAAAGAAATAACCCTGCTGGGCCAGAATGTAAACTCTTACTCCTACGAAGTGGGTGCTGCTGATTCCAACATCCGTCAGTATAAGTTTCCCGATATTCTGAAGGAAATAGTAGCGCAACTTGATAACATCGAATGGGTCAGATTTCTGACATCCCACCCAAAGGACATTCCCCAAAGGCTCATCGAAATGATTGCCACCGAACCGCGTTTGTGCACTCATATACATTTACCGGTACAACATGGTTCAAGTTCAGTCCTGAAGAGAATGAACCGAAAATATACAAGAGAAGATTATGTGCAGTTGGTTACGAAGATACGAAGCAGTATTGATGAACCGGCTCTTACAACTGATATTATGATTGGATTTCCGGGAGAAACGGAGGCCGATTTTCAGGCTACCCTTGATTTAATGCGGGAGGTTGAGTTCGATGATGCTTTTATGTACTACTTTAATCCCCGCACAGGAACTCCGGCAGCCGAGTTTGATGGCCAAATTGAACACCAGACTAAGCTTGATCGTTTATCGGAAGTAATTACCCTGCAAAAAGAGATAAGCCGGAGAAAAAGAGTGAAGCGGATAGGCAAGGAAGAACGAGTGTTGGTTGAATCAACCTCCAAAAAAAATCCCCGGGAACTTCTGGCGAGAACGGAAAGGGATCATATGGTCGTCTTTCCAGGAGATTCAACTCTCATCGGCCAGTTCGTCAATGTACGAATCGATGCGATGATAGGCAATACCCTTAAAGGCGTTTATACAGGCGAATAACTATGAAAAGATACTTACTTCTGCTTTTTATAATAAGTATGCTCATGATCAGTAATGGGATAGTGTTTTCTCAGGAGCAGTCCGAACTGTCGGATTTAGTGGGAAGGGCAGATTTTTTTTCAAGACTACGTGAGGAGTATACTTCAGCGGATTCTCCGCATGATGCCCTGGACCTTATCAAAGAGTTCTTACCTGCAGTCGAACAGGACGACCATCGCCATACTCTGCTGCTGGATATGGCCAGGATAGAGGAACAGATCGGTAAATTGCAGGAGGCCCAGCTGCACTACCAATCAGCCGCCTTTGCTCCCAGCGGGAAACGCGATTTTCACGCGCTGTACCTCTCAGCTCTGCTTCTAATCGAATTTGCGAATTACGAACAGGCCCTCCTTCAATGTCGTCATATAGTTCGGGAAAGTACGGATACAGAATTGACTCACATGGCTCGAATGCAGGAAGCACGTATACTCCAGCACCAAGATCGTGAGGCGGAAGCAGCGACGGTCCTCCACGCGCTCTATGAGGCCCGTGAACAACTACCGGCGGGAGTACTCTACGGTATGTATATGCTTTACGCATCGTTACCTGAGGAATCCGATACAGAGATACACAGTATTGCCAAACAGTTGGAAACCCGCTTTCCCGATTCTCCCGAATACGGCCTTTTGCAGGATCAAATTGCACGTAAACCAACCGCCGAGGTTTCCCTGGGCTTGCTGAGCGTTCCAGATTCTCCTCCGCCCCACAGAGAAGCGGTACCGGACACACTAATTCAATCCACAGAAAAAACTGATTCAGATGACGATTCAGATGACGAGTCCAATGGAGAGGGTGAAGGCGACGAAAATAAGCAGAATCAGAAGAGTCACGCTATTCAGACAGGATCTTTCAGAGATGCGGAAAACGCCCATTACATGCAGCGGGAACTGGAGAAGCAAGGTTTTACCGCAATGGTAGTTCAAGCCGATGTGAACGACTCTACTTTTTACCGTGTGTTAGTTCCGATTGCCTACGGTGAATCGGAAGAGGAGATAGTGTTAAAGCTGAAAGAGAAGAGTTTTGAGGGGTATCCAGTCTACTGATCTTCAATTTTCTCGACCTGTTCATAACGAATTGGTTGTTTTTCACCCAGCTTAAAACCGTTTACTCCAATTTTTCCGGGTACCAGGACAATACGGCGAATAATTTCGTTGCTCTTCTGCTCTTCAAAGTAATCAAATGCATAGCACAGCCGTTCTACCACAATCCCCTGGGAGTTCAGGACCTTTAGTTCCAACACATCACTGCCCATGGAATAGACCGAAAAACCTCCGCTCTGCTGAACCCCATCGCGCTCAAGAGTAAAATAGGGAGGGTCAAAAGTAATCTCATCTCCTACATCACTTTTATATACCCCAGTAAGGGTGGGAAGATGTGAATTTCCTTCATCCCCATAGGAAGGATAAGAGCTGAGAAAGGTGCTCTGCAGGGAGTCTCCGATTTTCTGGTACATTCCCGACCAGGAAGTATTGGTGTCGCGCTGTCCGTTATGTGAGTTTATATCGGAAATCCGCAAACGGATATTGTTAAGATCCTCAATATAAGCAGATATATAGATCCGCATAAAGGGTACAATTTCGTTCTCGCCGCGAATTGCCAGGCTATTGGCCAAAAACCTTTGAGAGCTGGTCCAGGTGTATACTTCCTGTACATTTCCGCTGTACAAGGTGATAGTCTTGTCAATGGAGTTAAAATGGATCAGGGACCTTTGCCCTTGGGGGGAGTCTTGATCAGCGCTTTTCGAGTACAACCACGGGCCGCTCAAAAACTCTTCAAAGGACTCACTCCCACCCTCAAACAGCTCTTTGAGACGGCGATCCTCGACCTCCTGTCCGGATACCTTTTTCTCGAGCACCTGCTCGTAGCTGCGAGAATCGTTGCGCCAACTATATGTTCTTTTGATTATATCACTCATGCGCTCGGAATCAGTATCCTTACTGCTGGTAACCACTGGAAAACTGCTTCCGCTAGAAAGACCGTTTTGATAAGACTGACTGCGCTTTTCCTGCTGTAGTTCGATAGTCCCATCCACTTCAAGCGAAAGTATTCGATCGAAGTAGAGACCATACTCTTCGGGAGATGAGGTTCGCCGAAAAATATCCATAGTCTGCAGACCATCATTATTAATGCCGCTGCACACAATTTCAAGATTGTGATCTCCGGTGGTATCAATCACCGCAACCTGAAGTCCTTTACGCCGCTGGGCCAAGGTTTCCGACTCCCAAGTAATTGTATATTTGTCGCGTATGCTATCGTAATCTGCTACAAAAAGAGAGATATTTTTCTCTTCCGACTCAGTATCCTGAGCTACCAGCACCTGTTCCTCATAACGGTCCAAATCAAGAGTTACATCTACGAGCTGCACTACCTGGTATCCGGCGGGAAGCTCTACACGGGCAAATTGCCGAGCTTCTTCCTGATATTCATCCTCGGAGGAGCTTTCAGTGCCGGAATCTTGGTCTTCCCCAGTATCTAGGTTTACTTTTTTCGGCTCCCGCAGGTATGCCGAGTCATCCTGAGACGGATTGGGATCGCAGGCGATCAAGAACACTAGTGTGAATAAAATAACTAAAAAGGGATGTATTTTCATATTTCGATCTATCTTCATACTTCTATTAGACTTCCGGAAAGTAAGGTGATAACTTATCTAACACTTTTTGTTTTATTGTTTCAAGGGGCCAAATGCTCTTGAAACCTGCTGCTGTTTTGTGTCCGCCACCGCCGTAGGTCTGGGCAATTTCAGCCACGTTTATATCGCCCTTAGAGCGCAGGGAACAACGTAAAATTCCGGCCTCATTTTCTTTGAAAAACAATGAGACCCTTATTGTTTCACTCTTGAGGGGTACATTTATCAGCGCATCAGCCTCCTCATAGATAGCGTCACACTCGAAAATCATTTCTTTGGTCATAGTCTGTACCGCCACATGCTGATCATAGAATAGCTCTAATGTAGACAGCACTTTAGACTGCAAGCGCAGCGCTGATACTGAATTGCTCTCATAGATTTTCTGATATATCTTATTAGGATTTACGCCAACACTGCTCAGAGAGTAGGCGATCATAAAGGTACGGGGTGTTGTTTTTGGATAAATAAAAGAGCCGGTATCATACACTATACCCGTAAACAATGCCTCAGCAATCGGAAGAGTCAACTGAATACCCATGTTTTCAAACAGCTCAAATAGAATTTCGCAGGTAGATGAAGCGGATTCTTCAATATGATTGACCTCGATGATATTCTCTTCCGACTCATGATGGTCAACAATAAAGTACGCCTTTACTTTGGGTAGAACCATTTCTGCTACCACTCCAATATTGTGCAAATCGTTTGTATCAAGAATAAGCAGCACGTAGTCGGCTAGGTCTTCAGGCAGCTGAGATTCCTCTTTTAAAGTGACAATCTTACTGGTACATCCCAAAAAAAAGTATTTATGTGCGATTGGATCGCTGTTGTACAGCAACACCTTTTTATTTAAAGATTTAAGCGCTAGAAACAATGCACATTCGCTGCCGACTGCATCTCCATCGGGAGTTTCATGGGCAGTGAGAATAAATTTGTCATTATTTTCGAGAAAATGAGTCAGACCATCGAAGCCTGCCATAGTACCTCTCTCAGTTACGTTGGTTCCACGCGTTAGTAATTTCACTAGCTAAACGACGCGCTTTTTCTTCAACTGTAATGCCAAGAATTGAAATTTGCCAACCATTCATTGGAATTTCTTTTTTCGGCTGCAAGAGATGATGATCCAGATTGTACGTTTTACCTGGGTAGGGACTTCCGGGAGGACCTTCGTGGTAATTATCTGAGAGCAGGAGTATATAGTGCTGCTCGGTAGGGGGGGCAGCAGAACTCTGTATGGCTTGTTCAAATGCATCCAAAGCAGAACCGATATCGGTATAGTGTCGATCCGCTTTTAAATTGCGGAATTTATCAGCAAGGGCTTCAATTGTAATATCCCGTCCGATTCTTCCCTGAAAGAGCTCCTGTCTGCCGCCATAGAAGCTTAGTGCATAGACAAAATCGTCGGACTGCAGTAAGTTGTTACATATAGTCTGTTCCAGGTAATGATTTACAGAGCCAATTTCCTGCTTCATCGACAAAGATTTGTCAATCAGGAGGTAAACACTCAAGTTACCTGCTCGGGTATCGGCATCGGCTAATTGTACCCCCATACCTAAAGCCATCGTAATGGAGACTATGGAGATAAAAATTTTGTAGTACGTTTGAATTTTCATTACATTTATCCTATCATGATTATACAAGTAAAAGAAGGAGAAAAAATGTATAAAAAAAAAAACGTGCTTTACATTTTGCATAACATATTGATAATCTATTATTATAGTTAGCAGTAAGCGATTTATAAGGAGAGTGCAATGGGAAGCATAGATTTACCAAAAAGCCCAATGGTGTTTCATCCAACTAAACGAAGTGCAGTTGGTTCTAGAAACTCTTTGGCACAGGAAAGCAGAGATCAACAGGCAGAAGTAGATCGTCTTATGGAAGAAGAAGTTGATAAGGTAGTAAACCACGTTGCTTCGAAACTTCCCACAGACGTGCTCGAACGCCTTGATGTAATGGGTGGCCTTAAAGAGAAGCTGTACAATTACTTCAACCAGAATTATCAAAATATGTTCAATAGGTACATAGTTACCTCTGAAGATGAAATGCTCAAGAAGGTTCGTAACTTCGTTGACCGGGAAGAGATGAAGGTTACCAGCCGATATACTCCAAAAGAGATATCAGCACTTCTGGACGAAGTCGGCGGCATGGATCGGTTTAATACCGGTGAAATAGAGAAATCTATTGTCAACATGTACGGGCATCTACAGGGTCACATTCAGCGGGGTATTAACGACCTTGAAAACCTCACCAACTCTCTGCTGCGGCAGAAAACGGATGTAGGTGCCTTCATTCGAGGCGAAAATGCCTATTCAGTGGTTAAATGTTCTTTCAAAGACAACATCTATAAGCCGAAAACAGTCAGTGATGTAAAGCTTTCAGTAAACATTCTTGATTCCGAGCTTATCAGCCCGATCTTCCACTATCAGGCTACCGTGGAATATATTATCAAGGACCTGTTGTCGAAACACATCATGGACGAAATCGATAAAGAGATCGAACTGGTTAAGGATGAACAGATTGAGCAGGGCAAGGAAGAGATGAATGACAGCGAGATCATCTTCGAGAAGATGCGTCGAGTTGAAAACCACACTTCCGATGACAGCGAAGATCCCAATTCCAAACGCTATTCCATTATAAGTAAGCGCTTAATGGATCGAGTAGAAGGTCTGCGAGCCGAAATAGATCCTGCAGAGTTCGATTCTCTTAACATCCGTGAAAATCTGAAAAAGATTATCGATCTTGAGAATATTCGAAACCGCGGCTTCAACACGGCAATTAACAGCATTACCAGTATTCTCGATACCTCTAAGATGGGCTATCAGTACATTGAAAACCTCAAGAATGCCCGCGAGCTTCTTATTCGCGAGTACGAAGACATGAACTATCGCGAGCTTCCCGATGAACGGTATCAGATTAAACTGAAGTATTTCGATAATGCACAGCTGATTGAAGAGCGAAAAGCCTACGATGTACAGGTTAAGTCCTTTGAAGTTGAAGTTCAGCATTTGTGGGATGTTCTTGAACTAGTCTATGAAGACAAAAAGATGTTCAAGCGTGTTACCGACTACGATGATCTCGCCAAGATATACAAAAACAAAATTCGCCGCAAAATCAAAGACAAAACCGGTGATCCTCTCTATGAAGACATCGACAAGGTATGGGACGAAATCTCATTCATAGAGCCTGCTGAAACCCAGGTCGAGAAAATGAACCGCACCTATGTGTTAGACAAAGATAAAATCGGCAAGAAGTTGGCCCTCATGCAGGATAAGCTTCAAAACATGTACGGATATCGCTATCCGGTTCAGCGCCGTGTAATCGAAGAACGTCTCCAGTTCCTGCAGCAGGAGTTTAACAAGTTCGATTACCTGATCAATCCGTATCATATTCAGCCGGGTCTGCTGCTCGATGTAGATATTACCTCCATCAAACGCAAAAAAGCGACCCTAGACGGAATGGCAAATGTGCTGAACGAGTTTCTCCACGGAATCTCTAAAGGCTTCCAGGACGCAGCCTTCGCTTCATTCTCACGTCGCCGTTCAACAGTTCGCGATGATATCGACCAGCATTTTTCAACTGATATGAATGCCGGCGATGAAGATTCCGGTGAGACATCCACCAAGGGAAAGGGGTATTTGGATATGCTGAACTCTTCCTCTGAAGGTGCCGATGCCTCCGGTAATGCAACAGTGGTTAAAGAAAGCGGTGGAAAGAAAAGCACCAGCAGTAAGAGCGGTGCCAGTAAATCCAGCGGCAAGGGCAGCAGCGCCGGGAAGAAGCGGGGTCGCCCAAAAAAGAAAAAAGATGACGGATTAAAATCCATGTAATCTAAAATAATTTCACAACGCCCCCTTTTGGGGGCGTTGCTATTTGATTAAAGAATCAAGAGGAATAGGTATGGAAGTTCAAAATCAATTCGAACACCTTTCAACCAGAAATGGTTTCAATAAAGCCCTTGGACATTTCAGAAGCGTTTCAGAGATTATCGACCATATGGACGAAGGGCGAAACCTTGCCGACGTGCTGAATTACCTTTTAGACGAGAAGGAGGTTCAACAGCAGCAAATTCTGCCGACTGTGTATGCTCTGCTTCACGATAAATACGGTTATTCTTTCCACTCTCATACTATGGAGAAGAGTCTTACTGATTTTTCCTACATTCTTAAAGAACTTCCGCGATGGAAAGCTGTTGATGTAGTACTCATTTACTTTCACCCTGATTTGGGCGCTCAAGTTATAAATCCGAAGAATGAAGGCCATTTCGCCTCTCTTAACGTACTAAAAGAAAATGAGCTTTTCACCATTTACTGCAGCGGCGGCAGCACCCAGGATGCTGATAAAAAAGAACAGAAGGCCCTGCAAACACTGGTTAAATTGTTGAACGGTGCGAAAGTGAAAACCCCCGATCTCCTACTAAAGGGAAAATTTAAAGCCAAAACTGTCGAGTTTGCCTCTGAAGAAGAGGATGTTGAAGAAGAAGAAGCTGAAATTGAAGAAGAAACAGTAGAAGAGGGCACTGCTCCAGAGAAAGCAGAGAAGGCTGAAGCATCAGAAACCGGAAAACGCAGGATGACGCCTTTCTACTCAATTCCGGTTACTAATGAACTCTTTCACAATGGAAATGTAGAGGCCTGGAAAAAGGTCATACAGAGTTATAGAGCTAAACATCCCGGTCTTGATGTATATATCTATTACGATGGAGAAAGGATTCATGATATCCATTCCCTGTTCAAGTGGGGCAAGGTCAAACACGGTAGTACTATACTGGTTGCCGTAGCAGGAGAAGATATTCAAGATGTGGCCAAGCTGCAGCGTTACTTGCGACAGGGTGCCAGTCCGCAGTTTGAGGCGTTTCTCCGCTATCCTGTAAACACCATTCTGAATCTATTCTAGGGGGATATTATGAATAAAGCAGTACATTTCTTTAGTCGTAATAAATATGTAAAAAATACCAATACTTGGGAGTTGTTCGGCATTCGCGGGAAACAGGCAATGGAGTTTGCCGCCTTAGATCTTCCGATCGTACCCGGTTTTATTCTCGATTCGCAAATTGCCGCTCATCTTGATAAATTTAAACTTGCCGCCGAGCTCCCGGAATTGATCACTCTGTTTGAACAGGAAACCGGCAAAAAGTTCAACGATCCAAAGAACCCCTTACTGCTGAAGGTGGTTATCAGCCCTAATTTAGCAATTGTTCATTACCCTACGCTCCACAACTTCGGCCTTACCGATGAAACTTTATCGGGTTTTACCGATTATGTGGGAGAAGAGTTCAGCTATCACGAAATCTTGTTCCTGATTCACGGATTGTTCCAGATAGAACATAAAATTGCTGAGATTCAGGAAGATAAAAAAAATATACAACTGTACAGCAACAAAATTTCCAGCCTGGACGCGGTCCTACACAATGAGACCTCAAGTGCAAAATTGAAGAAAACTCTAGAGGATATGCGATCGTATCTTCCTGACGATTTTTTCTCTAACGCTTATGCGCAACTCGAATATTGTCTTCGCCGAATCAGCATGCTGCTGAGTATGGACGAACTTGACAATGAAGACGCCGCCTTGATTGTTCAGCCTATGGTATACGGAAATTACGGCAGTGACAGTGGGAGCGGTGAATATGCAACCAGAAATCCAGTGACTGGAGAGGGTAAAATATTCGGCTGGTATGTTCCTGATACTTTTAATTCTGAAGAGCGTAAGGGACAAGATGTTACCGGTTTATCACCTACATATGTAAAAGAGCTTGAAAAGACAGCCAAAACCGTAGAAGACCATTTTATGGAGATCCGATCGATCCGTTTTACCATCGAAAATAAGAAGCTGTGGTTTGTCGATCAGCGCCCCTTGGTTACTAAATCTACTCAAGCCGATATACAACTGCTCTTAGACTTGCATCGGCGTAAGAAGATTACCGACAATTTTCTTATCCACGCCATCAAACCCGATCAGCTGAATGAAATACTGCATCCGGTTATTCATCCAGAGTCCGTAAAATCGTTTAAAGAGATAAGCGGGGGTATAGCCGGCGCCCCCGGAGCGGCAATCGGAAGAGTATATTTTACTACCGATTCCCTGCTTGATGCATATAGAAACGCTCAGCAGCAGGGCGAAGACACCCGTATGATCCTCTGTATGCCCGCCACCTTTGCCGATGATGTAAAGGCCATCGAAGTAGCCAGTGGGGTCCTCTCTTCCGAAGGTGGTTATTCGGCCCATGCCTCAGTAGTTGCACGACAGTACGGAAAGGTGTCTTTGGTTCAGAATGATCTTAAGTTTAGCAATAAGAGTGCTAAAATTGGCCAACATACCCTGAAAGAGGGTGATCTGATTACCCTGCAGGTGCCCCATTACGGTGAACCCCATATATATTTGGGTAAGGCCGAACTTATTGAACCGGATCCTAAGGATTCAGGTTTGTTAGATTTTGTGCAGTTGATAAAAAAACATGTCAAAAACTTCCATGTCCGGGTAAACGCAGATACCGGCCGAGATTCTCAACTGGCGGTGACTTTCGGGGCCGAAGGTATTGGCCTCTGTCGTACCGAGCATATGTTCTTCAAAGAAGAACGAATAAATGTGTTCAGACAGATGATTCTCTCTGAGAATGAAACCGATCGTCGAAAGGTACTTAATAAACTCAAAAAGATGCAGAAGGACGACTTCTACAGTATTTTCAAAGCTATGGACGGGAAAGAAGTTACCATCCGACTGCTTGATGCTCCCTTGCACGAATTTCTCCCCCACAATAAGGCACAGACTAAGGCTTTTGTAAACTATATGCACTCCGAAGCGGGCAACACGAAAATTACGGAAAAACAGGTAAATGATATAGCAGAGAGTCTGCAGGAGTTTAATCCGATGCTGGGGCATCGCGGATGTCGAATTGCGGTTTCTTATCCTGAAATTTACGAGATGCAGGTTGAGGCTGTCTTTGAAGCTGCCTTTAAGGCTCGCAAAGACGGAGTAAAGGTATATCCCGAAATAATGATACCTCTGATCATGAACTCCGATGAGCTTAAGCTTATTATCTACGGGAAAAAGATTGAAGGGAAAAATTACCGCGGTTTAAGTGATATCGAGGCAGAGCTCCGTAAGAAACTGAAAGAGAAATCCAAGATGGAACACCATTTTGGCACCATGATCGAGCTGCCCGTGGCAGCCCTGGCGGCCGGCGACATCGCCCGCTATGCGGATTTTTTCTCTTTCGGGACTAATGACCTCACCCAGACTACTATCGGCCTCTCACGGGACGACTACACCTCTTTCATGCCCGATTATACGCTGTTTGATATCATTCCAGGTAATCCCTTCAAAGAATTGGATCCTTATGTGAAGGAGTTAATCAGTACTGCAGTCAGGCGTGGTAAAATGACACGGCCCGGCTTATCAACCGGTCTCTGCGGAGAACATGGCGCAATACCGCAAAATATTCGCTTCTGCATTGATGCAGGCTTGGACTATGTATCATGTTCGGTATATTCGGTGCCGATTGCACTGCTGGCGGTTGCCCAGGAAGTTGTGCCTGAAACAAAAGAGTAGCATTGTCATTTAGTTAGTTTTAGTTAAAGATTAGTAAAGGAGCTGTCGGAGAGGTATCTCTGACAGCTCCGTTTTTGAATTTTGACCTTCTACGTTCCGGTTTACGTTCCGGTTTACGTTCCGGCCATTGGAGGCCCTTATTGTACAGGCCCATATGTTGGCGAGTCTACCAGACTCCGAACTTTTTGATCCCTGTGATAACCAGATCAGCTGCTTTGCGGGCATCCGTGCGCGGTATTTGGGCCTCTTTGTTCAGTGTTTCCTGGAAGAAATAATTTAAAGTATCCTGAACTTCGTCGGTTTTGTAGAAAATCAAAGAAAAATTGACCCCCGTCGGTCGGAGAATAGTAAAGGACGAATACGAAATAATTGGTTCTTTACTTACCATTACCCGGGTTTGATTTTTTGCAGTAAAAGTATCTACTTCGGAAAAGCGATGTGGGATTTTCAAGCCGCGGTCACGTCGAAACGGTTCGATATACTTTTGTGGAAAGCTTGCCGGTTCGACAAGAACAAACAGCTTACTGCCGTCGGTTTCAAAGGTGAGCCCTTCGTCACTTGCATAGAGGTTTTTCACATTGTCATAGGATACTACTTCATAAATAGCATAGGCCGACGTTTCTTTAAAAAACGAGGAAACAATATACCCTCCCTCTTCTTTGGGTAACTTGCCTTGTGAATATGCCTGAAACAGATCGAGTGCTTTTGGTGCCATTAGCCGCTCCTTTCTTATACTACACAGTATAGTACCAATAATTTAGAAGTCAATCCAGTACATTTTTTTTTCTTCTCGTACAGGCCTCCTCTAGTCCGGTCGCTTATACGGTTGCGGATTTTAAGTTTTCGGCACGTTCGTAGAACCGCTGTGCAAACTGTTCCATCCCTCGTTGATGGTAAATTTCCGCTACGTTGTAATAGGCCCTCCAATCTGCCGGCTCTACCTCCTGGGCGGAACGAAAAGCCTCTAAGGCAGCTGAAGAGTTGCCCGCTTTATACTGCATAACCCCATAAATGAGATACAAGTTTAGAGAAGGTGAG
The DNA here is from genome assembly GCA_041686355.1 of Spirochaetaceae bacterium. Taxonomy (GTDB): domain Bacteria; phylum Spirochaetota; class Spirochaetia; order DSM-16054; family Sediminispirochaetaceae; genus DSBN01. Next base: position 17,708 of record JAWLDZ010000024.1, read on the forward strand.
GGGAGATATGCAATGGCCGCTGATAAAAGCTGCAGCGCCTGGGTTTTCCGTCCGGTTTTCGACAGACAAAATACCAGAGGGCGCAGGTATTCCTCTTTTTCCGGCTCCTGCTGCAAGAGCCTCCGATATATCACCGCCGCCTGGTTGTAATCCTTGATCTTCCGATAACAAATTGCCCGGATACGGTTTAGGTACCGTGAATCCTGTACATATGGAAGTACCGCTTCTATCTGCTTTAAGGCGAACTTGTACTTTTCATCGGCATATAGGTGCTGAATATAGACGGTTCTGATTTCTATGTCATGGGGCTCAAGCTTAAGGTATTTTTTACAGAGGCTACCGATGTCAGGAAGCTCAACCTCATTACGTAGTTCAATAATGCCGCGGTATGCATCTATATTCTCAGATGAAAGGCGTATGCCCTTACGGTACCATTTGACAGCCATTTCCGGCTGGTCATCATCGGCATATGTGTCGGCAACAGCTTTAATCAGCTGCAGATCGGGGCCAAACTCTTTTATCGCCCCGTATAGTTCATCTAAAATAGTCTGAATATCGATGGGTAAACGGCTTCTGCACACTACCCGGTAATAGCGGGCAGACTTATTCTCGGGATGATAATGAAGGATACTATCTATCTGCTGCAGCATTTTACGGTATTCTCCAATATCCCACCAGATCATACTCAATCCGAAATGTGCATGCAGATTCGAGCGGTCCCGCTCAACCGCCCGGGTAAAGTGGTTTATAGCCCTTTCGGTGTATCCCATCCCACGGTAGGCTTCAGCTACCAGCAGGCGGATTGGAACATCCCCGCTGTTTTGCTTTAGTATATACAAGCCGTGGTCTAGTGCTTTTTGATAGTCCCCCCGCTGTAGATATTGAAAGGCCAAGGCATGGTCCGCCTCGCGACTCTGGACAAGGGGTGAATCGGGATGGGTACGTGCCAATAGGCTAAGCAAATCCCGCCCGCGCTGTTCATTACCGGACTGAATGTTGAGAATTGCAGTTCGATAAAGTATCAGCTCGTCCTCGGGTGATTCTGCGAAAGCCGCCTCATACGCCTCAACCGCCGACTCATACTCACCGGTCTGACGGTACAGCATTCCAAGATATAAATTGGTGAGGATAGTCTCCTTACCTTTTTGTTTTAAGAACTCAAAGGCTTCTCCCGCATATATAGTGTCACCAGCCCTGAAATGTTGGATTCCGCTGACCAACAGCGCATTCAAGTAGCCGGAGTAGAGATTTTTATCATTTGGATATTCCTCTACTAATCGTCCTAAGATATCGGTGGCCTCGTCCGGCTTGTGCAGTTTTAACAGGGTATAGGCCAGTAACATGGAAGCTTGAAAAAATCCTGGTTTGAGAGAGAGAGATTTTCTCAAATGAACCGCCGCAGAGGGATAGATATTCATCGCTAAAAAGGATCTTCCCAAGAAAAAATGTCCCGCCGCCGAATTTGACCGTCGTTTTACAAAAATGCGCAGGGCATCTATTGCCCGAGGGTATTCGCCTATTCCATGAAAACTACGTCCAAGATAGAGAAAGGCTTCGTCCGCAGTATCATCTGCACTTATAAGATAGAGAAGTTTATCTGCCGCTTTACGGTACTCACGTTTTCGCCCCAGCTCGATAGCCTCTTGGAGCAGTTGGCCGGTTTCCGAGGTATTCATACCTGTATGCTACTGTGTGAAGAACTATTTTTCCACCTTTTTTGGAGGTCAAATTGACAATTATTGATCTTTCTGTAAACATATACAGGTCTGGAGGCAAAAAATGAAGGTAGTGGTAATTGGGGCCCAATGGGGCGATGAAGGCAAGGGTAAAATAGTTGATTTTCTGGCGGAACAGTCAGATTTGGTGGTTAGATTCTCGGGAGGCGCAAACGCAGGCCACACAGTAGTTCTGCGTGATAAAACCTACAAACTGCATTTAGTTCCCTCCGGTGTAGTCTACCAGGATAAACAGGTTGTTTTGGGATCAGGTATGGTCATAGATCCGGAGAGCCTGTTCAATGAACTAGCTACCCTCGAAGAGCAGGGTATCAATTGGCAGGGGAGGGTATTTATATCCGACCGGGCCCATGTGGTTCTACCTGAATATAAAGAGATTGATAAGCAAATGGACAGTAAGCGTAGAAATCCGATTGGAACTACCGGCCGAGGAATCGGAGTTGCCTACGCACAGAAGGCAAACCGCGACGGAATTCGCATTGGAGACTTGAACGATAACGAATTTCTTACAAGCCTCCGTCCGAATGAACGGGAATTTCTAAACCCCTTCATCGACCGTATCCGAGCAATGAGTATCAACCTTGCAGAGTTTATGCAGAGTTACAGTAACGAAAAAATCCTCTATGAGGGGGCCCAAGGGATTCTGCTTGATATTGATGTGGGTAGTTATCCCTATGTGTCATCGGGCTGTTCCGCCGCCGCTGGGGCGTGTCTCGGCGGTGCAATAGGGCCACGCAGTATCGACCAGGTTCTAGGGGTATTCAAAGCATACAGTACGAGAGTAGGAAATGGACCATTTCCCTCAGAATTTATCCAAGAGCGGGATGGTGACTTGGGCGACACTATCCGTGAAATTGGTCACGAATATGGGGTTACTACCGGAAGACCTCGCAGATGCGGGTATCTCGACTTAGTTGCAATGCGCTATGCCTGTCAGACAAACTCCATTGATTCACTAGTACTTACACATCCCGATGTATACGATACCTTCGATGAAGTTTCCGTGTGTGTTGCCTACAAAATCGATGGACAGGAAACAACATCCTTCCCCTCATCAGCCAAAAAGCTGGAAAGAGCCGAACCGGTTCTAAAGAAATTTCCGGGGTGGAAAAAGTCTATTACAGGAGCTGCTTCCTTCGACGAACTTCCGGAAAATTGCCGCACCTATATTAACTATATCGAAGAATACACAGGCACAGCAATTGGAATAGTATCAGTAGGCCCCGACCGGACTCAGACCTTTATTCGTAAAAGGGTGTGGTAGTACGGTTTCAGAAGCATCACCAAACCGAGGACGCCCTGTATCATATCGGGATAGGGCGTCCTTTATCAGTTGATGTATCAGATGATGCCGAGGATAAGGCAGATTTTATACCGCTACAAATTCAACCTGGAAATCGGGAAAGTGCCTGTTCAGCTCCTCTTTTATAAGACGGTAGAGGGTGTTTTCAATTGCCATTGATATCCCTACACAGGTCATACACGCCGGGCGATGGGAGTTAAATTTAGTAAACACATATATGGTAGTCCCTTCCTCACTGTACCGAAACTTTTCAATAATCCCCAGGGCACCAATCGGTAAATCACTTTCCGGGTCCTTTACATTATCCAGCACCGCATCAAGCTTGTGTTTTATTTCCTTATCCATATCTATTTTTGGGTTGAATCCGACTTTGTGTTCAGTCCAATAAACTTATACAAGCCGCAGAAGCTCATTGCCCCCGTTGCCAGCAACACCATCGCCGCAATCCCCAAAATTACCGCTAGACTGCCTTCAACAGTACGAGTGAAAACTAAAGCTAAAAATACAATCGAAATAATGTACCTTACAATTTTATCAACCTTGCCTACGTTCTTAGTCATTCTGAACTCCTGGTTTTAATTAATTACTATATAGTTAATATATTAACAGAATAACTGTAATACAATAAAAAAAGCTGAACTGCAGTATTCGCAATCCAGCCTTAATTTATGTAAACCCGTAAATGAATTGGGCGTGGTTGAGTTAGGCCGCCGGGCGGGTTGAGGAATCTTTCACCACCGAGTTTGGACCGGATTCATAGGTCAACCGCTCATACTGCTGTTTTGCTAAAATCAACTGTGTCCATGTTACCGCAAGGGCAGAAATGAAAACTCCTGCTAAAAGTACACGTATATTCAAATGTAATTGAACGGCAATCCCGCTGAGAGCGATTCCACAAAATAATAGGCTTAGTGCATATTTCATAATGTCCTCCTTAAAATTATCTTTATATCGATAATAATTTAACGTTTAATCTCAATAGTGTCAAGTATTCTGTTAGAATTTTTGAGTATATTCTGATAATTTTACTGAAGTCGACTGGAAAAAGCCTTAACTTCTCTTAACTCCACCGAGATATCTCTCCCTTATTTTAGAGATGTAACATCAGGCTAAGCTCTGCACGTTCAGCCGCGAAAGCGCAGCAGCCAAGTACGGTGAATTTTTTTATTCCTTGAAAAATCTTGGGGGAGGGTCTCCAAGCTAATCTCTTTAATGTCAAACAAATCATACAGGGCTGGGTCAAGGTGGAAGCGACGGTAATTGTTTGAAAACAGTATTTCCCCCGAAGATTTAAGGCGGTCCGCTGCAAGAGTTAGCAGACGCAAATGGTCTCTCTGTACATCGAACACATTCTCGTCGCTTCTACGGTTTGAGAAGGTGGGCGGGTCCACAAAAATGAGGTCGTATGTCTCGAAATCGGAAGAAAGAAACTCGAAGACATCTCGTCGAACAAATAAATGTGAATCTGAGGTATAACGGTTCAAAGAAAAATTCTTTTTTCCCCACTCAAGATAAGTATTACTGGTATCAACTGAAACGGTTTTTACTGCTCCGCCATCTGCAGCGTAAACACTGGCGGTACAGGTATAAGCAAATAGATTCAAAAATTTGACTTGATCAGATTTTTCCCGAATAATTGACCTGGTAATCCGATGGTCGAGAAACAGTCCTGTATCCAAATAATCAGTAAAATTAACATAAAACTTGAGTCCTCCCTCTTTCACAATAAAGAACTCATGCTCGGCGCTCATTTTTGAATATTGGGAAGCGCCCTTCTGACGTTTTCGCTGCTTCAGAAAGATACTGTCTTTTTCAATTTCAAAACATTGGGGAATGGCTGCGAGCAGCTCCTGTAAACGCTGTTCGGCGACCTCCGGTTCAATCTCTTTGGGAGGAGCATATTCTTGAACTACCACATCACGCTCTTCGTACACATCCACAGCGGCCGCATATTGGGGTATATCCGCATCGTATATGCGGTAACAACTCACACCGTTTTTCTTAAGATACTTTTTTAAGAGGCGCTTATTCTTTGAAATGCGGTTAACCAGCATATTTATTCCGGATGTCTGATCGTCATCTTGAACAGGCGGACTGCCTTGGGCGAAAGCAGAGCTACCTTCAGCATTCTCCGGGGGAACAAATGAATTGGCATCGTCAAGGGTAATTCTTACCAGCACAATTTTCAGGTTTCCATTGTACATTGTATTAATTCTATCGGCGCGCAGGCCTAACTGTTTGGCCGCAGCCTTATCAGGAGCTAAAATCGCGGCGGTATAATTGGTAAAATGTTCTTTTAACCATTTACCAAACTGCGAAAAAAGTACATCCACCTCCTCACGCCTTTGCAGGCGTACCCCATAGGGTGGGTTGGCAACTATCAGCCCTGGTGCAGAAGCAAGCGGAGGTATTTCCAAGTGCTCGAACGGTTGGGTTTTTAACTGAATTTTATCCGAAAGCCCGGCCCGCATAATATTTTCAACAGCCGCATCAACAGCCTTCCGACTTTTGTCAGAGCCATAAATCGGAGGTATCTGCGAAATCCCCTGCGCCCGGTCTGTTTCAGCCTCAGCGCGGACAGCATTCCAGGTATTGGTTTCATGGTCTTTCCAAGACTCAAAGCCGAAGCGCCTTCTCAGCAATCCGGGGGCAATATTACCGGCTATCAGCGCAGCTTCGATCGGCAGAGTCCCTGATCCGCACATTGGATCAATCAGCGCCCCTCCCTGAGCTGCAATCTCCGGCCAGCCCGCTTTGATGAGCATACCCGCGGCACTCGTCTCTCGCAGCGGTGCTTGAGTGCCGCTTAAGCGGTACCCGCGTCTATGCAGGCTGTCACCGGACAAATCTAAGTATACAATGGCACTCTGTTTTTCCGTATGCAGATGAAAACGTATGTCCGGATTTTCGACGTTCACATTAGGCCGCTCGCCGCAGCTCTTCCGAAAGGAGTCTACAACTGCATCTTTTACCTTGAGCGCTGCATAATTAGCATTTTTTACCCTCGATTTAGATACATTTGCATCGATGGCAAAGGTTGATGACAGTAAAAAGAGATCTTTCCAGGACACTTCAGCTGCACCGGTATAAATATCGTCTTCGTGGATAAACTCAAACTCATGCAGTTTCAGAAGCACCCGTGACCCAACTCTAGACCACATGCAGAGCTGATAGGCAGTACCTAAATTACCTCTAGCACGACAGCCGGCAACTGTTTGCTTTATATCGGAGGCACCCAGTGCTTCCAGCTCATCCTTCAAAAGTGGTTCGAGATAACGGGTGCAGGTAACAAACAGCGTATACATGGTTCTCACCTATTCATCTACCAATTGAACATCCGGGGGCAGATTGTAAATGACATCCTTACGTTCTACTACAATCCGACTTTTTTTAAACAGCTCCGCGTTTGTTTTTATACTGTCTAACAGCTCGTGGGTTGGGTTAATAGCTATTGGTCTCCCAACCCTCTGCAGCATCGATAGATCTCCATTTGTATCCCCATACGCATAGCTTTCAGCTAGATCGATGTTGTACTCCTGCACCAGCTGGTATATTGCCCTGTTTTTACTCTGCGAATCCCACATCGGAACAACCTCTCCGGTAAAACGGCCCTGCGGATCCAGCAGGTATTCAGCTCCCCGATATGCATCTATACCGAACTTTTCGGCCATTTTTGACACTAAAAAGGTTGGGCTGCCAGAAATAAAGAATACCTTATGCAGATTATCCTGGTGCCATTTAATGCGGTCCCGGGTAAACTTATACACAATGTCGCCATTTAATCGAATTACCTGGTTACCAATAAACTCTAGATCACTCTGTTTGCGTCCCTTTAACGCTTCAATGTAAATGTCTATCAACTCCAGCATATAATCTTCATAGTGCCTTACTCGCTTGCGCCACTCTTTATAGGTGTATTTTACATTTGAATGCCATAAACGCGGATCGATTACTTCGTATTTAACCAATTTCTTAAAATGCTCTATCATTAACGAATTACGATGAAGTGTACCGTCAATGTCAAAAAACGCACCAATGTTCAATTTCGTTCCTCACAGTTTGAATTGCTCTTGAGTATTTCACAGTTTGTTTTGATGTTCAACTCTACGGTGGATATACACAAACTCACTCAACAGCATTGCAGTGGCTCCCCAGATACGCCCTTTAGAACTACTGTAATAAGGTGCGGCTATTTTTCCTTGACTGGAAACGAATATCCCCTCTTCAGGATTTTGCAAAATCTCTTTGAGGGGCAGGGGAAGTATCTCATCTACCTCACTCGGCTGAGGCCGCATTTCGACTTTTCCATAGGCACAGGCAACTACAGGAGTTACCGAATAGTTACTCACAGCTACAAAAAGCGGCGACATAACCCCTAGAACAGTAACCTCTTCCGGAGCAATATCGATCTCTTCATGGGCTTCACGCAAAGCGGTCTCGATCGGAAAAATTTCAGAGCCTTCATGGGCACCACCGGGCAGTGCAATTTGTCCGCCATGAGTACCATTCGCGGTTCGCCGAATAAGGGGGAGGTAAATTTCAGATTCTGATTGATAAAGCAGAATAAGCACCGCCGCCGACCGGGAATCATGCGGATTATTCATGTACTGAGCATCAATACGGCCTTTGGGGGCAAGCTGCATATGAACCGACAGTCCCGGCAGGGTCTCAGAATTTAAAATACTACGCAGTCTGTTGCAATATTTCTCAAACAGCATTGTCGTAATTATTATAATTAATTCCGGCTTATGCAACTACCATGAAAGCAAAAAAATGGGCCCGTCGAATGGACGGACCCACTTAATCAATACCCGATTAATCAGTAGCGCACGGATGTTGTTATTCCTCTTCGGGCCAGGCCTGGTCGATACTCTCTAGGGCATTTTCCAATTCATCGCCGCTGACCCAGTTAGTCATCTGCTTCCAAAAGGCGCCGGCACCTACTTGTCCGGGCATCATATCCGATCCGTCAAAGCGGAAGGTATCGGCATTATGCAGAATCTCGGCATATTTTCGGTTCGCCTCTGTTGGATACCATTCGAGTTTCGCATCCTTATGCGGAGCAACTACGCCACCCGATTGAACCCATTCTTTTATTGAATCGCCGGTCGAGAGAAAACGCATAACCGCCCGTACTTCCGGACGATCTGTGAAGGCTCCCATAATGTCGCCAGCTCCAAGTACCGGGCGACCTTCTTCTTCATCGATAGGCGGCAGATAGAAGAAATCGATATCCTCGCCGACCGTGGTACCCTCAGGGAAAAAATCGGTAATGAAGCTTGCCTGTCGATGCAGCATAGCCCGGGGAGGATCAGTAAATAATGGTTCTACAGCGTCGCCAAAGGGTACAGTCAAAATACTATTCCTTCCCCCTACAACTAAATCATCATCGAACCAGATGTCCGCCATAATATTACAGGCCCGTCTCACTTCCTCCGAATTAAATGGAAGTTCTCCGCGTACCCAGGCATCGTACTTTTCCGGAGACACGGTTCTCAGCATGATATCTTCCAGCCAATCCGTCGCAACCCAGCCGGTTGCACCGGAGCTCTCTATACCGATCGACCATGGGGTATAGCCATCATCAACCATTTGCCGAGATAGTTCCATCATCTCATCCCAAGTTTCCGGTACTTCGTATCCTGCCTCGTTAAACTCCTGTTTTGGATACCATACGAGACTCTTCACATTTGCCCGGTACCATACTCCTGCCATAGTGTCATCAATAGTGGCGATATCTATCCAGCTTTGGTCATAATGCTCTTCCAAATACCCATCTTCAAACCAGCCGCTGATGTCCTGCACTTTACCCCGCGACACAAAGTCCTGCAGTAGTCCGGGCTGGGGAAAAGCTGCGATATCCGGTGGATCTCCACCTTCGACTCTCACGGTAATCAGTGACTCAAAATCACTCGAACCTTCGTAGCGCACGTCAATGCCGGTGGCTTCCTCAAACTTTACCAAGCTTTCATCGAAAAGATTGGAACCAGGTTCTACAAATGCCCCAAAAATGTTAACTTTAGTGCCGGACAGGTCTTTGCCATTTGTCCAGGGGTTGTCGGTTAGGTTAGAACCGGCAGCCCCGCTTTTTTCTTGGTCCTGCTTATCGGCAGTTTCTGAGTCCTGGCCGCAGGCGCTCACGAACAACAGTAACCAACTTAAGATTAGTACCAACAAGAGCTGGATCGCTCTTTTTGGAACCCTTTTTTTCAGCAACATAATGTTACTCCTCCTATTTAATAAATAGATTTATCTGAAGCCTCTATGATTTGTAGATTCGCAGGATACACGCCTCATAGGGTCTCAAATTTAAAACACTTTCCTTTAATTCCTGTTCTTGGAATTCGGATCTTCTATAATTGGAGTATTCTAACTCCGTCGTGAACCCTTCCGGCAGAGAGGCCGCCAGAAGGGATAGCCGGCTCTTTGCATCCCGGGTACTCATATTTGCATATATTAGGTGGTCTCCCTGCTGATGACGCTTTATAAACGCTATAAGTTGCTCATGCTCCCTCTCCACCGGTTCAAAACGACCGTGTACGAGGGCTGCGGTGTTCTTACGTAATGAGATTAGTTTCTGATATTCCCTATACACCGATCGCTCAGCAGCAAGATCCTTCTCTACATTTATGTGTGTATATCGGCGCCCCATGGGAATCCAGGGCTTTGTGCTGGAGAATCCCCCATAGCCTCTTCCATTCCACTGCATGGGACTTCGAGCGTTATCACGGCTCATATAGCGTATAATATCCAACAGCTCATCTTCGTCCCTGCCACGTTCCCGCTCTAAAGCAAAGAAATTCAGAGTATCAACATCCCTGTAATCAAATATTGAACGAAAATCGGCATTCGGCATTCCAATCTCTTCGCCATAGTAGATAAAGGGCGTTCCGGTGAGGCTGAGGAGGATTACCGCCAATAACGTGGCTGACTCAAAACGGTATTCATCATCATCGGTCAGGCGGCTAAGGGCCCGGGGCTGATCGTGGTTGGAGAGAAAATTGGCAGGCCATGCAGTTCCTTCTAGACCTTGCTGCCAGCGGGATAGCCTTCCAGCAAAATCCGCAGCGGTCCATGATTGTAAGTCCCATTTTCCACCAATTCCGTGATCGATTTCCATGAGCTCCATCTGAAACACCGCATCAAGTTCTTTCCTGTCCAAACTCGAAAGGGCTATTACATCCTCAAATCCAGCTCCAGGACATTCGCCGACCGCAAATTTGGATGGGTCACTCAGCACCTGTTCCCGCATCTCCTTTAGATATGTGTGGAGTTCCGGTCCGTTTATAAAGTAGGGGGTTCCTTTTATCGCCAGTTCATCTAATTCACGAATGTCATCAGGAAAGGAGCTGTCTTTGCTGATCATATTGATCACATCCATTCGAAATCCGTCAATTCCGCGGGAAAACCACCAGTTCATAACTCTGAAGACTTCTTCACGGACCTTCGGGTTAGCCCAATTTAGATCAGCCTGATGCTCGTCAAAAAGGTGAAGATAATACTGCCCTCGCAGAGGATCATACTTCCAAGCGGAACCTCCAAAAAAAGAGTTCCAGTTGTTCGGTGGCTCCGCTCCATTCTCTCGGCCATTATGCCAAATATAGAAATCACCATGGGGGCCTTGCGGATTCCGTCGAGAGTCTTGAAACCAGTCGTGTTCCGTACTCGTATGGTTGACCACCAAATCCATTATGACTTTCATACCCTGGTCATGAAAGGCATCTAAGAGCTCAGTAAAATCCTCAAAGGTTCCATATTCTGGATTGATAGCCTGATAATTACTGATATCATAGCCAAAATCGTTATTAGGGCTTGGATAAATCGGATTCAGCCAGACTGCATCGATCCCTAGATTGTTAAGATAGGGAATTTTGTCTTTAATTCCTTGCAGGTCACCTATGCCGTCTCCATTTGAATCATTAAAACTCCTTGGATAAATTTGGTAAAAAACGGCATTCTGCCACCATTTACTATCTGTCAAGGAGTTATTCTTTTTGTTCTGCATTTACCTCTCTCCGTTGATCACTGGTGTGTATATTCTTGTCCAGTACTTTCTGCTTCAGACCGGACAAGACAGTTGGGGCGGTATCCCTGATCACTAAATAGGGCTGCACAATT
>JAWLDZ010000024.1:28964-30197 GCA_041686355.1 Spirochaetaceae bacterium
TGATCACTGGTGTGTATATTCTTGTCCAGTACTTTCTGCTTCAGACCGGACAAGACAGTTGGGGCGGTATCCCTGATCACTAAATAGGGCTGCACAATTTTTTGAAGCACCTTGTTCTGTTCAGCCCCCTCCAACATCTCTACCAAACGGCTGCAAGCACTGCGGACTATCTCTTTATGGGGCTGGTGGACAGTGGTAAGCTGCGGCGAGATTAAGCTGCTCATACGAATGTCATCGTAGCCCACCAACAGAATGTCCTGTGGAATTTTAACTCCAAGTGCCGCCAGCGACTCCATTACTCCAAAGGCGGTAATATCGGCTTGTACAAAAATACCGTCTATTTTATTCAGCTGTGCTTTATACTGCTGTACTGCCTCATATCCGGCACTATAGGTTGCGTCACAGGAGTACACAAGCTGTTCATACACTGGCAGTCCTGCATCGGCATGGGCCCGGCGGTATCCAGCTGTTCGCTCCCTAAACTGACGTTCTCTTTCGGTGATGCATAAAATACGTTGACAACCGTGCTGCAGGAGGTGCTGTGTGCCAATATATCCTCCATGTTCATGATCTGCATATACATAATTTATATTGCGCGACTCAAATCCATACGGCAGAAAGTGCAGCAGCACAAAGGGGAGGCCTGATTTTTCAATTGCTCCGTAGTCTGAGGGTTCAAAATCTGGTTGTATAAGTAAAATCCCATCGACTTTTCCCTGGAGTATCAGGCGGCGAATATTGCTCTCGCCGTTGGAACGGTTCTTAGTAAAAGTTACAATTGGATCAAGCCCGGCCTCTTCGAGAATCTCACGGATATTTCTTAAAAGCATGCCGGCATAATAGAAATTATCCTCATTATCCAGAGACTCAGGATAGATAACCCCTATTGTACTGTTACGGCTGGTGGCCAGGCTGCGGGCACTCATATTTATTTCGAAATCGTACATTTCCGCAAGGGCTTTTATTTTGTCCCGGGTGCTTTTGGAAATCGACGGGTGATCATTGAGGCTCCTGGATACGGTAGAAAGACTTGTACCTGCCATCCGTGCAATATCTTTCATTGTTACCCGATTGATAAGACACCCTCTCAGAATTGGATTAAAACAAGCGGTTGCATGATATAAGTACTTGGATAGTTATTATATAGTAGGTATTGCGCAAGCGATTGCATAAAATCTATGCTACACCCAGAATAAACTAATGTCAAGTAATTAATGGTTCAAACCTTGGGGG
>JAWLDZ010000025.1:0-8154 GCA_041686355.1 Spirochaetaceae bacterium
TAAGCAGCATTGGTGGACCTCCTCTAAAATAAAGTGTGGGTACACTCTAATAGAGGGGGTAATTCGCATCTGTGCTTCAATCCCCCAAGGTTTGAACCAGTATAAAAAAAGCACCCCCGGAGGGATGCTTCTCAAATAGTTCGTTGCAGGACAACGCTTTATTTAATCGGGCTGGGCGGACTCGAACCGCCGACATCTTGATCCCGAACCAAGCGCGCTAGCCACTGCGCTACAGCCCGAATAAGAAAACAGTAAAAACGCAAAAATGTGTCCCTCCGAGCGGCACTATGATGTGAAACAAGGTGACTGAACGGCCGCACGGCTGAACAACAAAAAATCGGGAGCGACGGGGATTGAACCCGCGATCTCCGGCTTGACAGGCCGGCGCGATAACCATCTTCGCTACGCCCCCACAGGAACAGCCACACTATACTCAAATAGCTTTACTATGTCAAGCGGAGGGGCTATACTGATGCTCAAAAAGAGCATCGTCGAATTGACACTTACGGGCTAGCGTGGTACTGTTTTTTGAAATCAGGTTAATTTCTTTAACAGTATCACACTATAGATTAAAAGGAACATACATGCCTTCGAAAGAACAGCGACAAGCAAAAAAAGAAGAAAAAAAGAAAGCTTCTTCAAAAAATATAGTTGAAAAGAAGCGGACTCAGCATCCCTTGACATGGGCACTGAGTGTAGTTGTATTGATAATTGTAGTGGTAGCCTTTGTGGTTGCCCCCGCTTTAGGCGGTATGGGCCAACAGAGCAGGTTGATCTTCGGATACTACAACGGTGAACCGATTGAATATAAACCCGACAGCTACTTTGCCCGGCAGCGGGATGCCTATGCTGAACGAATTGAACAACAGTCGGAGCAAAATTCCGACAACTTCCAGTGGCAGGCGCTGCAGGTGTGGAAAGGTGCCTTCGATTCAACAGTAGTACATACAGCCATTCTTCAGCAGGCCGAGAAAAGTGGTTTGGTAATCTCGGAGAAGAAACTCGACCGTAATATTGCACAGTACGGGCCTTACCGCGAAAACGGGAAGTTCAGCGCCGAGCTGTACCGAAGCGCTTCTAACGCTGAAAAAATGGCTACCCGCGAGCTTTTCAATGAAAACCTAATCCATGACCAATGGACACAGGATATTTCCAATATTCCCTCACCGGAAGCCGAAAAAGAGTTTTTGCTGGGCATGACCAGTCCCGAGCGTAGGTTTCGGTATGTCGACTTTTCACTGAACAACTTTCCTGACCAAAGGGTGATCGACTTTGCCGAAGAAAACAGCCGGCTGTTTCAGAAGATGAATCTCAGCCGTATATCCCTTCGCATGGACGAGAGCGAGGCGAAACAGATCTATCAGCAGCTGCAGGAATCACCCAGTCGCTTTGAAGAACTTGCCCAGAACCACTCTTCCGACGAAAACGCCGATAAGGGCGGCGATATGGGCTGGGTTCGCTACCATGAGCTGGCCGGGATGTTTGAAGAGAGCAGCAAAGCCGAGCCGATCTTTGCACTTGAGAGAGGTGAGATATCCGAATTGGTAGAAACATCCTTCGGTTGGGCTATTTACCGAAGCGACGAAGAGGCTATAGCATCTGATTTTACCGACGAAGAGGAAATCGAGGCAGCACGCTCATATCTAATCCGCAACGAACGTGGTCAGGTAGAGGACTACTTTATCGACCAAGCTAATAGTTTTGTAGCCAATGCCGAAGAAGCAGGTTTCTCCACTGCTGCTACTGAAGCCAATGTTTCCCCGACCGAAACCAAATACTTTCCAATCAACTATGGGGAGAGTTTCTTCCTGAAGCCGATTCAAATTGAAGGTGAAAATGGAGGAGGTATCCTGCAGCGAGCACAGTCGAACCAGCGAATACTCACCAGTCTCTTTTCAGTGGAGGAGAACGATTTCACCGAACCCTTCGTACTGAGCAACTCGGTAGTCGTAGCCCAGCTGCTTGATGAACGCCAGGCTCCGGAAGAGGAAGTTGAGCAAATAGCCAATTACCACTCTTACATTATACAGAACTTCCAGGGTGAAGAAATTCAAACTCACTTTCTGCAATCAGACAAACTCGAGGACAACTTCATGCAGGTGTTCTCTAAGCATTTCCTAGATTCTTAGTAATACGTGAATATGCAAGAGCAAGCCCCCCTGCTGACCGAGGTAAGCGGGGGGACTTCGATTGTATTTAAAAATAAGGAACTCTACAGCCGCAGTTCACCTCGTAAGAGGGCCGAAGAACGGGCGGAAGGCTTTGAACTTGAAAACAACACCCTTTATATACTGGCCTCACCGCTGCTGTGGTACGGGGTCTCCACCCTGCTTAAAAAACTCCCGCCAAGTTCACACATTATCGCTGTCGAGCAAGAGGCTCAACTTGCCGCTCTGAGCATCTCGCACCAGCCTCCTGAGCTCCGCCGGCTCGAGCAGCTGGACATAGGTTTTTATCCGGAGGGCGGACCTGAAGCCAGCAAACCTAAAACAGGGGGGGCTGAAGAAGGGAGCCTTGAAGCCGGCAGCTCCGATGCCGGCCGATCAGGAGATATTTTTGAAACGATACCGGCACTGGTCGAGAAACTCGGAATTGAACGCTTCCGGCGGGTGCGACTGTTGACCCTGAACGGAGGCTACCGTTTGAACAGCCGCCGTTACAAGGAGCTCGTTCAGCTGTTGGAAGAGGAGGTCCAGCAGTTCTGGCATAATAAGTACACCCTCATGCATATGCTGCCTCTGTGGATAAAAAATATTCTGCGCAACCTTGCCCACTGTACCTTCCCGGCAGCCCCCCCTGAAACAAAGCCTGAAACAGAACAACCTCATCTGGCAAGCTCTCCCCGGTTCGGTTTGCCGAAGACATCCCTTCCAGTCCTGGTTGCCGGGGCAGGCCCCAGCCTCGACAGCCACATCGACTTTATACGCCGCCATCGCGATACTATATATCTTCTTACCGTGGACACCGCCTACTCCGTACTGCTGCAGCACGGCATTCAGCCCGACCTGGTGGTGGTGCAGGAGTCTCAGTTCTACAATCTGTACGACTTCATTTATCAACCCCGTATCGAGGCCGATGTACTGGCAGATATCAGCAGCTACCCCCGTATCCTTCGCCTCTGCGCCGGAGATATCTATTTGTACGCCACCGAGTTTGTCCAAACTCAGCTATTCAGCCGTCTTCAGGAGGCAGGACTGCTGCCGCCTCGGATTCCTCCGCTGGGATCGGTTGGTACCACCGCTGTCCATGCCGCCCTCTCTATCACCGACTCCACGGTCATTTTGGCGGGCATCGACTTCGCCTTTCCTCCGGGCCAGACCCATGCCCGCGGCGCCCCCCGCCATCAACTGAACCTGCAGCACAGTCACCGCTATCTGGGAATAGAGGATATGTGGCCGCGCACCACCAAGGGGGTTTCCCCCACTCCGGATGCCTTGGATGTCAGGGGAGTTCCAATGCGCAGCACTCCAAGCCTCAGGCGCTATGCCGATAATTTTGCGCGGGTGTTTAATTCTTTGGATCGGATGCTCTTGTTGAAGCCCCGGGGCCTCCCCTTAGGAATACCGGAGCTCACGCAAGCGGAACTTGCCCCACATTTATCGCCGGTAGAAAAACGGGTAATTCCCCGCTCCTCTCCATCCATGCCCAGCATGGGCGATAGTGAGGCGGTGAAGGGCTTTCTGCAGCGAGAACAGACACTGTTGCGTTCAATCTACAGCCAAGGATTGGCCTTTCTTGAGGGACGGCTGTCGGAGGCGGAAATTTCGAAGCTCTCCTCGGATATACATCGCTGCGAGTATCTGTTTCTGCATTTCCCTGAAACAGGACCAAGCCTGCGAAGGCTGGAGCCGGCTTTGATAAAACG
Organism: Spirochaetaceae bacterium; assembly: GCA_041686355.1. GTDB lineage: Bacteria > Spirochaetota > Spirochaetia > DSM-16054 > Sediminispirochaetaceae > DSBN01. Next base: position 3,866 of record JAWLDZ010000025.1, read on the forward strand.
AATAATGGTCAGCACCGGCCACTACATTCGGGTGATAGAAGAGGCGTTGGAGCTTATTCCTCGCTCTTAAGCACCGAGACAAAGGCTGACTGGGGCAGCTCTACATTTCCCACCATCTTCATTCGCTTTTTACCCTCTTTCTGTTTTTCCAACAGCTTGCGCTTACGGCTGATATCTCCGCCGTAGCATTTGGAGGTTACATCTTTGCGGAGGGCATTGATAGTCTCGCGGGCAATAACGGTATTTCCGATAGTTCCCTGTAAAGGTATTTTGAACTGCTGCCGGGGTATCTCGTCCTTCAGCTTACGGCAAATAGTGCGGGCCCGGGACACAGCGTTGTCTTTATGCACCAGCTGACTCAGGGCATCCACCGGTTCGCCGTTGACCAGAATATCGAGCTTCACCAGCTCGGTACGCTTATAGGGACCAATTTCGTAATCGAAGGAGGCAAAACCGCGGCTCACCGATTTAAGCTTGTCGTAAAAGTCAAATAGTACCTCCGCCAGGGGCATCTCATAGGTTACCTCTACCCGCTTCTCATCCAGGTAGTTCATAGCCTTCTGAATGCCCCGTTTCTCCAGGCAAATTTGGATTATGTTGCCCAAATATTCGGAGGGAGTGATAATGGCGGCATCAATGTAGGGCTCTTCCGCATACTCAACTTTGGTACTGTCCGGATACTCAAGGGGGTTGTCCACATCGAGCACCTCACCGCTGTTCAGATGAACCTTGTAGCGGACCGAAGGAGCGGTGAGAATAATTGAAAGGTCAAACTCCCGTTCGATTCGCTCCTGCACTACTTCCAGGTGCAGCAGCCCTAAAAAGCCGCAGCGGAAGCCGAAACCCAGGGCTGCGGAGGAATCTTTCTCGTAAATAAGGGAGGCATCGTTTAGTTTCAGTTTATCAATGGCCGTACGCAGCTCTTCGTAGTCGTTGGTATCAATCGGGTAAATGGAGGAGAAGACCACCGGTTTGACCTCTTTGAAGCCCTTCTGCGGTTCCGCACAGGGGCGTTTGTCGTTGGTCACGGTGTCACCAATACGGACATCTTCGATGTTTTTTATTCCGGCAATCAGATAGCCCACCTGTCCGGCATTGAGATTCTCTCCCTTCTCCAGGCCAAGCCGGAAAATTCCGGTCTCTTCAATGGTATAGGTGGTGTTGTTCCACCACAGGCGAATCACGTCGCCGGCTTTCATAGTTCCTTCAAACACACGGACGTGAATAATCACTCCGCGGTAAGCATCATACTTGGAGTCAAAAATCAGGGCTTTTAGCGGTTGGTCGTCGGTTCCGGAGGGAGCCGGTATATGATGAACGAGAGCCTCCAGCAGGTCATTGACCCCCTCCCCTGATTTAGCCGATACCAGTACCGCATCATTCGGATCCAGCCCCAGGTCGTGCTCGATCTCTCGTTTTACCATTTCAATGTCGGCACTGGGCAGGTCAATCTTATTGATTACCGGTATCACTTCCAGGTCAAGTTCGACGGCCATGTACATATTGGCAAAGGTCTGCGCCTCAACCCCCTGACTGGCATCAATCAACAACAGAGCCCCCTCGCAGGAGGAGATAGCCCGGGAAACTTCGTAAGCAAAATCAACATGTCCCGGAGTATCAACCAGGTTCAGTTCGTAGATATTCCCGTCATCCGCCTCATAGGGCATGGTAATTGCCTGGGATTTGATGGTAATACCCCGCTCACGTTCAATATCCATACTATCGAGATATTGGTCCTTAAAATTACGGGCCTCAACTATCTTGGCCTTTTCAATAAATCGATCGGCTAGAGTAGACTTCCCATGATCTATATGGGCTATTATGCAGAAGTTGCGAATAAATTCTTTAGGTGTATTCATTGGATTTACTATAGCTTAATATTCGATCTTCATCAACAAAGCTGCCGGAATAAAGCTCCTCGCTAATGAGTGTCAGTCTGTATAGCTTCCATCAAGTACCTCTCGCACCACCCTTGCAAAATCTTCGGGTGAAAAAGGTTTTGATATGAAGGGAAACTCCGAATCTGAATCCGCGTCTGACTCCGAATCACCGCTCTCTGTCTGCAGGGAGTTGTGTTTGTGAGGGTATCCCGACATGTAGATAATCTTGGTGCTGGGGCGCAGTTCAAGAAAATGCTTCGCCAGCTCCTCTCCGCCCATGCGCGGCATAACTAGATCGGTTACCAGCACATCAAACTCATGCTCCTCGCTCCTGGCCAGCTCCAAAGCTGTTTCGGGGCCCTCCGCTAAAAACACGGTATATCCGTACATCTTCAAAATTCGCTCAACAAGGTTTCTCAGACTCTTTTCGTCTTCCACCACTAGTACCGTTTCCGTTCCGGAGTAAGAGGGTTCCACGCCTCTTTTACGTTTGGGGACCTCTTCGGCACTGTGATATAGAGGCAAAAGGATCCAAAAGGTCGAGCCCTTATTGAGTTCTGTTTCAACCTGCAGATACCCATTGCTTTGCTTAACGATGCCGTACACAGTAGAGAGTCCGAGGCCAGTGCCCTTCTCTTCCGACTTGGTAGTAAAAAAAGGTTCAAATATCATCTTAAGCATATGAGGCTCAATTCCCACACCAGCATCCCGTACCGCGGCGCAGACATAGTTTCCTTGAGGTATTTTTCCCATTGGTGAAGGTTCCGGACTATTGACTTTGTAATTCATGGTTCGGATTGTGATGCGCCCCCCCTTGGCCATAGCATCACGGGCATTCACAACCAAATTCATCAACACCTGCTCAATTTGTCCAGGATCTACCCATACTGTGTCCGGGTCTGCGCTTAAGTTGAGGTACATTCCAAATTCTTCGGTAACCAAACGGCGCATCATTTTTTCAAGATTATGAATCAGTTCGTTCATATGAACTTGCTTTGGTTTCAGAATCTGTCTTCGACTGAAAGCCAACAGCTGCCGAGTCAGGGTAGAAGCCCGTTTGGCCGCCTCTTCAATCCCTGAGACCTCATTTTCGATGGCGGTATCCTTCTTGATGAGCTTTTCTTGAACAATGGTACTGTAGCCGAGAATGACTGTGAGGATATTGTTAAAGTCGTGGGCTACCCCGCCGGCTAACCGGCCCACCGCCTCCAGCTTTTGTGCCTGACGCAATTGCTGTTCAAGGTTTTTGCGGGTGCTTATGTCTATAAGGTAGCCGTTTATCTCTGAAATTGCGCCGTTTCCATCGGTATCTGCAACAACATTTGCCAGCAAATTCAACTTACTACCGTCAGCGCGCAGCAAATCCAGCTCGTGCAGAACTAGGCGCTTATGCTGCCTAAGCTGCTGCCAGAAATCAGCTGCCTGGCTCTCATCGGGAAAACGGGAATTCAGGTGGGTGCCTTCGACCTCCGCCGCATTTGCAAAGCCGAAATACTCTACAAAAGACTGATTACAGGCTAAGAAGATCCCCTGTGCATCAGCTACAAAATCGGCGGATACATCCTCCTCAAACAGTCGGCGGTACCGCTCCTCGCTTACCTGAAGTTGCGTTTCAAGCTTGTGACGGAACAAGGCCATTTCTATATTGGTGCGCAGCTCCCGTTCTTCAAAGGGTTTTATGATATAACCAAAGGGTTCAATGAACTTGGCCCGTTCAATCGTTTTCTCGTCGGCATAGGCGGTAAGCATGATGACCGGTACACGGAACTGCTCACGAATTATCTGAGCAGCCTCTATACCATCCATCTGACCCTGTAGGCGGATATCCATCAGCACTAAATCGGGTGCTTCAGCTTTGAATTCTGAAATAGCTTCTTCACCCGAGGCATGAGAACCCACCACTTTGTATCCGAAGGATTCTAGATGCCGACGAATATCAAGTGCAACAACGCCTTCGTCTTCTACAATTTGTACTTTAAGCTGGGCCATTTAGCCATCCACCACAATACCGATTTTTTTTAATTCCTGCATCATCTTTACATTCTCTATTGGTTTTACCAAATACGTATCGGCTTGTCCTTCATGAAGGGCTTTCAATACGTTGTTGGGGTCGCTCAAGGCGGTAGTCATAACCACTTTCGCTGCACCGTTTTTATTCACACCATGCTCTTTTTCAATCATCCGTATTTTTTCCAAAGCATCCTGACCATTTAGTTTTGGCAGCATTATATCTAAAAAGATCAAGTCGAAAGGAACCCCAGCCTCTAATGCCGATCTAAACTTCTCTACCGCCGCTTCTCCATTATCAGCAATCTGTATTTCACCTAACGGTCCGAGAAACTGCTGCAATAAAAAACGTCCTGCAACGTCATCTTCAACTATCAGGATCCTCATCAAATCACCTCTACA
>JAWLDZ010000025.1:8254-24014 GCA_041686355.1 Spirochaetaceae bacterium
TGGATTCCCTTAACTCCCGCAGTATCTTCTGTACCCTTGGGCTGTTTTGGCTTCGACAGGCCATCATTAGCTTAAACAGCTGGCCGGAGGTATCCTGATCTTGGAGCTGCTGAGCAAATTCCCGAATCTTCTGTGCCTGCTCTTCAAGCTGTTCATATTCAGCGCTATGAAAATTTTCTGCATCCACTGAAAATAAATCCGAGAGAAGATCCTGCAGCTCACCAACCAAAGACTCTTCCTGCTGCTCTTTCTGCGAGTCCTCCTGGAGTTCCTCCTTGAATTCAATGAGTTGACTCAAATTGAGGGTGTGTGCGGTATCCGGCCACCCTTTTCCTGCAGGACCCGTCAAAAGATGATCCAGCTGTTTTAGTAATTTTCGTCTGAGTATAGGACAGTACAGATAAGAGCTCTCAGGGTCTTCCTGCATGTTTTTTTGACTGTTGCGCACAAGGTATAAGAGCCTTGTAGCGGGAACACCCATCTCTCTGAGGCTTTTTCCAATTCTGTCGCACGTGGCAAAGGTATCCTCAAGCACAAAGAGACTCCCGGAGCTTACTCTGTATTCACCTGATTTGTTCGGAATAGTGAAGGCAACCCCCCAATGCTGAAACTGGCGCCGCCGAATTTCGGTGGTGAAAGAGTCTGAACTTAAATAAAACACCGGAGGAGCACTGCTAAAATCCGGAGAATCCAAAAGCTCTCTTTCAACCAGATCACCGGCTTCAAGCTGCAGCCTAAAAGTAAACTCGCTCCCCTCGCCCAGGGTCGAGGAAAAGTCGATTGAACCTCCCATAAGTCGGACCATATCATTCACAATCGCCAACCCCAAACCTGCACCGGCATGGGCTCGAGTAGAGGTACTATCAACTTGATGAAATGATTTAAACACATTCAGCCGTTCGGATTCGGGAATCCCGCACCCGGTATCACAAATCCGGCCGGCTAAAACTACTTTATCTTTGTCCATATCATCGAATTCAGTTTTCACCTTCAAATACACCCAGCCGGTATCAGTAAACTTAACAGCATTACTCAGCAGATTTACCACTACTTGCTCTACTTTATCGGAATCACCGCGAAGATGAAAACAGCTGGTTTCATCTATCTCAATATATACACGCAAGTTCTTTTTTTGTATCTGAGTCCAGAGTTTGTTTATCGAGTTCTCGAATAGCTCGTCCAGATAAAAGTCATGCGTATTGATAATAACCTTACCCGCCTCCACTCTAGAAAACTCCAGGAGTGAATCGATCAAAGTTAAAAGGCTTTTTCCGGAACTCTCTATAATATGCAAATATTCCTGCTGTTCCTCAGATTCATGAGCTTTCAGCGCCAACTGGGTCATCCCGAGAATACTGTTCAAGGGTGTTCGCAGTTCATGACTCACATTCGCTAAAAACTCACTCTTCGCCCGGCTTCCTGCTTCGGCTTTCTCTTTTGCCCTTATTAACTCCTGTTCTATTTTATATTTGTACAGGGCCATCTCAATAGTAGAGTAAATTTCCCGTTCCTGAAAAGGTTTCAGAATATACCCGAAGGGTTCGGTTACCTTCGCACGGGCTAGGGTGGTCTCATCGGAATAGGCGGTAATATAAATTACCGGAGTCCCTAGGGAGCTTTTGATCCGTTCAGCAGCCTGAATACCATCCATTTTTCCCTTAAGGTGAATATCCATCAAAATCAGATCGGGCTTCTCTTGTTCGGCCTTCTCCACGGCATCTTCTCCTGAGAGAACATGCTCAACTACCGAATACCCAAGCGCACTGAGCCGTCGCTCCATATCCATAGCTACAATACTTTCATCTTCTACAAGTAAAATTCGTACGGATGCCATAACACTACCCCATAATTGCCTTTAACTATTTTTGTAATAGGTTCCACTCAACCGCCCGTTGTATCAATTCGGTAGAGGAATGCAGATCTAGTTTTGTTTTTAGATGAGACTTGTAGGTTTCAATTGTTTTTACACTTAAAGTCAAGCGCTTGGCAATTTCCCGTGTCTCAAGTCCATCACCAATCATGCGGAATACTTCAAATTCCCGATCACTTAGGACATCAATTGGGGATGTTTCCTTATGTGAATTTCCTGCAAACTGTAATAACATTCGCTCTTGCATATCATCACTCAGGTACATAGAGCCCCTAAGTACGGTCCTAATTGCGGTCATTACATTTTCCGTAGCTTCACTTTTCATTATGTAGCCCTTCGCTCCGGCACGAAGTGCACGCTCGGCATATACGCGTTCGTCATGCAGGGATATCACCATAGTTTTTACTTTAGGATACTGGGCATTGATAATTTTGATCAATTCAAGGCCATCGCTCTCTTTTAAAGTCAGATCAACTAAAGCTAGATCCGGCTGGGTTTCGGCTATAACTGTCTGGGCAGTCAGATGATCCTCGGCCTCTCCCACTACAGCAAGGTCCGCCTCTCGATTGATAAGCTGGGCAAATCCTTTTCGCACAATCGGATGATCATCAATAATTACGATGCGTTTCTCCATCAATGTTCCTTCTATTGAAATTTTGGAACCCGACAGATTACTGTGGTTCCGCGGTGCTCGTTATCGAAAATTGAAAGTCGCCCGTTTATGATATTCGACCGAAACTCCATTATTTTCAAACCTAAGCCCTGGCTCTCATGCCGCCTAATACCTTCTCCATCATCACGCACCTGCAAAAGATACTCGGAATCCTCTTCCTTTAACAATATCTCAACCTGGCCTGCTTCTCCATGGCGTTTTGCATTGGTAATAGCTTCTTGGGCAATTTGGTACAGTTGAGTAGCCATCGTTCCGTCGGTAATCTCGTTCTCCAGATCAACGCGACACTCTATCTTGCAGTTATACAGGCTCTCTATTTGTAGAGTGAGTTCTTTTAAGGCAACCGATAAGCCTTGATTTTCGAGAGTTACCGTAAGCAGGTTTTTGGCTAAATTGCGTGTCTGCTTAATTGATTGGTTAACCATCTCCTGGATTCTCTGAGCAGACTTAACTTCTTCGGGACGGTCGGCCTCCTGCAGCATATTCTCCAGCAGTTTCAATTGTAAAGAGATCCCGGTAAGATTCTGTCCAAGATTATCATGCAGGTCTTTTCCGATTCTACGGCGCTCCTTCTCAGAGATTTCGAGGATATCTCTCTCCAACTGCTTTTTGGCAGTGATATCTCGGGCAATCAGTGACACACCGGTAACTTCATTCATCAAGCCGCGAATCGGGTTAATTTGCAAGGATATATTAATTATTTCACCGTTTTTTCTTTGCCTTACCGTTTCATAGTGCTCAACTTCAATGTTATCACTTATTTTATCTAGAATATCCGGCAGTTCATTTGGGTAAAAGGGAGGGGTTAGGAGAAGAAGATTTTTACCACGAACCTCTTCCTCGGTATAACCAAATATCTTTTCAGCCCCCTTGTTCCAACTGATAATAGTACCTTCCAAGGTGGCACCTATTACGGCATCATTGATGCTCTTAAGAGTGATGGATAGAATCTCCTCATTCTTTCGTGCCTCCAGCTCCATTTTATGTCGGTAGAGCGCCATTTCGATCATAGAGTGTAGATCATTTTGATGGGAGCTTTTGGTTATATAACCGTAGGGTTCAGTTTTTTTTGCCCTGGACAGGGTATTCTCATCTGAAAAGGTCGAGAGAAAAATGAAGGGAATACTGAAACGTTTACGCAGGTATTGGGCCGTATCAATTCCATCCAAATCGCCCTTCAACTTCACATCCAGCAGTACTAAATCCAAACTGTGAGCGCTGATTACTTCCAGTGCTTTCTCTCCGCTCTCGACGGGTGGAAGAACAGTGTATCCCAGTGATTCCAGGGTGCGGGTGAGATCGAGGGCGACTATCTGCTCGTCCTCGACAACCAGAATAATCGGCTTATTGTCATGATTATTCGACAATCTGTATCCTCCTGCCGCTGCAGTTAATCGGCGTGCGAAAAATAAATAGAAATGGTCTGGCCGGTTTATAAGAAATCATTTGTTTCTACATATGCGCCCAGTTGTACACCGGTTTCTAAAAACCCGGCTTTCCGCTTTTTGATTCTAATTTGTGCAAGAATCACCTTCTGCTCTTCAAGGTATTTCCATTGCTGCAAAGAAAAGGGATCGTTTACGCTGATACCTGTTTCATCGGCCACACTCCCGTTATACACTTTTTTGACTAAATATCTGGTGCCCAACAGGTTGTCACGTGTTTTTTCAACCTGCATGCCAAAGGCAGGGGCAAACAGCTCTTCAGGCTGTCCGTAATCGATGATTTTCTCTAGCGGGATTTCCGGCCGGGTGGTCAAAACGGCAAGCCCCTTATGCTGGACTGACCCACGGCTCCATTTTATTTCTACTAATGTATCAGGAGTGTAATGAAGAATAGTATCGTGGGCGTCAACTATAGAATCGACAGATTTGCCTGCCAGCTCTTGCAGTATATCTCCAGTTTGAATGCCGATTCTAGCGGCGGGGCTGCTCGGAAGCACATACGTAACCTCCAAACCCTCATCCAATTCATTCAGGGATACCCCTAAAAAGGGGTGTGATATCTGACCTTCCTGGTACAGCTGGGGAAAGATATGCATTACCCACTGAACAGGAATAGCAAAGTTGATACCCTCAAACTGCTCTATTCCGGCAAATACAACTCCAATCAGATTGCCATTTCCATCGAGCAGAGGGCCGCCGCTGTTCCCCTGGTTAATAGGAACATCAACCTGAACTACATTTCCCATTTGCAAAAATCGGCGATCAGTAGCAGATACAATTCCGGAGGTAACCGTATTTTCCAGACCCCCGGGGGAGCCGATAGCATAGATCCTGTCCCCCGCAGCCTGCTGTTTCACAGGACTGAAGGAAAGTACGGTCTCCGGTGACATTTCTACCTTCAATAGGGCAATATCAAAGGCACTGTCATAGCCCACTACCTTGGCTGGTATTTTATCTTCAGGGTTCTTCGATGGACGAATATAGAGGCGTGAGTAGCCTTCATATTTTGGATCGACCTGGCTTCTGATGACATGATAGTTGGTAATGATGTAACCCCGGCGGTCTACATAGAAACCGCTCCCGATCACCCTGTCGGGTAAGCCAACACCATCTTCAATCCGCATTCCTCGATTCACCCAGATAGTTACAGTCCCACGGACAAGCTGGGCCTGACTGTATTTATCGGCTGAATTATCCGGTAACTGTCGGACCGGCTCGACATCACGTGTCCCTAACTCCTCCAAAATCATACCGGCAGTAGTATACTTTTCTTCATCAATAGCCACTTCCAGCAGCTGCTGCAGGTTTTCCTCCTCAAAGATAGTAAAATCAACCTGCCGAGCTAAGGATAAGGCACGGACGGGATTACCCTTCTCGAGTTTATACATAACCTGGTCACGCTTTAAAGAAGAGTGATCCCTATCGAGAATATCTTCCCAACCTGCTTGCCGGGCTGAAACAGAAAGGCGTAAAGCAGTTTCATACTCATGCGTATCAAGGGAAGCTTGGAATTTCTGTTTCAAATCCTCCTTGAGTTTTTCCTGTAATACCACAAGCTCTGCTGTCTGTTCCTCAGCCCCTTCACGCTCGGCCCGAGACTGCAGCAGAAACAGATCCTGCATGGCCGTCACAACCTGCCCCTCTTCCCTGGCCTGTTCGATTCTACTTACATTTATCTCATACAGAGGCTGGATTGCCCCGTTCTCAGGTACACCGGCACAACCGGTATACAGTATTAATACAGCTCCCAACAGGAGCCCGTAACGCTGTACCATATTTACTCCGCTTCCTATAACTCATTCTTCATTCTCAAGGTTCATTCTCAAGGTTCATTCTCAAGGTTCATTCTCAAAATGTTCGTTCTCAAATTGCATCTGATATTCGACCTTACCGTCTTCATCAGTGTCCCACTTCCGCATTGGAGTTTCTTCATACTCTTCAATGTACTCGGGAATACCGTTCTTGTTTCCATCATAGGTAATTCTTATGAGTTTTGCATCCCGGTAATACTCAATAATTTCATAGAATCCGTCACCATCCATATCCCGCCGCCGCTCGGTAATTGTTCCGGAGAGAAGGTCTGATTCTACCCTCGTATTCTCCTCAACCACCGCCTCTAACAAACCCTTGTCACGCGAGAAAGAGTAGCTCTGAGGATCCTTTTTGTTCTCTTCAGCTCGTATATCAGCGGAATTTGCCAAGAGAGTACTGAGTGCAGGAACCGCTTCACCGGTAGGCAGCGGTGCTGGGGCCGGGGCGTTATAGTCCTCCCAGTTCGGCAGTTGATACCGAGTACTGTACGGAACCAGCTCTATCTTAATCACCGAACTGCCTACAATGCTTTCTGCCCGCGACAATTGGGGGTAATTAGAATAATATAAGCTTAGCGAATTATCGTCCCCTGTTTGCACACTGATCCATGAGGGGCGCCCCTTCCGGAGTTCCAAAACCCGTTCAAACCGTAGTGCACCGTTTGACTTCTCTTCTACACGCTGAAGAATCCCCCGCAGGTATGTCTCGCGGATTTCCACCTCGCCGTCCTCATCCGGATCACGCGTAACCTCGCCGCTAAACTGTAGAAAAGCTTGCTTAACATCAGCTTCCCCTGAAAAAACTTGAGCGATGTCCAACAACATGCTGAGCTGCTCATCGGTTACAGTGGTGAGACTTGAAAAGAGCTGCTCCAATTCCTCCACAGGAAGCTCCTGGCGCAGCCGATACCCCTGCACTCGGGAGAAGAAATCACTCCCCCACCTATCAGTATACAGTTCAAGCAAGTTTACAAGATCTGCAGGGCGGTGGGTAGCGGCTATCAATGCCTGGTATGCCGGTTTTGAATAATAATCACTTTCATCATTTCGCAGGATATTCTGTCTCAGCTGACGGCGGTATTCAGAGTTCTGCTGAGCACTTTGCTGCTGAAAAAAGGGATCCTCCGGATACAGATCGATTCCTCTACTGACCTGCTTCCTTAGCTGTTCGGTTCGTCCCTCCGTACGCAAGGCACGCACGGCAATTTCTAGGTACTCCCGCTGTTGTTGGACCTCAAAGGGGAGGGCCTGCATTAGAACCAGAGCCTGCGAGGCATGGTCAAAACGGGCCAACAAGTCCAGGTACTCAAGAAAAACTGTCTCCTCATCAAATAAACCAAACACCTCACTGCTCAATGCGGAGGTCATAAGTTCAATAGCTCTTTCGTAGTTTTCTTCCTGTATGAGGGTTTTAGCCTGCAAATACAGGGCATCCGGGTTGTTCTTCCAAAATACAAGGGCGGTTTCTGCAAATTTTGCACTTAATTTTGAATTATCCCCCTCAGAACTCTGGCGAGCTAAACGGGCATAGTGGGTCGAGAGTTCTTGGTTAGGGAGTGAACCGTACTGCTGACCATATAAAGGAATCCCAGAGAGGCTGATCAGCAGTGTAAGGATAAGCGCATAGAAAATGCTGCTACTCTTTATCTTCCGCCTCTTCCCCAATTTCGGGTGACTCAGTGCGTTGATTCGTCTCACGCGTCTCTCCCCCTCCGCTATCTGCAGGCTTTTCAATTGGACCATGGGTTTCACTGTGCAGCCGGCTCTCTGAAGCAGCTTCAGGTAAACCCAGCAATACACGGATCTCGGTATCCGCCAGGGTCTCCTTCTGAACGAGTTCTTCGGCTAATAGTGTAAGTTGGTCCATATGCTCTGTAAGTATAGCACGAGTATCCCGCAGACACTCATCAAGAATTTTCTTTACCTCTGTATCTACAGTCTGGGCTGTATGCTCGGAGTAATCCTTATGTTGGGCAATCTCTTTACCGATAAAAATCGGTTCATCCTCCTGGCCCAGTGAAAAGAAACCTAATTCACTGCTCATACCCCACTCGGTGACCATACGTCGGGCGATACTAGTGGCCTGCTCAATGTCATTCTTCGTACCGGTGGTAGTTTCATGATACACAAGCTCTTCCGCCACATAACCGCCCATTGCAATCTTAATCCGATCGGTGAGCCAACTCTTGTTTTTGGAATAAGAATCCTTTTCCGGCAGGCTCATAGCCAGCCCCAGAGCTTGGCCATGGGGAATCACGGTTACCTTGTGCAGAGGGTCGGCGTGTGTAAGGTAGTAATGCAGCAATGCATGGCCGGCTTCATGAAACGCGGTTGCCCGTTTATCCTCATCGGTAATGACCCTTGATTTGCGGGCAATTCCAAGCAGAATCTTATCGCGGGCCTCCTCAAAATGCTGCATGCTTACCCGTGTTTTATTTACCCGTGCAGCAAACAAGGCCGCTTCATTTACCAAATTAGCTAAATCGGCTCCAGAGGTTCCGGGGGTTGCTCGGGCAATTCTGCTGGTATCAACATCATCCTCCAGATGAATTTTGCCGCAATGGATTTTAATTATCGCTTCACGCTCCTTCACATCGGGCATATCAACCACTACCTGACGGTCAAAGCGGCCGGGACGCAGCAGGGCTGGGTCCAGCACATCCGGCCGGTTGGTAGCAGCTAAAATAATTACTCCCTCTTGTGTATCAAAGCCGTCCATCTCTACCAGCATCTGATTCAGGGTTTGTTCCCGCTCATCGTGGCCGCCGCCGTAACCGGCCCCGCGGGTGCGGCCGACCGCATCCAGCTCATCGATAAACAGAATGCAGGGTGCACTTTTGCGTCCCTGTTCAAACAGGTCCCGTACGCGGCTTGCGCCAACACCCACAAACATTTCTACAAAGTCGGAACCCGACATGTGAAAGAAGGAAACTTCAGCCTCACCGGCAACAGCCTTTGCAAGCAGAGTCTTTCCGGTTCCGGGCATTCCCACCAGCAAAACCCCTTTAGGTATTTTTGCTCCAATGCTGGTGAACTTGCCGGGGTTCTTAAGAAAATCCACTACCTCCTGCAGCTCGTACTTGGCCTCATCCTGCCCGGCTACATCGTTGAAGCGAATTTTTTCCGACTGCTCCAGGTACTCTTTGGCACGGCTCTTTCCAAAAGAGAAAGCCTTGCCTCCACCCCCCTGTACTTGCCTGAACATAAACCAGAAAAACACTAGGAACAAAATCCAAGGTATAAGCTCCAGAAAAACTCTAGCCGGAGAAATTCCCTTTGAGCCGCCGGAGATTTTCACGTTGTTCTCCCGCAGCAGAACCAGCAACTCATCATGGTAATAAGGAATGGTCGTGGTAAAAGTAGTCGCCCCCACTCCCTGGCTCATTAGGGTTCCCTGAATTTCAGTATTGTCCAGAATCTTTACAGAATCTATCTGTCCATTCTCAACGTACCCAAGAAACACGGAATAGGGAATCTCATTGCTTGGACTAGTTCCACTGAACATAAACATTAAGACAAACATAAATGTCAGGGTAACTAAAAAAATAAGAGCAAACTTATTCCGACCGAAATCGAATTTCGGTGAGTTCTGATTGTTATTATTGTCTTTATTGCCGTTGTTATTCTGATTATCTCCGCTCACTCTTCAACTCCATTATTTCAAATCGCGTATCAACTTCCTCTAATCTTTTTGCCCACCGGCTCCACATGATTTTACGGGGTAACTGTAACGGGATCACTGCCAAAATACCGCGTTGGTCTTCAATCAGGGCTATCTCAGTTCGATTTCCCCTTGGAATACCACTCTCTCGCAGTGCTTCGGTTATCCTCTTCCTGCCGCCGCGCAGATATATTGCATCTCCCTCACGTTTAGACCGAATAACACAGACCCCCTTCACGCTAAATTCCATGTCTTTCAATCTAAACTGCGAGGATTCATTAAGGGCTTTAGACACAAATCTGATCTTGAAGTCTGCTCCCAGATAAATGCTACCCGTTTGTATTACAATAAGATAACTGTTTTTTGTGTTTGGGACAACAGCCCTCTCCCAAAAAAGTAAGCCCCCCCGCTTCTCCATCCGAATTCCGTACCCTTCACCACAGCGATAATGGGCGGCTGCAGTTCTGCAGTCACACAATTGTCGAACAAAGCGATATGGGAGCCTCTGTTGAGAGTTGGGAAACCAACTATTGTATAGGCTGTATAACAACCTTACCCGCATGTACAGGGGGAGTTTAATAAAATCATCATAGGGGTAATCGGCCAGGGTGTCACTGCGACGAATTTCAGGCAGCGAATGCTCTCGTTCCGATAGTACCTCATCAACCGCCGCCATCTTGTCGGCAAGGGTCTGTAGAGCCCTATCAACTCCCGGAAAAGCTTCACGGATACCTGGTAACAGAGTATGGCGGAGGTAATTCCTGGTATAAGCGCTATTCGTATTACTTGAATCCAGGCTGTAATCCAGTGAACTCTGGGAAAGGTAGTCCTGAAGCTCCGTTTTCGAAATATTTAGAAACGGACGCCAAAGCCAGTCCGTCTGTGATGAGATTCCCTTCAATCCCTCCGGGCCGGAGCCCTGAAAGCAGCGCATCAAAACAGTCTCAATCTGATCATCGAAGGTGTGACCGAGTGCAGTAAAACGAGAGCCCACAATTTCAGCAATTTTTTGCAAAAAGGCATATCGATATACACGAGCAGAGGCTTCCGTACCCAGCTGTTCGTTGTCATGACGACTGATATATCCAGGAGGTAAAAACTTTATATAAAGTGGTATATCTAAGAAGCTGCACAAGCTGCGAACTATTCCAAGCTCCTGTTCGCGCTCGGCATGAGTACGAAGTCCATGATCGATGTATACTGCACGGAGATCTAATAACAGTTCGGATTGAATGCTCTTAAGCAGCGACAGCAGGGCTGTTGAATCAGGCCCACCTGAGTACGCAATACACAGGGTATCCCCGCGTTTCAGGCCTGCCTTTTCGGCACTAGTCAGCAGCGCCGTCTGGAGTGTTTCTGCGATTGAACTCATTCATCACCTTCTCCGGTGTTGCAGTCACTAACTCGACCATTGCATCAGAGGCGCGGTCGATTCCCGTCTCCAGATCAGCTCGTTCGTCAGCTGCAGGTACCCCTAATACATACTTTACTACATCACCACGATATTGTGGTCTGCCGATACCAACATATACGCGCAGGAAATCTTTTGTACCAAGGTGTTGTACCAGCGAAGCTAAACCGTTGTGACCGGCGGTTCCTCCGCCCTGTTTTACCCTGACTACTCCTGGAGGCAAATCTAAGTTGTCACAGACTACCACAAGCTCATCTGGGCTTAATTGAAATTTGCGTTTTAACACGGGTAAAATATTTCCGGAATTGTTCATGTAGGTTAGGGGCTCAATGAAAACAACCTTCTTCCCCGCAAAACGCCCTTCAGCAGAGCGATACTTTTTACCTAAACTTTTTTTAAGCACTATGCCGGCTTTTTGAGCAGCCTGTTCCACTGCCAAAAAACCGACATTGTGACGGGTCTGTTCGTATTTTGTCCCGGGATTCCCCAAGCCGATAAAAACCAATACGAATATCGAGCTGAAGAGTAACCTAGGTTACTCTTCAGCTCCCTCTTCGCCTTCGCCTTCAGCTTCTTCACCCTCAAGGGCTTCTTCACCTTCGACTTCTTCTTCCTCTTCAGGCAATTCTTCTTTCTGCGCAGTCACGGTTACGAGTACCTGTTCAGGCATACTGAGGACTTTGACCCCCTTAGGAATTTCAAGCTCCTCAACGTGAATGGTATCACCGATGTTCAAATTCTCGACATTGACTAAGAAGTATTCCGGAATATCGGCAGGCACACATTCAACCTCTACTTCATGCAGACGCTCCTCTAACAGACCGCCCTCTTTCACACCGGCTGGAGTACCTTCAACATGAACAGGGATGTTAGTCCGCAGGGTCTTTCCTTTCTCGATTTCAAAAAAATCGATATGGGTAGTAAAACCGCGAATAACATCTTCCTGATAATCTTTTACCAGCACATCGTGCTTCTCTTTGCCCAACTCAAGTGTGATGATCGTATTTTCAGAAACTGAGTGGAATTTTTTCTCGAACTCGTTTTGTGGAACAGAGATTGATTTTGATTCATGGGCACCGTAGATTACAGCCGGTATCCAGCCGTCGCGACGAAGTCGTCCCGAGGCCCCTTTTTTCAATTCAGTCCTGTTATAAGCTGCCAGCGTTTGACGCTTCATGCTTTCACTCCTTATGACTCTTTCAGTTAAACAGTTTCGCATGCCGCGTAGCGGCAACCGAAACGACGAAAATAGCCCAAGACTATTTTCTTATTAGTTACAATAATCTGGGGCGGTAGGATTTGAACCTACGAATACCGGCACCAAAAACCGGTGGCTTAACCGCTTGCCAACGCCCCAAAGCGTACATAAAATAGCCACCCATATTTGAGTGTGCGGAGAACTATATCATAATGCTCTTTGTATTTCTACCACCTAAGAAAACTTTTTTCAAGCACAGCATGGAGCTTTTTTAGCGGTGGAGAAGTGAGATTTTTGGCTTTGTCTGGATTGATAAGAGCACTCTAATAAGAAAATAGCCGAATACGGCTCTTTTCGTCGTTTCGCTTAGCACAAAGCGGGTTACGAAACCTAAAAAAACATCCCCTCCGCCTTATTGAGAGGATGTCTTAGAAATTTTTTAATCAACAAGTTAGAGTAACAGAGAATAGCCTCCACCGAAGTCTCTACTCCGAGTAGTCGTCATGACCTCCAACGGTTTCAACACTCCCGTTCTCAACTTGTCGTTCATACTCTTCTAAAATTTTCTCCTGCAGCATACCACGGAAATCGGAGTTTATCGGATGGGCAACATCCTTATATTCACCTTTTTTTGTTTTCCTGCTTGGCATTGCAATAAAAGCCCCATTTTTCCCCTCAATGATTTTGACATTGTGTACTACAAAACAGTCATCGAAAGTTACCGTTACGTAAGCTTTTAGCTTTCCTTCGGTTCCAACTTTCCTGATTCTGATGTCAGTAATGTCCATATTACCTCCATGCCAGTGACAACATTCCTTAAGTTGGTTCAATTGTAAACTGCCTCCGGCAGGGACGCAAGCATTTTTACTTTCCATACCTTTTTTATGCTTTTTTTTAGCTCTGAGTAGCAGGAATCCGCTTTTTCTGCATCTCGAAAGACTCCAAAAAGCGCAGAACCACTTCCTGAGACATTTACATAATCGGCGCCTTGATCATTGAGTAGTTGTAGCCAGGCTCTTAATTGAGGATGATGATGTATCAGAACCGAAGTAAAACTGTTAAAAAAAGTCCATTCTTGGGGCGGGAGAGCATAAAGATCCATAATTTCTTGTCTCGATAATGCTCTAGGCGGTGCACTCTCCGAAAAATCATCCAGCAGAGCATAAGCCTCTCCGGTGGCTACATCAATATCAGGCTTCATCACTACACATTCCAAGGCTGCAGGGGTTTCGATTGCTTCAATAATCTCCCCGCGCCCCTCCACCAGTGCTGAAGGGCTGGACAAAAAAAAGGGAACATCACTTCCCAGTTCAGCCGCAATGCGCAACAGACGTCTATGATCCAGCTTTGCAGGGTGAATAAGCTGCAAAAGCCGCAGCATTGCCGCGGCGTCGCTCGAACCACCACCCAGCCCTGCCATTGCAGGGATTTGCTTGCGACAGTCTACCTGCATACCGGTATACTCACCCGCCTCTTCACAGTAGCTCCGATACGCCTTCCATATGAGGTTCTGCTCCAAGGGCAGCTTTCCACAGCCTTGAAGGTTGAACTTTTTGTCGTCGGTCCTATGGACCTGCAGCTTGTCGCCTAAAGAAATCATCACGAAAAGTGATTGAAGATTATGAAAACCATCCGGACGGCGGGATTTGATGTCCAGATGGAGGTTTAGCTTTGCCGGTGCCGTGATACTGATAAAATTGTGCATGGGTAAATAGTATAACTCACCGGATACTTTATCAAGAACGAGAAAACTAACTCTCATATCGAATTTCCGGGAGTACGAAAACTTCAAATTGACATAATCGCCAATCCAACTATACTACTCTTATGCATTAAGAAAATGTGCAGGAGGAACACCGCAATGATGCAGGAATATGAAGACGATTCTGAAGAAAATCTGGATGACGAAAGTTTTTTTGATGATGATTTTGATGACTACCAGGAAGAGCTTGATGATCGCTTTGAAGATATTGACGAGGAGGTCGGCACTCATCCGCTGACACACACAGATGAGGATGAACCAAAATACGAATTAGACGAAGAATACTACGATGACGAAGAAAATCTGGACTATGAGGATAACCTGGACTACGATGACTTTGATGATTCAGGGGATTGATACAGCACTTCACCACTAAACCAGAGTTTCTCCAGATCGTAGAACTTCCGCATTTCTTCGCTCATTAAATGTATAACCATAAAGCCGCAATCAATCAGTTCCCACCCATCTTCGGCTATGCGTTTGTGACGATGCAGTACATTTACATCTTGCTCGCTAAGCAAACTTTTTAACTGTCGGGTGAGCCCTTTCAAATGCCCGACACTGTTTATGGTTGAGATGACAAAAAAACTGGTCCAGCTGCTCTGCTCATGTACGTCAATTACAACAGTATCATTGCCCTTGTGCTCATCAATCATACGGCCTACTTCTATAGCGGCATCTCTACTCTTTACAGTATCTACCATCAAAATCCTTCCCTAATATAATAGTTACGTCGACTACATCGACTCCTGGTGCAATTGTCGGTGCTTCAATTGTTTCCTTCACTCTACTCTCTACATTTTTACACTGAATAATACCAGCTATCTGCTGCGCTGCTGAAATATCTCCACTCCAATCGATTACTATGGTCTCTTCATATTCCTGCTCTTCAGCATTGCCCACACGAGTAACATCATAGCCATAACTCTTAAAGACCTGAGAAGTGCGGCCGGCTAAACCATTGCGCCCCGTACCGTTCAGCAGTTCCAGAGTTACATTTAGCTCTTCTGTGCTGACAACTTCCTTATTACGGAGCGAGACCAATGTTTGCTGAACCGTCTCCTTAATGAGCTTCCCCTCATAGTAGGGAAACAACAGGGACTCTCCATCAACCTGACGTTCATTTCCGAGTACCCGCTGAAAGACAACCTGGTCATAATCAAGCTGACTGAAAGATTGTATCAGTGTAGATACCGCCCGCTTCGACAGATCGGTCTGGATATTCTCTAGAAGTGTATCCTGTACCTTATCATTCGCCAAGTACTCGCTCTTTTCTCCCATCTCCTTGAAAACAGACTGCACAAACTTCTGCCGACGTCCAATTTGTTCTGTCCCCCTCTCGTTTGGTTCTTGATACGTGGCGTATAGCATCGCTTTTTCGCCATCTAAAGTGACGCTTCCGGAGGGAAGCAAAACAATTCCGTTGTCTCCACGATATTCAACCGGATTAGGGATAAACAGGTCTAAGCCTTCAAGCAGATCAATTACATGCACCATTTGCTGACGATCAATATACAAATAATAATCTAGCTCTGTTCCAAGAAGTTCTTCAACATGGGAAATATACAACTCAGGATTATCAGCCTGAAACACCTGTTGCACCGCCCCGATTTTGTTACGATCTTCAAGCAGCATCCCCACCTGCAGGGGGACATCAATTAAAGCACTTTTTCCGGTATCGGGCTGATAAAAGACTACTTCGGAAAACTCTATCTTATCCTCATCTCCCAGTACTAAGAGAAACCTGAGGGGCTGGTTTTCCTCGATAGTAGCCGCTACTTGATCGGTACGCACTTGCAGATAGATAAATACTCCGGCGGCAGCTAACACAGCTATTATCAGAAACACAAAAACAGCAACTTTGCTAATTCTAATTTTTGGCATACAGTCTCTCTTCTAAAAGGCTCTCTTCTAAAAGGCTCTCTTCTA
>JAWLDZ010000025.1:24114-28732 GCA_041686355.1 Spirochaetaceae bacterium
CTCTCTTCTAAAAGGCTCTCTTCTAAAAGGCTCTCTTCTATATTTTTGTATAATTGAAGCGCATAGGTGGAAATTTCAACCTGTTTTTCCCGTAAATACAAAAACTGAACTTCTAGTATTTTCTTCAGCATTCCGTCTAAAGACTCGAAACGAAGTATAGTGGCTCGAAACTCCTCAGTTATGTGCCCCCGACCGGGTTCAATAAAATCGGCGATATAAAGAACCTTGCCAAGATCGCCCATGTCCGGATGCCCCTGGGTGTGCCACCGCACTGCATTCAGTACGGACTCTCGCTTTTCACCCCATGAACTCTGCAGCAGCACCGCCGCAGCCCTGCCATGCAGTAACACTGGCCGCAGCAATTCCTCTTCGAGCAGAGGCAGAGAGTCCTCCCCGGCAAGCTGTATCACCTTCGCAGTATTAAACTCCCTGGCCATATCATGGGCAATACCGGATACGTACCCTTCTCCCAAGGAAAGACCATACCTCCGGCACAGTTTCACCGCTGTTTCAGCAGTTCGAAGCGAATGAAGAAAACGCGGCAAACTCAAATGCGTTTTCACATACTCATATAAAGCGGCCTGGTTTAACATCCCCTGTATAACTCATTCTCTACAATATAGGTATAAACTTCATCCGGGACAAGATACCGAAAGGCACTGCCGGATTCAACCCGCGAGCGTATACTACTGGAAGAAATCGGAAGGATTATATTCTCAATGTAGGTATGAGGCCACGCACACTCAACCTTCTTTTCATACAGTCGATGAGCGACTAACAAATCTACCATCGACTGTAATTCTTCCCAGCGCTTCCAACTCGATAAGCCCTCCACTAGATCATCCCCAATTACCAGTCCGGGATTCCCGTCAATAGGATAACGCTGTTGGAGGTCGAGGATTGTCTCATAGGTATAAGAGACTCCTCCCCGTTTTATTTCACACTCATCAATTACAATATCACTCTGTGTAACCGCCAGCCTGAGCATCTCCAGCCGTTTTTGAGGGGGAGTACAGTAATCCGGATTTTTATGGGCCGGAATGTGGGATGGAACAAAAATAACCCGCTCATACCCTCCCTGAATACGAACTTCTTCGGCAAGGTATAGATGGCCAACATGAACCGGATTGAAGGTGCCGCCGATTACAACTGTTTTCACTTTATCCATTCTCCGATTGCTCGGTGTCCTCCACAGCCGCGGCATCATCTATCTGACCAGTCTGCGATAGGTGCTCAGGATGCTCAAAGGTACGTGCTTTTTCTGCACCATGCTTCTGCCCGGAATCCTGCGTTTCAACCACCCTTAGGAAAGCGGTTTTTACTTCTTCCAGCCCGATCCGAGTAAAGGACGAGAGCGCGATTAGCTGCTCTTCTTCAAGAAAGGCCTGCAACTTATCGTAATTCTCTTGGGTGCCCTCAAGATCAACCTTGCTTCCGATAACTACTCGAGGTTTATTCAGCAGCTCCGGGGCGTACTCTTCCAGCTCATGCAATACAACTTGATAGGTATGCAGTACATCCTCGTCACTCAAATCGATCAACACTGCAAGTCCCGAGGTTCTGGATATGTGCTTTAGAAATTTATCCCCTAAACCGGCCCCATGGGAAGCACCTTCGATGATACCAGGAATATCAGCCAGCACAATATCGCGATATTCCGCCTGCATAACACCCAAATGGGGAATTTTTGTAGTAAATGCGTAAGAGGCTACCTTTGGATGGGCATTGGTAAGGGTGCGGAGTAATGAAGATTTTCCGGCGTTCGGAAGGCCGACAAATCCGATATCGGCTATTAAGTGTAGCTCAACATGCAGACGAAGTTCTTCACCCGGTAAGCCAGGTTGGGCATAGCGGGGGGTCTGTTTTTTTGAAGTAGCAAAGTGCATATTACCCTTGCCGCCGTGGCCACCGACCAACAGAACCATCTCTTCATCTGGACGGGTAAAGTCTTTAAGCACACGCCCTGTTTCGGGGTCTTTAATAATAGTCCCGGGGGGCACGGGAACAATAACATCGCTCCCGTTGCTTCCATGTCGCTTTTTCCCCATACCGGGTTCACCGTTTTCTGCACGGTATACCCGTTTTGCCTTTAAGTGTGCGAGGGTTTTAAGATTTGACCGGACCTCAAAAATAACACTGCCGCCATTGCCGCCGTCACCGCCGTCAGGGCCGCCCTTAGGCACGTATTTCTCACGCCGAAAAGCGACGCACCCTGCGCCGCCATTACCTGATGCGACATCAATGTAGACTTCGTCTGCAAATCCAACCACTAGTAGAGCCGCTACTCCTGAGCTACGGTCATAATGCTGATATAGTTACGGCCTTTTCGGTTTTTAAATGAGACGGTTCCTTCAGATTTTGCAAACAGTGTATCGTCTTTACCACGCCCTACATTTTCACCGGGGTGAAACTTGGTGCCGCGTTGACGAACGATGATCTCGCCTGCTTTTACCAGCTGACCACCACTGCGTTTAATTCCAAGTCGCTTCGATTCAGAGTCTCTTCCGTTTTTGGTGCTTCCGCCACCTTTTTTATGTGCCATTGTGCTTATTCCTCCTGTGTTTTTAAAACTATACTGCAGTCATCCGGGTAATCGGCTTCAATATCCTTGAGCCCAACCACGAGGAAATCTGTAACCCCCCGCAGCCAATCCCTGGATTCTGCATCAACCCGGTCAAGCCTGAGCTCCAGGCTCCCCGGTTGTGGAGCAGTACCGCTGCTGACTATGCCTGTGTGGCCTTCAACCACACGTGCAGCCGTCCTCACCAGGGAGGAGACTGCAGCACAGGGAATGCTATCCTTACCTGCACTGCGGACTGCATGACCGTCGGTTATAAGCCGCGAGACACACATAGAAGTGTCTAGCAGCAGCTGAACCTCAATCAAAGCTTACGCGCCGGTAATACCAGTGATCTTCAGAAGCGTATGCTTTTGCCGATGCCCCTGAGTACGTCGATACCCCTTGCGCTTTTTAAACTTACTGACAACAATCTTATCAGCCTTGTTATGCTCTTCAAGAGTAGCAGTTACCTTGGCGCCCTTTACGTAGGGGGTGCCGACTTTTACCTTACCATCGTTACTGGTAAGCAGTACCGTATCAAATTCCAGTGTGTCGCCGGCTTCATTTTCGAGTTTATCCACTGTCAAAGTGGTACCCTCAGCGGCCTTGTACTGTTTTCCTTTAATTTCTATCAATGCGTACATTCTTCAACCTCAGCTCGTAGTGTATGTAAAGTCTCTTATATCATACCCTTATGCATAGGGTCAATAACTACATCCGCTCTAGAAAGGGGATACCCACCAGGAAATATGCATTCTGCAGGACCTGCAGAATAGCGCGCACCAGGGTCACCCGGGTTACCACCACATTAGGGTCATCATTATGCAGCACGGGGTGGTCATGGTAGAATTTACTAAAGCTGCGGGAAATATCGTATAAGTAAGAGGTAATCAGGTTTGGATTATACTCCTCCCCTGCCCGGCGCACAAGCTCCGGGTACTCTGCCAGCAGTTTTATTAGGCGCCGCTCCTCGGGGGCCTCTAAGAGTTCCGGCTGAAACCTGCCGTTGGAGAACTCTGCCTTGCGCTCCTCGTACTTGCGCAGCATGCTGCTGATCCGCGCTCCCATATACTGCAGATAGGGCCCTGTATTTCCGTTAAAGGAAATCGACTCTTCGGGATTAAATATCATGTCTCTGGCCGGAGCAACCTGCAGCAGATAATAGTTCAGTGCCGCTTGAGCCACTGCTGCGGAGGCTTTCTCTACATCGCCGACATGTTCTTCCCGATCCTTACTGCGGATCTCCTCAGCGGCCATTGCCTGCAGCTGTTCGAACAGATCATCCGCATCAACCACGGTTCCTTCCCGGGATTTCATTTTCCCCTCGGGGAGGTTTACCATTCCGTAGGAGAGATGGTAGAGGTTATCGGCCCACTCGAATCCGAGCTTTTTTAGTACATGAAACAAAACCTTGAAGTGGTACCTCTGCTCTGAGGCTACCACATAAATCAGCCGCTCGAAGGGCCAATCCCGGTGCCGTTCAATGGCCGTACCGATATCTTGGGTGAGGTAGAGGGACGTACCGTCGCTCCGGAGCAGGACCTTACGGTCAAGATCGATCTCTGAGAGGTCTACCCACACCGAACCGTCGGCCTCTTTATAAAAGGTTCCCCTCTCCAGCCCCTTCAGAACCTCTTCCCGTCCGCGTTTAAAGGTCCGGCTCTCGTAATAGATTTTGTCAAAGGAGACGCCGGTTTTGGCATAGGTAGTTTCAATTCCCTCAATTGTCCACCGGTTCATTCGACGCCAGAGCTCAGTTACCTCCGGATCATCCGCCTCCCAAGCTTTCAGCATTTCCCTGGCTTGAGGCTCCGCCTGGGGGTCCTGCTTGGACCATTGATCGAACTTAACATAATATTTTCCGACAAAGTGATCGCTTTTCAAGCCCTCCGACTCCGGTGTAGCCCCATCAGCAAACTTTTTGTAAGCCAGCATCGACTTGCAGATATGGATGCCCCGGTCATTGATCAAGTTTACCTTTTGTACCTCAGCCCCGTTGGCCGCGATAATGCGGGCAACACTCTCCCCCAGGGCGTCATTCCGCAAATGACCCAGATG
>JAWLDZ010000026.1:0-12709 GCA_041686355.1 Spirochaetaceae bacterium
TGAACGGCCCTATCCAGCTAGCCTCTGACATAGGAATGGAGTATCCACTGTTTGGAATTTGTCTTGGTCATCAGCTCATAAGTCTGGCCTTCGGAGCCCAGACCTATAAAATGAAGTTTGGTCACCACGGTTTGAACCATCCGGTACGCGATGAGGAGAGCGGGAGGGTGTACATTACCTCCCAAAACCACGGTTTTGCAGTGACCGGTGAGGCAATGCTGCCTGAAGGGCTTGAGCTATGGATGAAAAATGCAAATGATCAGACGATTGAGGGAGTTCGACACCGACGTAAGAGCATAGCCTCAGTACAATTTCATCCGGAGGCTGCCCCCGGACCCTACGATACCCTATGGATTTTTGACGAGTTTCTCTCAATTGCACAGGGAGGAATTTAGCATGCCCGCCAGACAAGATATTAACAGCATCTTAATCATCGGATCGGGGCCGATAGTAATCGGACAGGCTTGTGAGTTTGACTATTCGGGTACCCAGGCGGTAAGTGCACTGAAGGAGGAGGGTTACCGGATTGTGCTGGTGAATCCAAACCCGGCAACGGTAATGACAACCCCCGGCCTGGCCGATGCAATCTATGCCGAACCCCTTTCGGCCGATTATGTGCGAGAAATTATTGCACAAGAGCGACCGGATGCGGTGCTCCCTACGATGGGGGGCCAAACCGCCCTCAACCTGGCCCTCGAGCTGCATGAGGCGGGGGCTTTTTCGGAGTTTGGGGTGGAGATGATCGGAGCAACTATTGATGCGATCCAATTGGCCGAGGACCGTGGCCGGTTTAAGCAGCTCGCCGCTGAGCTTGGAATAGAAGTACCCCATTCGGCATTGATAGCAGACCTTGAGGCAGCGCAGGAGTTTAAGGGGCAGGCGGGCCTGCCGATCATTATCCGGCCCAGCTATACCCTGGGTGGACAGGGGGGCAGTATTGCCGAAACCGAAGCAGAGTTTGCCGACCTTATCAGCAACGCCCTGGCGGTGAGTCCGGTGCACCAGGCCTTGGTGGAGGAGTCCCTCGTGGGATGGAAGGAGTATGAGCTGGAACTGGTTCGGGATAAGGGGGACAACACTGCCGTTATTTGCTCCATTGAGAATATTGATCCAATGGGGGTGCACACCGGCGACAGTATCACCGTTGCACCGGCGCAGACCCTCAGCGACCGCGAATATCAACAGATGCGATCGGCGGCCATGGACATTATGCGGAAGGTCGGGGTGGACTGCGGCGGATCGAATGTGCAGTTTGCAGTCGATCCAGCTACCGGACGCATGATCGTGATAGAGATGAACCCGCGCGTCTCCCGCTCCTCGGCCCTGGCCAGTAAGGCTACCGGGTTTCCTATTGCCCGCTGTTCGGCCAAACTCTCTGTGGGATATACTCTGGATGAGATAATCAACGAGATAACCGGAAAAACCGTGTCCAGCTTTGAGCCGGCCCTGGATTATTGTGCGGTAAAGGTTCCCCGTTTCGAACTGAAAAAGTTTCCCCATGGTCACAGCCAGCTTGGCACCCAGATGAAGTCGGTAGG
This sequence comes from Spirochaetaceae bacterium, assembly GCA_041686355.1. Lineage (GTDB taxonomy): Bacteria > Spirochaetota > Spirochaetia > DSM-16054 > Sediminispirochaetaceae > DSBN01. Next base: position 1,539 of record JAWLDZ010000026.1, read on the forward strand.
AGAGGCGCTGGGAATAGGCCGGACCTTCCCGGAAGCCCTTAATAAGGCCGTATGTGCGGCTGAAATTGGGTACGAAGGCTTGGAAGAGCTGGATATGGGCTATGATGGCCTTGATAAAATGCTGGAAACCGCCCATCCCCTGCGTCTATGGGCCGCCTATACGGTTATCCGGCGGGAGGGGAAGCGCGCAATTGAAGCTCTTTCCTTAAAAACCGGCTTTGACCCCTGGGTACTGTATAACCTTTCAGATATTGCCGAGGTAGAGGATGAGCTTGCCGATGCCGGTTCACTCCACAGTGGTTCCAGCAGCGGTGTGCCGAGTTATGATCAGCTGCTGAGGGCTAAACGGACGGGACTTACCGATCGACGGATCGCCCGCCGGTGTGGAATGTCTGCAGCGGAGCTGACTGCTCTGAGGCTCAGCCATAAACTGCAGGCGGGGTATCATTTGGTGGATACCTGTGCCGGAGAGTTCAGTGCTGAAACTCCTTACTTCTACTCAACTTATGGCGAGATTGATGAGGGGGAACCCCTTGGCAGTGAAGCAGTGCTGATTATCGGCAGCGGACCGAACCGTATTGGACAGGGGGTGGAGTTTGACACCGGCTGCACCTTGGCCTCTCTTTCCTACCGCCGTCGAGGCATTAAGGCGGTAATGCTTAACTCCAACCCCGAAACAGTCTCCACCGATTTCAACATTTCCGATCGCCTGTACCTTGAACCGGTTCATCCCGAGTTCGTGCAGTCGGTGCTGCAGAAAGAGGGAATTCGAAAAGTAGTGGTTCAGTTGGGGGGACAAACACCGTTGAATATTGCCGAGGACTTGGCAGATTCAGGAATCGAGGTAATCGGGACATCGGTTGCCAGCATCCAGCGCACCGAAGACCGCCGACAGTTCAGTGAGCTCATGAGCTCCTTGGGGATTCGGCAGCCCCGCAATCTTACCGCTCTGTCAGCGGTGCAGGTGCAGGAGTATGCGGCAAAAATTGGATATCCGGTTTTGCTGCGCCCCTCCTTTGTGCTGGGGGGGCAGAGCATGAGTGTGGCCTTCACTGAAAAAGAGTTGGAGCTGCTGCTGCATACCCAGCTGGAAGTCGATGAGCAGCATCCGGTTTTGGTGGACCAGTTTCTGGAGGATGCCTTTGAGTACGATCTTGATTTGCTGTGCGACGGAGAAAATGTGTATATTGCCGGACTTATGCAGCATATTGAGTCGGCGGGTGTTCACTCCGGTGACAGTGCCTGCGTTTTTCCCGCCTATAAGACTTCGACAGAAAAAAATGAGGAAATGTACAGGCTTGCCTCCACAATTGCCCGGGCACTGGAGGTGAAGGGTCTGCTTAATATCCAGTTTGCCCTAAAGGATGATGAGTTATACGTTATTGAGGTAAATCCCCGGGCCTCCCGGACTATTCCCTTTTTAGCAAAGGCTTCGGGAGTAAATTTGGTTGATGCGGCCGTACATGTGTGGACCGGGGGAAACCTTGAAGAGCTTGGCCTCTGCTCAGAGGGCTTTGGTGTCGGAACGCCTTTGGAGAAGTGGGCGGTAAAAGAGGCGGTGTTTTCTTTTGAACGGTTTGAGCGTATAGATCCACTTTTGTCGCCGGAAATGAAGTCTACAGGAGAGGTAATGGGCAGCGGAGACAGTCTGGGAGAAGCATTTCTTAAAGCGCAGGCGGCCGCCGGCAGCACTCTCCCTGAAGAGGGATCAATCTTTGTGTCGGTGCATGACAAGGACAAGGCAACTATTCTTCCGATTGTCCAGGAGCTTACTGATATGGGCTTCCACATTTTAGCCACTCGCGGTACTGCGGAGTATCTATTTAAGCATGGGGTCTTTCCCGAGGTTGTACTGAAAGTGCATGAGGGACGACCGAACCTGGCGGATTATCTGCGAAGCGGTAAGGTTCAAGCCATTATCAACACCCCTATGGGGCAGTTTTCGCAGCATGATGATGAGCAGGTGCGGATACAAGCGGTAAAGTTGCGGATTCCCTATACCACCACTTCGACTGCTGCCTGGGCAACTCTGCAGGGAATTCACTACGCCCGTACCCAGCAGAAGCTCGTGCGGCCGCTCCATTTATCAAAAGACTTATCAGCTCAATTCGCGAGTGATCAGTAAACGGTAAAGGTTCAGCAGCTCAGATACCTGCTGGTAAAGCTTGTGGTAATCCGAACGGGCAAGTTCCCAGTCTCCTGATTGGAGCACTTTTTCTACTCTGAGTGCAAGGTCGCGTTCGGGGGCAGCATGGAGAATTCCAACTACATTTGCAATTGAATGGGCCTCTCTACAGCCTTTCTGGAGTTCTTTTTCCTTAATGTAGAGATTCAAAAATGACAGGTTCTCGGGTAGTTCCTCTATAGCCATATTCAGCATGGTCTTGAGGTTTTCATGGTTATCTCGAAACTCATGCAGGAGGGTCTGCAGATAGGGGCTTGAGGCCTTCTGCGGACCCTGTGAAGACTGTTCATCCGTCAAGCTGCCCGATTCTGCATCTGTTCCCAGATGTAGCTCAAGTTGGCTTTTATCGGGGTAGTTCCGATCCTGATGGATGAGCCGTTCAATTGCATCTTGAATCATGCCTTTTGTCACAGGTTTGGTGAGATAATAGTCAAAATGAACAATCTCTTCGCGATGAGTCTCTTCACGCAGAGGATAAGCAGAAAGGGCGCTGATCGGGGTTCTTTGCAGAGGTGGTTCTGCGCTTGTCTCTATCTCTCTGATACGCGCAACCGCCTCAAACCCATCGGTTCCAGGCATCTGCACGTCCATAAATATTAGGTCAAAGTCGTGCTGGCGAAAAAGGCTGACAGCCTCCGCTCCGTCGGAGGCAATAGTCACACAGTGTCCATTCTGGGCTAAAAGAGCCTTTAAATAGAGTTGATTGACTGGATTGTCATCGACTACCAGTATGGACAGTTGTGGTTTACACATATGCAGTTTCTCAAGCGAACAAGATTATCTAGTTATATTACAGCTATCCCAATTATTCAAGCGCCCCGCGATAGGGCTGCGCTCCAAGTCGCTCCAGTCGCAGTAGATGTGCCCCAAGGGCGCGGGTGAAGCGGGTCCAGTCTTTATTCGCAGCAGGCAGCCATAAGTTTTCTGCCAAAGCGGAAAGCCGAGGAAAGGCCATATATTCTACCTGTCGCCCGTATTTAACCTCTTCGGTCCATAGATTTCCCTGTCCTCCAAGAATAAAAGCTCGCTCCGTGGTACTTAAATTTTCAAAGATATCCAGGGTATACACATCTTTTACTGTGGAGACTCCAAGTCTTCCCGGTTCGTTCGGGTTATCAAGATGTTTATGGTCGAGGTAGGTTCCCTTCTGACACGGAGAAACAACCACCTGCAAGTTTTGGGCAACCGCGTCTTTAATATATTTTACATCCCTCCACACTGCGGTAACTGGTCGAAAATCCGGTTTAACTGATAAAACTTCATCCCAGGCAACTATTTTTTTATCATATTCCTCGGCTATCTGTACCGCATGATTCATCAATAAGCCCTGCAGAGCCTGGGGCTTGTCCAACCCATGTTGCTGCATAACCGCCCCGCATGCGGTACATTCTTCCCAACGGGCTGTGGGGCATTCATCGCCGCCGAAGTGCAGATAATCCGATGGAAAGAGTCGGCAGACCTGGCGTACAAGTGCTTCAATGAAGGTATAGACTTCCGGAGTACCCGCACACAGAACATCTTCATATATCCCGTGCCGAACCGGCACATCAATGGCCTCTTTACGGCAGGAAAGCTCCGGATAAGCGGCGATAGCTGCGGAAACATGTCCGGGGAGGTCGATTTCCGGAACAACCGTAACACCGCGGTGATATGCGTGCTCAACTACCCGTCTGATCTGCTCCTCTGAGTAGTACCCCCCGTAGCGGCCATGTTCTGTGGTCATATCATCCCGCCAGGCTCCGACCTCTATCAGTTTCGGGTAACCGGGAACCCCGATGCGCCACCCCTGATCGTCAGTGATGTGCCAGTGAAACACATTCAGATGATGCAGTGCGAGCAAGTCAATAAAGTGCAAGATAAAGTCTACCGGAAACAGGTGTCGGGATACATCAAGCATCGCGCCGCGCCATTGAACGGCAGGCCGATCGGCAATAACCGCACAACGAATTGGAAAAACCCGGGGGGCGCCTGTTTTCTGTATAAGGGGCTCCTGTGGAAAAGACTCCTGGGGAAGTGCCAGCAGATACTGTTTGATGGAGTGATACGCATGAATAAATCCCGGACGACCGCCGGCCTGAATTTTTAGGCTGCCGGGACGTATCCGCATGGAATACTCTTCAGCCTGCAGTTCATGTGTGCTCTGTAATAGTATAAACGGGAGAGAGGCAGTTGTATATTCAGTTTCAAGCTCTGCTGTCGAACGCTTCGAATTGATCTTCAGCATAAGTTTAAAATCGTCGGCCATAAGTCGGGCCAAGTTTTCTGCAATAAGGGGGTCTTCGCACAGTAAGGCAACCTGTGACGATAGGAGAAAGGCCTCTTCGTGCTGATCATTCTGTTCTATGTGGAGCGGTGCGGGAATAAGTGTGTTCCAGTCCATGTGCTCTCCCTCGAATTTACTCCAATTATACTGTGAATTGGCAAATGACTCCAAGTTAAGATATATACAAATTTGCAAAGAAATTGATGCGAATTCTAAATTTGGAAGTCTTTTGACTTCCAAATTTAGAATCGCTGTCTTTGAACCGGATAACTTGACAATCGATCTTTATGGGGATACCATTTTTTGCTAATGTATGACATGGATATAGATAAGTTAAAATCAAGGGTAGAGCAGCTGCATATCGCACGGACTGACTCACATGTTGGCTATGGGAATGAAAAGCTTCCGGTGTTAGTCACCGGAAACTACCCCGAATTGGGACGATTAACTGCTCTGCGTTTTCTTGAATGGGTACAGGCTAACCCTGAAGGAGTGGTTGCACTGCCGACCGGTAAAACCCCTGAGTTCTTTATTCGTTATGTGCAACAGTACATGGAGGCCCTCGGCACTACTGCTTCCCAGTCCGAGGTGTTGGCTGAACTGGAAGCAGGCGGAATTGATCCCGGGAAAGAGATAGACTTTCAGGGTCTGCAGTTTGTGCAGATAGACGAGTTCTATCCGATTAATCCCAGCCATGCAAACTCCTTTTATCATTATGTGAACAAATACTATCTGGATGGTTTTGGAATCAGCCGCGAAAGGGCGCAGCTCATTAACTGTGAAGAAATCGGTATTCCCGATGGGATGGATTTGGAAAAAACCTGGGAAGACGGGGCTGTGGATCTCTCGCTTCGTAATCGCCGTGCTGTCGGACCTCGGGAACAGATGCAGCAGGATGTGATTCGGCGGGTAGATCAGTGGTGTGTTGAATACGAGGAACGGATACGGGCCAAGGGCGGTATCGGTTTTTTTCTGGGCGGTATAGGTCCGGATGGACACATTGGTTTCAACGTGCGAGGTTCTGATCTCTTTTCTACCACCCGGCTTACCGACGTGAATTATGAGACCCAGGCTGCGGCGGCCGGCGACCTTGGGGGGATCGAGGTAGCCAGGTCAAGTAAAGTGATCACTATCGGACTGTCGACTATCACCTACAATCCCGAAGCGGTTGCTATCATTATGGCTGCCGGTGAGGCGAAAGCCAGAATAGTAGCTGATGCGATAAGCTCCGAACCACAGATTCTATTCCCGGCCACTGCCTTACAAAGGGTTTCGGAGGGGCGTTTTTATATCACCGAAGGGGCGGCGAAGTTTCTGGATGCTCGGCAGATTGCCCGGCTCGAGCCGCAGGAAGATTTAAATGAAGAGACCCTTGAAAAAATAGTAATCGATACTGCCCTGCAGCATCGAAAACGTATAGTCGATTTAAGCAAATCCGATTATCAAGCCAGTCCCTGGGGGCAGCTTCTGCTGCGCAAAAGCATTCATGATATTGATGAGATTAACCGGCGGATCTCGGACACGCTCAAACAGAAAATCGAGGCTGGAATTCACCCGCGGAAGGGGGCAACCTTTCTGCACACCGAACCCCACCACGATGATATAATGTTAGGCTATCTGCCCTATGTGGTACGCCACATCCGCGAGCATAGTACTACTCACCATTTTGCCACTCTCACCAGCGGTTTTACCTCGGTAACTAATAAATTTATGCTTGGCAAGTTGTTAAAGATGCAGAAGGCCCTTGCACAAGGTCTTTTTTCTGCCCTGCTGGAAGAGGACTATTTTGACCCAGACAATGAGCTGGCCCGCAACCGGGATGTGTGGAAGTATCTCGACGGGGTAGCCTCACGGTCTCAGAGCGACATGGACGAGGGTATGCTGCGGCGGCTGCTGCGCGATCTGATTACAGTCTTCGAAGATAGTGATATAGAAAATTTACAAGACCGGGTGGATGAACTGGTAAACTATTTTAAGACACAATATCCGGGGAAGAAGGATCTACCCCATATCCAGAAACTAAAGGGTATGTGCCGTGAGTGGGAATCGGCTTGTTTATGGGGCTATTTTGGCTGGAATTCGGAGTTTATTGAGCATCTAAGACTGGGCTTTTATAAGGGTGACACCTTTACCGAAGACCCTACGATCAGCCGAGATGTGCTTCCCGTCAAACAGCTTATTGACCGACTGCAGCCGGATGTGGTAACGGTAGCCTTCGACCCGGAGGGGAGCGGCCCGGATACCCACTATAAAGTGCTGCAGGCCGTAGCGGCTGCTCTTGAAATGCATGGAAATGAGTCCGACCGGCGGGATATCAAGGTGATCGGGTATCGAAATGTGTGGTATCGGTACCACCCCAGCGAAATAAATATCTGTGTACCGGTTTCACTGAACATGATGACCCTGCAGCATGGTTCATTTATGAGTACCTATGCAAGTCAAAGGGATGCATCCTTTCCAAGCTCTGAATATGACGGGCCCTTTTCTGAACTGGCCCAGTCGATTCAGGTCGAGCAGTACGAGATGCTGAAGACCTGTCTAGGACGAGAGTTCTTCTACGAGCATCCGAGTGCCCTGATCCGGGCTACCCGGGGGTTTGTATTTCTCAAGCAAATGAATTTGAGCGACTTTTTCCGTTTTTCCCGTGAACTTGCCCGAAAAACCGAAGACAGGAGGCAGCAAGGTGAGTGAAGTTCGGATTCTAGAGAGTGCAGAGGAATTTAACCGCTACCGGGAGCTGATTCGCTACTGTTTCAGCGATGAATACAGCCAGTCGGCACCGATATTTTCTTTTCTCGGCGATGAGGATCGGGCCTATGGACTGTTTGAACAGGAACGATTAGAGACGGGAATCATCAGCCGCGATTTTCGGGCCAATCTGTGGGGGGAGTCTATTAGGCTCCACGGAGTTACTTACGTTGCCTCGGCTCCGGAGGCGAGAAATAAGGGTCATGTGCGGACTCTCATGAACCGAATTCTGCAGGATGCCTATGCAGAGGGCTACCATGCCTCGGCACTGTACCCTTTTCTGTTTCAGTTCTACGCCAAATTTGGGTATGGAAGCCTTGGAGCGCGGCATTCTTATCGCTTCACTCCAGAAGATATTCAACCGGATTTGATTTCCCAGGTAGCCGGGACTTACGAGCCTCTGGTAAGCGGTCGTGAAGAGCTGGATAAGCCGGATATGATCGACTTGTTCTCACAGCGTTTTGCCGAGGCACAGCAGGTGTACAACGGATGGGCGGAAAACTACAGCCTTGGAATAGAACTGCCCATGACAGCCGAACAGCAGCGCCGGTATTTAGGTTCGCAAAATGAACAGGCGTATCTGTATCGAAATTTGGAGGGGCAGTCGGTTGGCTACCTGCAGTATAAACTGCGGCCGGTCGGGGAAGATAATGTACGGATAGAGGTTCAGCGCTTTGCCTACTTGAGCGCTGAGGGCTTTCGGGCTCTGATGAGCTTTCTGGCCCGCCACCGGAATCAGTGTCTTGAGATAGTTCTGCCCAACCCCCGGGATGTTCCGATCCATCTGCTGATGGAGGAACCGCGGATAAGACTTACCGCAGAGTCGGAATGGATGGCCCGGCCCTTAGCAGTGAAGGAACTTCTAAAAATGAGAATAAAACAGTCCGACTTTACCGGGAGCCTTCGATTTTCCCTGCAGGATCCGGTGATTGAGGAGAACACGGCCACTTATACAATTAACTCCGGGGAACTTTCGGTAGGAGCTTTTACCGGAGAGAATGAGATCTCCTTCGAGAGCTTCTCGTCCCTGTTGTTCGGTGCCTACAGTTGGCAGCAGTTGGCCCTTGCCGGCAGAGTTCCAAGCACCGAGGCGGAGCTCTCCTCGCTCTTTAAGCCCGGTCCGCCAATTATGCTCAGCGAGGGGTTTTAGCCTCCGGTTTTAGCCTTCGGGCAGAGAGGCCTTGACTGACAAAGCCAGCTGCCCGACAGGCCGACCATCGGGCCTGTCGGACCCGAACCGATTTAACTCTGCTTTTTCACAAATTAGTGGTATACTTACTAGGGTAATACCTAATACAGGAGGCAGAGTATGGGTAAGAAAACAGTTATTGTTGGATTAATAGTCATATTATTTGGAGCAGCCTTACCTGCAGCGGCGGATTCACAGGTGGATATCGGGCTGCATATTCCCTATTATATTGGTGTCGAAGCGGAAGATGACGAAGGAGATATGGGGGCAGCCCTCGATTACGCCTTTCTGGTGCCGGATGTCAAATACAACTACTTTTTTAACGAATCGGGCATTAAGCTTGGTGTAGGTGCCCGTTTGTTCACAGTTATTATCGAGTCCTTTGCCTATCCAATTGTCACTTTGGAAACCGATGTCGGCCCCTTCGTTCTCAGTGGTCATGTCGGTGGTGGAGCCTTCCTCTTTTTCGGCTTGTACAACGATTTTCATACCGGCAACATCTATTTGCCTGAGGCTACCATCGCCTATCGCTTTTCGGAGAGTTTCAGTGTCGGAACCGGAGCAATGTTCGTTTTTGCTCCTGAAACGGCGGATCTGAGTAACTTTGCCTACATAGGGCATGTATTCGCTCGGTTCACTTTTTAATTTTTCGAAAGATGCATGTCCTGTAGAGAATCGGCCTGTGGGCAGCCGTTTGCGGCTGCCCCAGATAGCCGGACAGGGGCCCAAAAATAGAGAACTCCTAGTGTCCTCCTTCACAATTTGTAATAGCCTGGTTACAGCCGGCAGTTAAATGTTATTCTGGCCCTGCCTCCAGTACTTCACGGTAAATTTGCTCGACTTCTTCAACTCGGTCTTCGGGCACTTCTACATGCCCCCAGCCGTGCTCCAGCTGAAACAGACCGGCATAGGCAGAGTCGTGGTACGAAACGAGGTGATAGGGAATTTCGCGGTCCTTTAGCACCGACTCCAAATAGCGGGCATCAATTTCTTTTTCAATAGCAATAACATTCGGGCGTTTTTTGACTGGAAACATACAGTACTCCTTAAGTTCAATATACTTTGTTTTTTTTCTTATGGCAAACCTGCGGGCTGGGTACTATGATGGAAGTATGAAACTATCAGTACTCGTTGACAACAATACACTCATAGACCGTTACTACCTCGGCGAGCCGGGGGTCTCTTATTTTATCGAAACCGAGCAGAGTCGGGTGCTCTTCGATGTGGGTTATTCCGATGCCTTCCTGCGTAATGCCCACACCCTCGGCATTGATCTGCTTCGCAGCGACACTCTTGTGCTCTCCCATGGGCACATTGACCACACTGGCGGACTCGATGTCCTGTTAAAGGAGTATATGGAGGCCAGGTTTGAGCGCAGTTGCGACAAGGTTCCCCGTCTGGTAGCCCACCCCGATGCGTTTCTTCCAAAGTTTCTTGAGCCCGGTTCCACCGACTCTCCGGGTATTTCTATTGGCTCAAGTCTTGGCCAGGAACTTCTCTCACGCAGCTTTCAACTGCACAGCAGCCGGGAGCCGCTGTGGCTGGATGATCGCCTGGTATTTCTAGGTGAAATCGATCGAATTATGGATTTTGAACAGCCCGGTCCCATAGGCTACCGGGCAGCTCGTGGGGAAGCCGGTTCCACTGATAATGTGTATCCTCTCCAGCCGGATGACCTCCTCGATGACACCGCTCTGGCGTACCTCGCCGATGAAGGGCTGGTCATTATCACCGGCTGCTCCCATGCCGGAATTTGCAATATTGTCGAATCCGCCCGCCGTATTACGGGGATTGAAAGGGTAGTGGATATTATCGGGGGCTTCCATTTGCAAAATCCGCCCGCGGCCCAGCTATATGGAACCGTGGAGTATCTGGGCAGCCTGAATCTGTCCAGCCTGCGGGCCTGTCACTGCACCGACCTGCACAGCAAAATTGCCCTGTCCACGGTCGCTCCGCTTAAAGAAGTAGGCAGCGGACTGGTGATCGAATACTAAATCGAAGAATAGGTAGACAGTAGCTTAAAGCCCCATCGCTGTTATCCAGCCGGAAACACCATTGAAGACCATCTGTACACCGATAGTCATGACCACCAGTCCGGTAATTCGGATAAAAGCGCCGAGTACATTGTAGCGGCTAAGCAACGCGCTGATAGGGCGGGAGAAGGCCATGATTCCGAGGTTCAAGGCCAGGGCGATACTCACGGCAATAAGGGTTATCGGTATGCCTATTTCGATCGAGAGGGTGATAGAGGCGGTGATTGAAGCAGGACCGGCAATCATGGGGCAGGCCAGGGGAACTATCGCCAGGTCAACAAACTTGCTGTGGTTATCGTGGCCAAAAAACATTCCGGTTTTAAGGGCCTGAAAGCCTACTGTAGAGAGCACCAATCCACCGGCAACCCGTAAAGAGTATATCTCCACATGGAACACCTGATTGAGAATTGCCTCCCCAAAGATAATTAGGGCGTACAGCAGCAGGGCGCCGACAATGGTCGAACGCAGTATAAGGGGAAAAATTTTAACTTTATCCGCCTCTTGTGCCGCGGATATCTCACCATTCTCTACTGCTTGTTGGTACGCTGCTGCAGCTTCGGCCTCCTCCGCTTGTTGGCCCATTGCCAAGAGGGCCACCTTGCTCAGAGGGTTTATTACGGCTAAAAGGTAAATAGAGTTTACTATCAAGTCTATTATAACTGTCATGTACTGCTCCAACCCACAGCAGAATAGGCTATATCGGCGGCGGAGTCAAGAAATTTATGCCTCCTGCACTCCTGCCTGCACTTCTGC
>JAWLDZ010000026.1:12809-28135 GCA_041686355.1 Spirochaetaceae bacterium
CTGCCTGCACTTCTGCGCACCTGGAGGCACCTAAAAGCAGCTGGGATATCCTGGAAGTGCCTTGGTGCGTGCATGCGGGGATGTTTTCTATTATGCTTGAAGTATGAAATATGCAAAGGTAACCCTCCGGGGAAGGTACCGGGAAACCGGCAGTCAGGTAAGCTCGCTTAAAACGGCGGTCAGCCATGATTTTCGTTTCGACCATTTTTTGATACGGGTGGAAAAACTGTTGCGGAAACCGCGGGTGAAGCGGATCCTTGTAGTCTGCACCCCCGACTTTCAGCCGATGCTGTGGGGCGGGGCCGAGGCAATCCGTACACAGCTGCAGCGCCTGGGTGAGGCCGGCCGGGAAGTCTGGTTTTATGCCAATAGCTACCAACCCCTGCAGCTGTATCTGGCCTCCGCCTGCAGCCGGCGGGTACTCCACCCCTTGGGGTCCCTCTCATTTCTCGGACTGGCGCGTTCCTTCCTGTTTTTCAAAAGGGCCCTGGGCAAGGCCAATATTGATGCGTATATTCTTCGCCGGGGGGAGTACAAGAGCGCTGGTGACCGTTTTCGTACCGACCAGCTCGATTCGGCCAACCGTCTGCAGTATCAGGAGTTTTTCGATTCGACAGCCGCGGAGCTGCAGTACAAGATATGCGCCGGCTTCGGAAAATCAAAGGAAGAGCTGAACCAATTACAGAATGGGCTTATCCTGCCAGCGTGTGCAGCCGAATCCTCCCACTGGATAGATGAGGTGAAAACCCTTGACCGGCTGGAAGCGGAGTGGAAAGAGGAAAAATACAGAAAACTGCGCCCCAAAAAGCCGGGACGCGCGTACATCATCTCTCGTGAGCCCAATGCTCGTCACAGTCCCCGTAAGCTCGGCATCCGGCGGAAAAAACTGGCGGTGTTGGTCTTTGAGGGGGCGATTATCGACGGCAAGTCTAAGCAGCTCCCTCTTTTGGGGCAGGCTCTGGGCTCCGAGTCATTTGTTCCCCACATTCGCTCCCTCGAGAAGGATAAGTCGGTCAAGGGAGTTGTGCTGCGGGTCAACTCCGGAGGCGGTTCGGCCAGCGCCTCCGAGGATATTCTGGATGCCCTGTCGCGGCTCAAAGAGAAAAAGCCTCTGGTTGTCTCGATGGGCGAGGTGGCCGGCTCGGGAGGGTATTGGATTGCCTGCCGAGGGGAGCGTCTCTTTGCGCATCACTCGACGCTGACCGGCTCTATTGGTGTAATAAGTATTTTCTTTTATCTGGAGAAGTTTCTGAAAAAGCACGGAGTTACCGTCTCCAGCTTAAAATCCGGTCCCTATGCTGATCTAGGATCGGTGCTTCATTCTATGGATAAAAAGGAGCGTGAGATAATTGACGCTGAGATAGAGCGGGTATACCAGCTGTTTCTCGAAAGGGTCGCCGAAGGCCGCGGCAGCCTAGTTCCAAAAATTGATGCTCTTGCCAAAGGCAGGGTATGGGCGGGTGAGTCGGCTAGAGCCCACGGACTTGTAGATGAGATCGGCGGTATCGAAGCCGCCCTGGCTTATCTGAAGGGTAAGTTGGAACTGCCTCGGGTAAAGGTAGAGTTCTATCCGCGCATCAAACATTCGTTCTTGGAAAAACAGCTTATGCGTTCCCAGTCTCGTTCCCAAATTGCTGACCCTGAGGGAGTTCAATATCCAGATCTGCAGGCAGTCGGCGCTCTTCTAGAGCTGGCCCGCAACTACTCAATTCACTCTGCCCGCGGACTCAGACCCTTCGCCGCCATGCCGGAGTGGTGGCTGCAGCTCTAGTCTCCCGGTTCTTCTGACTCTGCAGGTTCTGGTGCCTCGTCGGCCTCAACCGTTTTAAATCGGAGGACTGCCTGGGTAAGGGAGCGGGCGGACTCTTCATTCTGCTGATTGAGATCGTTGATATGTTCCATCGAGGTGCTGATGTTAATAACCCCATCCTCAATTTCGTGGATACCGTCGTCAACGTGGTGTCCTATAGCCTCTATGTTTTCGAGGGATTTGTTTACCTCATTAGTATTGTCGCGCATCTGTCCGGCGGATTCCTGAATGTTTTGGGTGGTTTGGCTCAAGGAGGTCATGGCCTCCATTATTTCCTTGCTGCCCAGGGAAAGCTCTCCCATGCTGGAAGAGATTTCTGACATGGAATTACTGGAGTTCCTGGATTCTTCCCTTACCTGAGCGAAGGCAGTTTGACTTTCGGTGCTCATTTCCTGAATACGGGTGATTCTGTCGGCAATAGTATTGATGGTACTGCGAATTTGTTTTGAGTTCTCGTTAGTAGTTTCAGCCAGATTACGGATCTCCTCGGCAACAACCGCAAAACCCCGTCCGGCTTCTCCAGCATGGGCGGCTTCAATAGCTGCATTCATCGACAGCAGATTGGTTTTACTGGCAACATTGTTGATGATACCGATGATATCCAAAATCCGATTGGTATCCTCGGCATTTTGGCTTATCAGCTTGTTGGTTTCACTCAGTTTTGAATCGGTCTGTTCCACAATTTCTACCAGTTGATCGGTGGCTTCTTTTCGCTGGTCGCTGATGGTATTGACGTTTTCGATGCTGGCACTCATCTGTTCGATGGATGAGGTCGATTGGGTGACGGCCGAGGACTGGATTTCGATTTTCTCTGTGAGCTCTACTATTTTCTGGGTAATTTGCTGCGTAGAACCACGGGAACTGGAAATGTGCTGTACAAGTTGCCGAATTTCCTGGGAGATAGAGCTTATGTTTGAGCTCATCTGATGCACCGCGGCGGAAGATTCGTTGGTTGCACCGGTTACTTCCTCTTTTTGGGAGGAGGTCGCGGCGGCCCGTTGTTTCACCTCTTCAATTAGTACGGAAAACTCATCGACAAAACTGTTTACACTATCGCCTAACAGGCTCAGCTCGTCTTTTCCTTTTAACTTGATATGATGAGTAAAATCGCCTTGGCCGATTATCCGGATAGACGTCTGTAGAATATCCAGCTTTTTTCTTAAACTAAGCATAACTGCAAACAAGACGCCAACAATTACAAGTAAAATGACCACTGCCACTCCGGTGGCGATCATTTGTATCGTCACAAGCTGCCTTTCTGCGGTTTCACTTATGATGCTGGTCGCTCTATTGATAGTCGTTTCAAACACATCACCGAGATAGATAGAGAGGTTTTCCAAGTCCCGGGTAGCGCGTATTACCTGAAACAGTTCTCCCTCGAAGAATTCTTCATCAACTTCCAGAGGTCCGGGGAGATACTCGGATGCACTTTCAATCAACGCATAAGCAGTTTCTTGGGTACCTGCGTATTTTTCATCGGTCATCTCTAAGATCCGTATAAGCGATTGCTGTTCCTCACGGCTTTTTTCAGAAACCGCAGTAATTTTCTTAAATTCAGCATTCTCAACAAAGTTCTTAATTGAGGACTGGAGATCCTGGTACTGCTCTTCAAAGACCCTAAAATCGCGTCTAAAATCATCGGTAAACAGCGTGGTTTTAAGAGCAGAGTTAGTCTGGTAGACTTTAGTAGTGATCCGATTCGCTTCAAGCTGCAGTGAATTATATCGGTTAATCAAATCGCCATAAAAATACATCACTATGACCAAACCGAGCATTCCGACAGCTACTAAAACATTGGAAAAAATCAAACGCGTCTTTATCTTCATACTGGTATCCTTCCCCTATATGGACACATACATATATTAACTTAAATGCAGTTATTGGTGAGAAATATGTACTTACATAATCTAACATATTTCCATCCCGAAGGTAACCCAAAAAAATGCCCCGGAAACCATTTCTTGGTCCGGGGCATTCAGCGTTAGATCTCGGATGTTAACTTATTTAGCTCTGTGTGGAGAGATAGTCAACCTGGATAGCAGGTACTTCTTGCTTCCCCCCAACAGCGGTTTCATATTCTAAGGTACCGATGTATCGCCCAAACAGATGTACGTCTTGGTTCTCTGCCACCTGTGCCTCTTTATCGGCATATACCAATATCACTTGCTGGGCCTCCATATTTTCTGTACCCCCGCTTTCCTGTGGAAGTTCAACCAACACGTTAGCTTGGCCCTTTATCGGCTCTTCTAAAAAACTATTTACCTTACCGTTTAACTCAAGCAGTGCCCCTTGGTCATAATTTCTTAAGAGGGCATCTTCATAATTTAGGACCGATGCATCTTCTTGATACACACTCTGATTCGGTTTCGAACCGTCTGTTATAAGCTCGGCGCCGGCGGGTTTGTTCTGGGATGTGCCGAAGAACAACAGCCCCAGCAGTACTAAAATGCCGATGCCCGCACCGATAGTCTGTTTGGTACTGAGTGCGGCCTGTTGTTGCTGAGGTTTATCTTGAGAATTTTGGGTAGCCATGCTACACCTCCTTAAAATAGTTACAGAAAACAGATTTATATGTTCGACTGTGTACAACAGCCTCATTTAAAAGTGAACATACAAAGTCTGTAACTCAAATTTAACCAGATATATTAGTTTCTTCAACCCGTGGAGCCGAATGAGCAGTGAAATTTCGATTTTTTGAACTGTAAGGCTGCAGTTGGCAATTTCTGTTCAATTTTATTGACATTTTTAGGTTAAAGTCTTCCTATATACTAGAGGAAGTAAAAAAAGGAAGGAGGTGTTGGAGTATGATAAACAAAAACGTCTTTGTTGTCGGGCTGGATGATGCAAACCGCCGTTTATTGGAAAGAACCCCGCATGCTTCGGAATACATTTTTCACGGGTTGCTCAATCATGCGGATCTGTTTGAAACCTACGACTTTCCCATTGCAGATATGATTCGCCGCAGTACCGAGCAGATTCGGGAGTTTCAAACAAGGACTAGACAGTCGGTAGATGCTATTTGCGGCTATAATGATTTTCCTGTAAGTACCATGCTGCCGTTGATCTGCCGAGAGTTCGGAACACGTTCACCGAGTCTGGAATCCTTAATGAAGTGTGAACACAAGTACTGGAGCCGCCTGGAACAGCAGAAGAGTATTGCAGACCACATTCCAGCCTTTGCAGCATTCGATCCCTTTGACGATAATGCTTTAGATAAGCTTCAGCTTGATTACCCCTTCTGGATAAAACCGATTAAATCCTCCGGCTCATTTCTGGGCTTTAGAATCGAAAATGAGAAAGAGTTTCTAGAAGCTGTACCGCTGATCCGTGAACAGATAGGGCTTATAAGTGACCCCTTTGGCTATATCCTGGAACAGCTTGAGCTCCCGGCAGAAGTAGCCTGGGTGCTGCCACACTACTGCATGGCCGAAGGTATTATCGGCGGGCGGCAATGCACCCTGGAAGGCTATGTCCTGAACGGCTGGATTGAGAGCACCGGAATAGTAGACTCAATCCGGTATGAGAACGGGATAAGTTTTTTTCGTTATGAGTACCCCTCCAGCCTTCCGTATAAGATTCAGGAGCGGATGATCCGTATTACCGAGAAAATTTTATCTTCGATCGGCTTTGACAACAGCGCCTTTAACATTGAATATTACTGGGATCGGGGAAGGGATAAAATCTGGCTGTTGGAGATAAATACCAGAGTAAGTGAATCCCACTCCGATATTTTTGAAAAGGTAGACGGGGCCTCAAATCAGGCCATTCCCGTAGATGTTGCACTGGGGCGGGATCCGGAGTTCCCTTATCAAAAGGGAGAATTTCCACGGGCTGCCAAGTTCTTCTGGCGAGTATTTGAGAATGGAGTTGTGAAGGCCGTTCCTACGGAAGATGAGCTCAAGCGGGTTGAGCGTGAGATTCCCGGTACGGTAATAAGGCCGCAGGTCAGCCCCGGCACACGCTTAGATGAGTTGTTAGAGCAGGACAGTTACAGTTATGCTATCTGTTATCTGTTTATTGGCGGAGAGGATCAGAAGGATCTTCTAGATAAATATATCCGCTGCCAAGAGTTGCTGACATTTGAAATAGAGCCTATTGAAACAGGAGAATTTCGTGAAAATAAGGAATGAATTCCCTCGGAAGGTACATGAAGTTGAGCATTTTAACATAAAAATGAGTGACGGCACTCAATTGGCGGCCCGAATGTGGCTTCCCGAAGACTCTGAAGCCAAACCGGTTCCGGCAATTCTAGAATATATTCCCTACCGTAAGCGCGATCTTACAGCAGAACGGGATGTACGCCACCATCCATACATCGCCGGGTACGGGTATGCCTCTGTGCGGGTTGATCTGCGGGGCAGCGGAGAATCGGAGGGAGTACTTACCGATGAATACCTGCAGCAGGAGTTGGACGATGGGGTAGAGATTATCAATTGGCTCGCTCGGCAGAAGTGGTGCAGTGGATCGGTCGGAATAATTGGTATATCCTGGGGCGGTTTTAACGGACTGCAGTTAGCAGCTTTGCAGCCTGAACCTTTGAAGGCTGTGGTAAGTATCTGCTCTACCGATGATCGTTATACCGATGATGTCCATTATATGGGCGGCTGTCTGCTCGGGGACAACCTTTCCTGGGCCTCGACTATGTTTGATCAAAATACCCATCCTCCGGATCCCCTGTTAGTAGGGACAAAATGGCGGGAGATGTGGATGGAGCGGCTGGAACAGAGCGGACTCTGGCTGGAAAAATGGATGCGCCGGCAACATAGGGACGAGTACTGGAAGCACGGTTCGGTGTGTGAAGATTATGCGGCTATCAAGTGTCCGGTAATGACGGTAAGCGGCTGGGCGGACGGCTATTCGAACACAGTATTTCGACTGATGTCACATCTTTCGGTTCCGCGCAAGGGCTTGATTGGTCCTTGGAGTCATAAATATCCCCACGAAGGAGTTCCCGGACCGGCCATCGGTTTTCTGCAGGAGATCCGCAAGTGGTGGGATCGCTGGCTGAAGGAGGAGGAAAACGGGATCGAAAATGAACCTATGTTTCGAGTCTGGATGCAGGACAGCGTACCCCCAACTACCAGTTACCGGGAGCGACCCGGTCGCTGGATTGCCGAAAGCAGCTGGCCGAGCAAGAACATTCTCAATCAAACCTTTATTCTGGATCAAGGGAGGTTGGCGGCGACGAAAGAGGGGGTTTCGGATAAACCGTTGACAATTCAATCACCCCTGTCGGTGGGACTGTTCGCCGGAAAATGGTGCAGCTATCAGGCTCCACCGGATCTTCCACATGATCAGCGTCAGGAAGATGGGGGCGCATTGGTGTTTGAAAGTACGGCCCTTGAGGAAGATTTGGAAATTTTCGGATCCCCGATAGTGGAGTTGGAGTTGGCATCGAACCGTCCGGTCGCCATGGTAGCCGCACGTTTGTCCGATGTAGCCCCGGATGATAAGGCGACCCGGGTTACCTACGGTCTGTTAAACCTTACCCACCGGGAGAGCCATGAGTCTCCTCAGCCCCTCGTACCGGGAAAACGATATAAGGTGGCAGTTGTGTTGAATGGTGTGGCCCAGCGGTTTCCCAAGGGACACCGGCTGCGATTATCTCTCTCCACCAGCTACTGGCCCCTGGCCTGGCCGTCTCCTGAACCGGTACAGCTTACTATATATGCCGGACGTAGTTCGTTCCTGCTGCCCCTTCGACCTCCCCGTGCAGAAGATACGGACTTGCGCCCCTTCGAGGAACCTGAAGGTGCAGCTCCTTTGCCGATTAGCTTGATTAAACCGGGGGAAGAGTCCTGGAGGGTTGTCAAAGAGCTGGGGAGGGATATTTCAACCCTGGAAGTACTGCTTGATACGGGTACCACCCGTTACGATGAAATCAATTTAGAGATCAGTTCCCGAACTCGGGAGACTTACAGCTTTAGTAAAGATGAGTACAACTCACTCTCTGGTGAGACGCGCTGGGAGCGGAAGTTCAAGCGGGAGGACTGGGAAATTCGAACGGTTACCCGCACCCTCCTCACCTCCAATGAAACCGAATTTCGTATCCGGGCCGACCTGGATGCCTATGAGGGACCGAGCCGGGTATTCAGCCGCAGTTGGGACAGTCGTATACCTCGCAATCTGGTATGAGGCAGCTGTACATGTAAGCTGTACTGGCGATTAGATGTATTAGTCGCTCTGAAAGCGGACTATCATATAGATTTCAGTCTCGCCGTCGTAGATATTTTCGATGCTGTGCTCAATGTCAGCGTGATACTGAATGAAATCGCCCTCGGATAGTTCTGCTATATTCTCGCCGGCTGAAACTTTGATTGCCCCTTTCAAAACGGTGAGAAACTCCTTAGTGCGGGCGGCATGGGGACTGGAAGGCAGGGACTGTCCGGCTTGGAATGTGAGGATATACATCTCAAGGTCCTCCGCCATGGAGAGGGGGCTCAGAACTCTAATATGAACTCCCTCCTCCTCGGTCTCCAGACGGGTAATATACTCCTTACGGCTGACCTGAAAGCTGCGCTGAAGATGCTCCTGGCCAGTCAGCAGTGAGTCTATATCGACATCTAAACCCTTCGCGATTTTCCAGACGGTGGCAATTGTGGGGTTTACTTTTTCCGATTCTATCTGAATGAGCATATCCTTGCTCACCCCGCATCTTTCGGCCAGTATGCTTTGGGTAATTTGATGTTTCTCACGTATATTCTTAATATTCTTACCGATATGCAGCGGAGCTTTTTTATCCATAGACTCTCCTTATACCTTTGTAAATAGTAGTCCCCCCTTTTAGCGCTTGTCAAGCTGAACCTGAAGGTGTAACAGAGAGGTGTCACCGAGAGCAGATTTGAGCGTAGTTTGAAGATACAATATTCTTGACAGATGAACAAACTGATACTAAAATTCATAAAACTAAAATATCATCAGTTTAGTAAAAAAGGTTGCAAAAAAAGAGAGGAGTATGCAAAACAATACCCACCCAAGTATCGGCAACAGTATTCAAAAGATGCGTAAAACCCATAAACTTACCTTAAGCGCCCTTTCACAGAAAAGCGGGGTTTCCGCGGCAACCCTCTCCCAGATTGAAGCTGACAAGGTTAATCCGACCATTGCCACTTTATGGAAAATCGCCGAGGGCCTTGAAATCGATATCCAGTCTCTGCTCTCCGGGTTAGAGAAACAGCGACCAATGTTTGATGTAAGCCGAAAAGATGAAATTACTCGGTTTGATGCAGAAGAAGAGGGAGTCCACATTCGGGTGTACAGTCCCCTTAGCATGGCTGAAGATCTGGAGGTGTACACGCTCACCTTTAAGTCGGGACAGAAACTCCTGTCACAACCCCATCCTACAAAAACTGAGGAGTACCTTACCGTGGTGCAGGGGAGTATCAGAGTGCAGGCGGGGGAGAATGAGGCCCAGCTGGGACCGGAAGATTTTATTCGTTACCATGCGGATGTAGAGCACAGTATAGAAAATATCGGAAAAGAGACGGCAGTCATCAATATGGTGGTTCGCTTTAAAAGGGGAGGAGAATAGTGAAACGGATTCTAGTGACCGGTGCCCTAGGGCAGATCGGCTCTGAACTTACTCTATTACTCCGAGAGCGATACGGTTGGGACAATGTATTGGCTACTGATATTCGCGATGATGTGAACCGGGAGGTTATAGAAAGCGGCCCCTTTGAGCTTCTGGATTGCCGCGATGGCAAGGCGCTGGCGGAATTGGTCGGAAGCTACCGAATCGATAGGGTCTATCATCTGGCGGCGCTGCTATCGGCTACGGCTGAACAAAAGCCACAGATGGGCTGGGACATTAATATCAACGGTTTGTATACAGTTCTTGAGGTGGCTAGAGAGAAAGGCTGTTCAGTATTTACTCCGAGTTCAATCGGCTCTTTCGGACCAACCACCATAAAAGATCATACCCCCCAGGATTCTCCCCAGCGTCCCAGTTCGATGTACGGAGTCACCAAGGTAGCCGGGGAGTTGCTGTGTGATTATTATTACCACAAGTTTGGAGTTGACACCCGCGGAGTACGGTATCCAGGGCTCATTTCGAATAAGACTCCTCCCGGCGGTGGGACTACCGATTATGCGGTGGATATTTATTATGGGGCAGTTGAAAAAGGGCATTATACCTGTTTTCTAAAGGGCGATACCTACCTGGACATGATGTACATGCCGGATGCCCTTAAGGCGGCCATCGATATTATGGAGGCGGATCCGGCTGCCCTGCGCCACCGGAATGCATTCAATGTGACGGCCATGAGCTTTTGTCCGGAAGATCAGGCTGCCTATATCCGTAAGCATATTCCAAGCTTTGAAATTTCTTATGACATCGATCCGGTGCGACAAGCTCTTGCAAACTCCTGGCCTAATAGTCTGGAAGATTATGCGGCCCGGGTAGAGTGGGGCTGGACCCCGGATTTTGATCTGGAGATGATGACCGAGGATATGCTGGGGACGTTGGAAAAACGTAAAGGGGGATGAGATGTACGGGAAAACCAAAAAAAGCTTGCAGGATGCAATCGAGAATCTGAAGCGTGAGGGACTCTATAAAAACGAGAGGGTACTTACTTCCCCGCAAAGCGGCACTATCGAGGTGGCTGGCGGTACAAGGGTAATCAACTTTTGTGCGAATAACTATCTAGGCTTGTCAAATAATCCGGGTATCATAAAGGCCGCCCAGGAGACAATGGAGAAGTGGGGATACGGACTCTCGTCGGTGCGCTTTATCTGCGGAACCCAGCAAATTCATAAAAGTTTAGAGCAGAAAGTCTCCCAGTTTCTGGGCACCGAGGACAGCATTTTATATGCCGCCTGTTTTGATGCCAATGGAGGGGTGTTCGAACCGCTGATTGGTCCGGACGATGCGATAATCTCCGATGCCTTGAACCACGCCTCCATCATCGACGGGGTGAGGCTGACTAAATCACAGCGCTTCAGATACGCCCACTCGGATATGGGGGAGTTGGAGCAGGCCCTTAAAGAGGCTGAGGCGGCCCCGCGGAAATTAATCTGCACCGACGGTGTGTTTTCCATGGACGGGGACATTGCAAAACTCGATAAAATTTGCGATTTAGCCGACCGCTACGAAGCGCTGGTCCTGGTGGATGATTCCCACGCCACCGGCTATATCGGGCCCGGAGGAAGGGGCACCCCCGCTTACTACGGCGTACAGGATCGGGTTGATATTGTTACCACCACCTTTGGAAAGGCACTGGGAGGTGCCTCAGGCGGCTGCACTTCCGGACGACGTGAGATTATCGAGATGCTGCGGCAGCGCTCACGGCCCTACCTTTTTTCAAACACCCTTGCCCCGGCGGTAGTCGGCGGTACTCTCAAAGCCCTGGAACTGGTAGAGGAGAACCCCGATCTGCCGGAATTGGTGCATAAAAATGCCGAGTATTTTAAAGAGCAAATGGGAACCGCGGGCTTTGATATTGTACCCGGCGAGACGGCTATCGTACCGGTTATGCTTTATGATGAGCAGTTGGCCCTTTCGATGTCCGAGGCCCTGTTGAAGGAGGGTATCTATGTGATCGGGTTTGTGTATCCGGTAGTACCGAAGGGAAAGGCCCGCATTCGAGTGCAGTTGTCAGCCGCCCATAGCCGTGAAGAAATTGACAAAGCCGTTGCTGCATTTACAAAGGTGGGAAAGGACTTGGGAGTTATTTAGAAAATACAGACTATTGTTGTCCTACTTTTTTGTCGTCGGAGTATGTTCGGTAATAATAGTCATGTTCATTCTCCGTGTCTGAAAGCGGCTCGGTCCGGTAACGCACGCGGCGGGCCGTTTTTTTATCCAGGCGAACAATCGGCAGCCAGAAGACAGCAACCAGGATTACCCCTGTGGCAAAGGAGCCGAGAGCCCGCCCGGCTTCCGCTGCCTGGGGAAAAAAAAGAAAATTACCTATCATCAGTCCGCTCACAAACAGAGCCAGCGGGATTCCATAGACAATTCCGGTCAGACCGAGCAGACTGGTATTCTCCATCTTCAGCTTAACCATTCTGCCTGCTGTAAGTTCATCTGCAGGGATTCCTTTTAAGCCTGACCGGGAAATGCGCAGCAGCCCCCCGTCACGGTAGCACTGTTCCGACAAATCACAGCTTTCGCAGGCCTCTTCACCGGTCACACGGAAAACCACCTGCTCCTGCCCGACTTCAACTACCGCGGCTTTTTCTTCAATCATTCCTTGTTGTTCCCTCCCGCAGCGGCCTTCTCTTTTGGCTTATCCTTGATGAAACTCTCATAGTTTACGCTGTTCTTGCGGCTACTGTAGGCATCGGTGGGGCATTTTTGCCCATACTCAGCCTTCGCGGTATAGTTTTCGGTATTTACTACTGCCAGGTTTCCGTTCATTGTAACTGCATCAGGGTTATCGTCCGCAGCGGCGGCCTTAACACAAATTTTACAGGCGATGCAGGCCTTTTTGCATACCTTTCTGGCAATGGCTCCGGGGTCTTGCGATTTACAGTACACAAAGGCTTCATGCGAGACGGGATGCAGTTCGATGAGATCCCGAGGGCAGGCGGTTACACATTTACCGCAGGCGGTGCATTTTTCTGCATCCACGTAGGGGATGCCCGTCTCGCTCATATGTATTGCATCGAAGGGACAGGCGTTTACGCATGAACCGAGCCCCAGACAGCCGTATTTGCAGCGTTTTGCCACATCCTGGGAGTAGACTGCAGCAGCACAATCGAGTATTCCGCGGTATTCGCCGGGAAAACCGGCGGCCTCGGAATCTCCCTGGCAGAAAACCACTGCCACCAGCTTCTCTTTGTCTTCGCCGGCAACTTCGACTCCCATCACATGGGCGATCATAGTAGTCGTTTCGGCACCGCCGACAACGCAGAGGTCGATATCCTCGCCGTTTTCCGCCACTGCCTCGGCATAGGCGGCGCAGGAGGGATAGCCGCAGCCGCCGCAGTTCACCGCGGGCAGCACCTCTTCGACTTCATCGACCTTGGGGTTAGTTTCTACATGGAAGCGTTTATTGGCAAAGCCCAGAAATACTGAGAAGCCTACTCCGAGCACACCCATGAGAAGTATTGCTTGTATGATGATCATACTTAACTCCTTATAATTAAGCGGACACCAGTCCGGTGAATCCCATAAAAGCCAATGCAAGCACCCCGGCGACAATCAAAGTAATTGCCGCACCGCGGAAGGGCCGTGGAATGTCGGCCACCTCCAACTGTTCTCGAATGCCCGCCATAATCACGATTGCCAGGGTAAAACCAACGCCAGCTCCAAAGCCGAAGGCGATACTGGTAATAAAGCCGTAGGAACGCATGGCCTGGATAAGTGCAACAAATAGAATTGCACAGTTGGTGGTAATCAGAGGTAAAAATATACCCAGGGTCTTGTAAAGTTCGGGGAATGTTTTTTTGATGAACATTTCTAAAAACTGTACTAACGAGGCAATTACTACGATATAGGAGACATATTCGAGAAAGGGGAGCCCGAAGGGAATCAGCACCAGGTTATTGATTAACCAGGTAACCGCCGCGGTGATAGTCATTACAAAAGTAACTGCTATCCCCATACTTGTGGCGGCATCGACCTTTTTAGAGACGCCGATAAAGGGACAGATTCCCACAAAATAATAGAGCACAAAGTTGTTTACTAAAACCGCTACAAAAAATACAGCAACTATCTGCATATCAACCTGCCTTCCTCAAAATCGGAATATCCTTCTCTTGCAAATGATTGAAGAGAGCCATCAAAATTCCCAGCACAAGAAAAGCCCCGGGAGGAAGAATCATAATCAGCATCGGCGGATAAGCTGAGCCGAAAATGACCGCACCGAAAATCTCACCGGCACCCAAGAGCTCGCGGATGGCACCAAGCACCATCAGAGCGCCGGTAAAACCGGCCCCCATTCCCAGGGCGTCAGCCAGGGAGGGCAGAATAGGGTTGCGCGTTGCAAAGGCTTCAATACGTCCCAGAATCATACAGTTTACCACAATCAACGGCACGTAGGGTCCGAGGGCTGCCGACAGTGGCGGGAAAAAAGCCTTTAAGATCAGGTCGGCAATTGTCACAAAGGTAGCGATTATTACCGCATAGACCGGAATTCGCACCTGACTGGGGACGATCACATTAACCAAAGTGGCGATGGCAGCTGAGAAAAAGAGTACAAAGGTAGTAGCTGCCCCCATGGCAAGGCCGTTGACTGCACTTGTCGTCACCGCAAGGGTTGGACACATACCCAAGACCTGTACAAAAACCGGATTGTTCTGGATCAATCCCTTTCCAAAATGGCTTAATAGCGTTTCGTTTTTCATTATTCCCCTCCCTCTCCGGCTCGCTCGATAAGTGTCGGGAGCGCGGAATCTAGGGTCTTATTGATTCCGCTGACAACCGCATCGGTAGAGATGGTTGCACCGGAAATCGCCTCTATCGAGTTTTCTTTAGCCTGGGTATCTCCGCCCTTTACGTAGGAAATATCCTGCTGAGGCTGTAGTCCCTCGAATTGTTCCTTGAAAGAATCCTCCTGGATTCTTCCTCCTAAGCCGGGGGTTTCCACGTGCTCGACAACCTCCATACCGGTAATCCCTTCCAGGTCGGGACCAATACCAACCAGCAGGCGGATTTCACCACCGTAGCCGGTGGTTACTACTCTCACAGCGTAGCCTATCACTCGGCCCTCAGCACGGGCTCGATAAATCGTCGGACCATCGGTTTCGATTTCAGAGAATTCAGGGCTCTCTCCCTGCTTGAAGAGTGCACCCAGAGACCGCTCCAGGGCAACCTGCTGATTGTGCTGGATAAGCGGCAGGAAGGCCGAATAGGCAATAGCCAGGGTTGTGCCTGAAATAATCGCAACTGTTGTAAGAACGATAATCATCTTTTTCATGAGACCGCTCCTT
This sequence comes from Spirochaetaceae bacterium, assembly GCA_041686355.1. GTDB lineage: Bacteria > Spirochaetota > Spirochaetia > DSM-16054 > Sediminispirochaetaceae > DSBN01. The sequence continues at coordinate 27,493 of JAWLDZ010000026.1, forward strand.
TCCCGGAGGGGCTGCCGAAGGTCTTAGGCCGGGTGTAACGGTTAATTAAGGGAGTTACCGCATTCATAAGGAGAATCGAATACATCACACCCTCCGGAAATCCTCCGAAGAGGCGAATAACCACTACAATCAAACCCGCACCTACTCCAAAAACCACGTTACCCCAGGGAGTGTAGGGGGAGGTAGCCATGTCGCTGGCCATATAAAAGGCCCCTAACATCAGACCTCCTGAGAGGAGGTGAAACAGCGGGGAAGGATATGTACCCGGATCGATTAGATAGAAGAGGCCCGTCAGTAGAAAGACTGTGCCGAGGTAGGCGAGTACCAGGTGCCAATCAACAATTTTCAAAGCTATCAGTACTAAGCCTCCGACGATAATCAACAGAGCACAGGTTTCGCCGATACTTCCGCCGACCTGACCCAAGAGGAGTGATTTTAGTGGTGTCACAACCCCCTCGAATCGGGCCGCTGCGAGGGGCGTTGCCCCTCCGGCTGCATCTACTCCCCCAGCAATGGGGAAGAGTGCCTGGGGTTGGGAGTAACTGGTCATCTGTACCGGGTAGGAGGCCGACAGAAAGGCACGTCCGACCAGGGCCGGATTAAAAACGTTAGCTCCAAGCCCTCCAAAGACCTCCTTACCGAT
>JAWLDZ010000027.1:0-14530 GCA_041686355.1 Spirochaetaceae bacterium
GCATGCAGAAGTCCATAAAGAAAGGCCGCTCCGAGCGCGGCGAACAGCACCGAACCACGGTTCTCATGACTTTTTACAGCCTGCATAGTCCCGGCTATCTGATCATAGAGCCGGCGCTGAAACTTATTTATCATCTGGATAAAAGAGCTCTGTCTTTTTGTCCCGCCGGTTAAACGGGATGACTCTTCCGCAGGCAGCTCTTTGCCCTGTGATTCCTCCCCAGAGTCGCCCTCGCCGCCGCCGGAGAGGAAAGGATTCTGCTGCGCAAAGGACCCCACCGATAGCAGAAAGAGAATAAGGACAAGTGCTGCTTTAGGGAAACCTCTGGAGCCGGACTTATAATGCGCACCGGAACAAAGCATCAAAAAGCTCATTTGCCCTCAAAGGTAAGGTAGAGTTCATAGGGGTAGGCACGACCGTCAGCGGCGGCGCCGCCTTCATCACGGGACATGCCGCCGGTGGGGTCATAAGATACGGCGGCATCCCTGTTTTTTTGTATGCGCGCCTTTGCAGAAACAAACTCACGGCCTTCAATGCTGACCGGGTCCTGCTCTTTATAGGCGATATCGGAAAAAAAGGTTTCATCAAAAATCACCACCTTAACCCTCTGCTCTTGCTCGGACAGAGAAAGGGTGTGGGGAATAAAAAAGCGGTAGAACAAACGCTCATCTTCCATCCAGGCATCAAACTGCTCCACCCTATCAACCTGATACTCCTGCCCGTCACGATAGATGCTAGTAAAGTAGTTATAATTTTCCAGGTTTCGAAAGGCATTCTCTTCGATCATCTGTACCTCACGGTCATTAAAATCTCCGTCACGGTTACGATCGTAGTCCATACGAATAGAGGCGGTAAACATCTGATCAAAGCGCCACTCCACCCAAAATCCCTGCAGCTCATCCTGATTGAATACCGCCGTGACCTGTGAATCAATAAACATATGGGGGTGGGCCCACAAGGGTATTCCAAGTATCATCCATAAAAGGCTTATTAGTATATATCTTTTCATATGTCTCCTGCCTTGAAATCTATCATAGCTTGTTTTAGACTGTCCACGGTTTCGCCGCCCTTTGGTCCCCTAGTCCGCTATTCCTGCATCAATATCCCGTTAGAGGGCAACTCTCGGTCAACCGGACATACGAGGCGCCGCAAAACCCATCGCGCGACGGCTGCTAAGAGCGCTACTCCAATAAACACCGGCCCATAACCGAGCACGGCAATAAGCGTGCCGATCACAATCGGGAAAATCGCAATCGACAGATTCAGAGTACCAATAATAGCTGTATATAACACCCGGTTATCTTCATTAGAGAGTTCTACAATAACCGCATCCTGACTTACTTTGCGGGCACTGATAGCCGCACCAGTACACAAGAACAATGCAATATAAAAGGGCAGCGGTAAAAACCGGCTCACCAAGAGTGCTGCCGGTGGAAGCAGAAAGGAGAGGCTCGCCCAGACCTTCAAAACCTGCTTAAAACCACCCCGCTTCACTGCCGGCGGCCAGAGAAGGCTGGCGGCAATCATTCCAAGGATTTGCACAAACAACAGGTTTCCCGCAAGTGCCGGATCGAGAAAATATTGATGCTTTGCCAAAGATACGTAGAACGGGGTCAGAGCAACATGAAAGCCAATACCATTTACAAACCAAAGGTAGGTTCGCAGATTTGGGTCCGTCCTCAACACCCCCGGAATAGATTTAAGAGTCTTCAAGTAGCTGCTGTGCTGCTTCTCACCGCCCTCTTGTTCCTGCAGCACCCAAAACCCGCCGGTAGCGATCAGCAATACCGCGGCCGCCGCTCCAAAGAGTATGCTGTAGTTTTGCGGATATGAAAAGCCCTGCAGCACCTGCCGAGCTATCAGGGCAGATAGAAAGATTCCGATACTGGCGATCAACTGCTTTTGCGTAAAGAAGCGCTTTCGCAGATCTCCAGTAAAACTTTTCCCCACCAGATCAACATAAGAGATACCTGCAAAAGCCCCGCCAACAGTAAACAGCAGCAATTCGGCATAAATCAGCAGCAGTGCCTGCAGGGTGGTCAACCGGCCAACTCCAATCAAAGTAACGGCTATTAGAGCCAACGAGAATACCCGCAGATTGATTCCGGCCAGCAGATAGGGCTTTTTTCGCCGCTTGCCGTGAAGAAAGCCGGCGAAATTAAGCTGGGCAATAAGGGGCACACCGATCATGATTGCCGTCACAATCCCAATGTGGATTTCACTGCCCCCAACCTCAAGGATCATCGCGGGAATCACGGAGTTTACTTCGGTAAAGGTAACCGTGATCGACAAGAATATGGCGTGCCACAAGAAAGCTGCATAATTACGGGGTAACTTAATCTCTTTTTGCATCTAAATAGAATAATATATTAATAAGCTTGAGGAAAGTCCGGTTTTATCGGATCGCCGGCCCTCTGCGAGCTCCTTTGGACGCTCCCTTTGACGCTCCCTTTGGTGTTTGAGCGGGCGCTTTTTTGTGGTGCTCCCCGGAGCTTGCCCCCCTGCTTCGCTCAGGGGACACCAGAGCCTTCGGTCCATGACCGATCAAATCACTGCGCCCGGCTTCTCGCAGTGCCTCCCGTACAATTGCGGCATTTTCCGGACGGTTATACTGCAGCAAAGCCCTTTGCATTCTCCTCTCCCGCCCGCCCCGCGGAACGTATACAGGCTCCATGGAGCGCGGATCGATTCCGGTGTAGTACATACAGGTGGCCACCGTCCCCGGTGTCGGATAAAACTCCTGCACCTGCTGGGGGATAAAGTGCTGATCCCGACAAAACTCCGCCAGCTCAACCGCGTCCTTCAGGGTAGAACCCGGATGGGCTGCAATAAAATAGGGAATTAAGTATTGTTTTTTCTTTACCCGCCGATTTGTTTCTGCAAAGGCATCCATAAAGCGCCGGTACACCGAGCTGCCCGGTTTCCCCATCCTCTGCAGTACCGCATCGGATACATGCTCCGGGGCAATTTTCAACTGACCACTGATATGGTGCTCGCACAAATCTCGCAAAAAGGCGGGTCCCTCTTTTTTATCCGCCAATAGATAGTCATAGCGAATGCCCGAGCGAACAAATACTTTTTTTACCTCCGGAAGCTCCCGCAGTTTCCGCAGTAAGCTCCGGTAATCGGCGTGGTCAGGCTGCAGCTGCGGGCAGGGTTCGGGAAACAAGCACTGCCGCTCTGCACAGGCCCCGCGTATCTCCTGCTGGGCACAGGCCCGCAGCCGGAAGTTTGCAGTCGGCCCGCCGACATCATGAATGTAGCCTTTAAACTTTTCATCATGGGTAAGCTGCCGGGCCTCCCGCAGTATTGATTCATGGGATCGGCCCTTTACAATTCGCCCCTGATGAAAGGTTAAAGCGCAGAAACTGCAGCCCCCGAAACAGCCGCGGCTGGATACCAAACTAAACCGCACTTCTTCCAGCGCCGGTACCGGCTTTTGATAGTGCGGATGGGCCCGACGAGCGTAGGGAAGCTCATAGACTGCATCCAGCTCCGCCTGCGACAGGGGATAATCGGGAGGGTTCTGTACTATAATCTGGCCCGCCGTCTCCTCCCCCAAGGCTGAGGCTGAAAAGGGATCGGCATTTTTCATTCTCACAGCAAAGCTGCGGGCAAACGCAGTTTTATCGCTGCGCACTTGTTCAAATGGGGGAAGTGTCACGAAGCTTGTTGTTTTTTCAGCATCTGAAGACGGTTGCGATGCATGTGTAAGCTGAGCCCCTTTCGGAGACTTGGACAGGTGCAGGGCAGCAGCCTCTTTTCCCGTCAGCCGATACACCGTTCCGCGCACATCCCGTATAGACCGTAAATCTTCACCGGCGGCGATCCGATGGGCGATGGTGCGGATAGCCCGCTCTGCCATACCGTACACCAGGATATCCGCCTTGGAATCCAACAGCACTGAACGACGGAGCTTGTCGCTCCAGTAATCATAATGGGATAAGCGGCGCAGAGAGGCCTCTATTCCACCCAGGATAACCGGGACCCCCTTGTAGGCGGCCTTAGCCAGGCTTGAATACACAATTAGGGCTCGATCGGGCCGCCGCCCGAAGTCTCCCCCCGGAGTATAGGCATCATTATGCCGAAGCTTACCGGCGGCGGTGTAGTGGTTTACCATTGAATCCATATTGCCGGAGCTAATCAGAAAGGCAAGCCGGGGCCTGCCTAAAATTTGAAGAGATGCTGAGCTGTTCCAGTCCGGCTGGGCAATAATTCCAACGCGGAAACCCTCGGCCTCCAATACCCTACCGATAAGTGCCGCCCCGAAGGAGGGGTGATCCACATAGGCGTCACCGGTGATCAGTATTAAATCACACTGTTCCCACCCGAGCATATGCAGCTCATCAGTATTTATTGGGAAAAAATCGACGGTTTGAGCCGGTGCATTTGACGACCTTCCGTCTGCGGGGGCTGTGGTCATAGCGTTATTATGCGTCCTATTTTACGCCCTCATCACACGCACCATCTTCATCAACAAACCGAGCACTTTCAGCATTCTGGGCTTTTGTGCAGTCCTCCAAAGGGATTTGCTTCATCGGTTCTCCGCAGCACTCGGGAACTGCACTCCCCTCATCCACAATAACTTCTTCACCACATCCTGGGCAATTATACGCTGTTTTCGACATTTTTTACCTCCAAAAATTTGTACTAGTATGCCTGACTATTTATTATAACTATAGTAATGTTTTTCCCTAGAGGCAAACAAAAAGAAGAGAAAACCGCATCTACCCCAGCGATTCTAAATTTGGAAGTTTTTTGACTTCCAAATTTAGAATTCGCATCAATTTCTTTGCAAAATTTTATATATCTCACGTTTGGAGGCATTCTCATTTTGGATAGTGTAATTACACTATCCAAAATGAGAATAGCTGATCTACCCGGCTGCCGCCTCAAGTAAACGCAGGAGTTATTCAGGAGAAATCAACAGCTTTGAATATGGCTCTTGGGGAATAAGGTGGAGACGGACCCGTTTTGGGTCTCCCATTTTCTCTACACTCTTTAAACTCAATTCCACCGAACCGAGTCGGCACCCATTTTTCTGATACAGACGGGCATAAATAGGAGATTTATCTTCGTTTATCACATCATCAATTGACCCCCCTGCATATAAGAGAACCGTTGACTCGGTCATGAGCAAGCCAAGATCAAACCCATCGTTCGGATTGATAACAATTTGCTGTTCCGGAAAGGAATAATCCGCTAGTACTTTCAAAAACCCGGTCTCACGTATATCCATTGGGAGCCTCTCTTTACTATATTGAATCGTGTTGGATCAATTTTGAACCACAGTATACATACGATTAGTGCCGACAGCAAGCACATTCTGCCATTACTTCGATTCGACCTCCGCCTTGACTCCGGTGTTTTTGCTGCTATACAGTAGCTGTACTTAATGGATAGGTACCAGGTGGAAAGGTGGAGAATGATACCCATACATTGAAAGGAACCCTTCTCATCCGCCGCCGGGAGGTTTTACTGCAATGTCAAAAATTATCTGCGCTATAGTCGGCCTTGGTAGAATTGGGAGCAGTTTGGAAACCGACCCGCTGCGTGAAAAGCCCTGCACCCATGCCGGCGCAATACTACATAATCCCGATTGCCGGTTGGTCGCCGGCTGTGACATCAATCCCGAAGCTCGTCAACAGTTTATCTCCCAGTGGTCCTCGGATTACTCTTTTGAGGTCTTCCCTTCCCTTGACTCACTGCTGCAGAAGCTGCGTCCGGAGATTCTCTCGATTGCCACTCCCCCACACACCCACCGTAAGCTGGTGCAAAGGGCCGTCCGGGCACGGGTACCGGTGGTAATCTGCGAAAAACCGCTGGCCCACCGTCTGCGGGATGCCCGGGCTATCGCCCGTCTGCATACCAGCGGACAAGTACGCATACTTGTAAACCATGAGCGCCGCTATTCACGGGACTACCAGGTAGTAAAGGAGTACATAGATTCCCAGCGCTATGGTCCTCTTCTATCCCTGCACGGAACGCTCTACTTTGGAAAGACCGCTGCCCATCGCAATGTACTGCTGCATGACGGAACCCACATGATCGATATTATCAACTATCTAACCGGTACCGCCTGTTCCTTGAAAAAGCGTTACGGATCGATGAGCTCCAACACTTACTCCGCATTTCTGTTTGGACAGGCGGGGGAAGTGCCGGTTTCTATCGAGGTCGGCAGCGGGCGGGATCATTTGCTGTTTGAACTTGAGTTGAGTTTCGAATACGGGAGGATTAGGGTCGGAAACGGGGTACTCGCATTTGAGGAAAGCAGGAGCAGCCCCTATTACAGCGACTACCGTTCTCTGCTCCCCGCTGAAGCACCCGCTATACAGCACACCGGCTATTTCTCAGGGATGCTGGCCGATGCGGTGAAGAGCCTTCGGGACCCGCACTACACTCCCCTGTCCAGTGCCGAAGATTCACTGGAGGTTATGCGTTTTATCCGGGCAGCGAGAGCACTGCGGTAAAATCACTGTGGAAAAATTTTGCGACACAAACTCTGTTTTCAGAATGAAACCACTAAGAATTTAGCTCTATTCCGTCCTGGTGAATTGTAATTTTCTGTTCCTTGTAAAGGGCTCCAATCGTTTTCTTAAACAGTTTTTTACTCATCTGCAGCCGATCGTAGATCTCCCGGGGCTCGCTTTTATCATGCAGCGGCAGGGACCCGCCGGCGCGCTTAAGGGCGTCAAGAATAGTTGCGGCAGCCTGCTCGGAGGCCGGCAAGAAACCCTGAGGCTGGAGAATTACGTCGACCAGTCCGTCTTCCCTGACCTTCTTTACATAGCCCGTCTTCCGGTCCCCAATTTTAAGGGGTTCAAATATTTCACCCCGGTACAAAAGGCCGCAGTAACGATTATCAATTACTACTTTGGCACCCAGTTTGGTAAACTCCCAGACTATCAGTGAGACCTCCTGATTAAACTGCAGATCTTCGGTCTCCGGGTCAAAATACGGATCCAGCAGACAGGTACCGATTACACCGGTTTGTTCATAATCGAGCATCAGGTATACCACCGCCGTATCCCCGGCGTTCAGCGGCTCATTCCAATTTTTTTTCGGAACAAACAGATCCTTATCCAGACCCCAATCTAAAAATGCACCGAAATCAGCGGTCGATACCACCTTCAAGGCGGCAAAATCGCCTACTTTTGCCAGGGGCACCTTCATAGTAGCACCAAGACTATCCCTGCCATCGTTATATACAAAAACCTGCAGCTCATCCCCGGGGACAGTACCGGCGGGAGTATCGGCCTTAGGCAGAAAGATCTCCCGGGAGTCGCCGTCAAGATAACAGCCGCCGCGGGCCACTTTTACAACCCTCAAAGTATTATAATCACCGATTTCCAGCATACAGTTAATTTTCCTCTTTATTTCGGCCCACGACCGTATTATAATGTTATTATAACAGGGAGCTGAAAATAACACACTTCAGCACTATTTTTTGTGCCAATACAGCAAAAAATATACCTGCAACAGTCTTTTACACCTCTAACTGCACTACAACCGCCTTTCAACAGACACCCTGATTCTTACTCAGGAGGTTTGCCATGCAGTCGGTACAATTGACCGATTTTCCCCATTCACCAGACCACATTTTGCATCTTTTCCACGAATTCCAAGATCGAGATTCAGACAGTAATTTCTTATCATCCTCCTCGGTCCGACAAATTGCGGAACATCTCGACCTATCCATGGCCCAAGTATACGGTGTTCTCTCTTTTTATCACATGTTCTCCCATAGTCCAAGGGGCAAGTATGTAATTCGTCTATGCGATTCTCTCTCATGCCGTATCGTCGGCTCCCTCGATATTTACACCTATCTCAGGCGTGAATTAGGCCTGCAACGCAAGAAAATCAGCGACGACGGCTTGTTTAGTCTAGAAATTGTGAATTGTTTGGGCAGCTGTCATACCGCACCAAATATGATGATCAACGAACAGCTTATCACCGACCTCACTCTTGAGAAGGTTAAATCCACTATCCAGTCATTAAAGGAGGAGGTTGAGAATGCGACAGAGTAAAGTTTCAATAACACATTACACGATGAAAACGCAGGACATTGAGGCTTATATCGGAATCGGCGGCTACCACGGCCTGAGGTCTGCATTGGATATGGATAAGAGCGCAGTAGTGAAGGAAGTACAAGATTCAAAACTCCGCGGGCGCGGCGGGGCGGGTTTCCCCACCGGAAAAAAATGGGCCGGTGTGCCGCCGAGCGAAGAGACCTATGTAGTATGCAATGCCGATGAAGGTGAGCCGGGTACTTTTAAAGACCGCTTCATCATGGAAAACACCCCCTTTTTACTGCTCGAAGGCATGACTATTGCCGGGTATGCAGTCGGGGCGGTCAAGGGCTTTATATATATCCGAGGTGAATATCCTAAGATTGCCGATACCCTTAAAAAGGCGCTTGAGGCGGCCCGCTCCCAGAATATGCTTGGAAACAACATCCTGGGGACCGGATTCTCCTTCGATATCGAAATAAGACGAGGCGGCGGTTCATATGTAGTGGGGGATGAGACCGCCCTGCTGAGTTCCCTTATGGGTAAACGCGGTTTTCCGTGGATGAAACCACCCTACCCAACCGAGAAGGGACTATGGGACCGACCGACGGTGGTAAACAATGTCGAAACCCTTTCATATGTACCTCTTATTCTCTCCCATGGGGCCGCTGCATTTTCAAAAATTGGAGCGAAAGGATCCACCGGGCCAAAGCTGTATAGCGTCAGCGGCCATGTGAAATCACCGGGTGTATATGAGTTCCCAATGGGGGTACGCGTAAAAGACCTTCTAAAGGCCGCCGGCGGAGTACAGGGTCAATTGAAGGCCGTCCAAATTGGCGGAACCGCCGGTCCCATCTATGATGCCGAAGCCCTCTCAATGCAGCTGGACTACGATTCCATGCAGGCTGCCGGAGGCACCCTCGGTTCGGGGGCAGTAGTGGTAATGAACTCAAAAACCAATATGGCCGGAGTCCTGGATGTGAGCATGCGCTTCTTTGCTGAAGAGTCCTGCGGCCAATGTTTTCCCTGCCGTTATGGCACTCGGCAACTCAACTATATGGCCCAACGAATCGCCGCCGGTACCGGAAGGCAAAGCTATCTCTCACTCATGCAGGATACCGGTGAGGTAATGAGGGCCACCTCTTTTTGCCCCTTTGGGCAGTCGGTCAGTACTCCCCTTAATTCCCTGCTCAAGCACTTTGGCGATGAGGTGAAGGGCTTTATTCAGCAGCAGGATTATGTAAAGGAGGTAATTTAGGATGCTTAATGTTAATATTGACGGCAAACCTATAGAAGTAGAAACCGGAACCACTATCTTAGAAGCAGCCGATAAAGCCGGTATTGATATTCCTACCTTATGCAAACATGAAGACATCGCACCATTGGGAACCTGCGGTATGTGTATGGTTGAGATTGACGGAAGCCCGGATTATGCCCGCGCCTGCATCACCCAAGCTCAGGAGGGAATGCAGATTCGAACACATACCCGTGAACTCCGTCGTATAAAACGCAAGCTGTTACAGCTTGTGTTAGCGGCTCATCCTGACGACTGTCTTCAATGTATCCGGCACGGTGAATGTGAGCTGCAAAAGCTTGCTGAGAAGTTTGAGATTAGAGATCTTGAATATGAACAATATACACGGGGTCTTCCCATTGATTCTTCTGCCGCCGGAATTGTGCGTGATATGAATAAATGCATCGGCTGCGGTCGCTGCGTCGAAGTATGTCAGAACCTGCAAACAGTTAAGGCAATTTCATTCTTTGGGCGGGGAGCTGATACAATTGTATCCCCCGGGGCTGAAACGAATATGGGTTCGGGGGTCTGTGTAAACTGCGGTCAATGTGTGGTCTACTGTCCGGTTGGGGCCTTACACGAACGGGAACAAATCGACCATGTGTGGGGGGCTATCGAAAACCCCGAACTTCATGTGGCCGCTCAAATAGCACCGGCGGTACGGGTTGCTTTGGGTGAGGAGTTTGGTATGGCTCCCGGGGAACTAGTAATCGATAAATTGTACCACGCCCTGAAAATGCTTGGAATTGATACTGTCTTTGACACTAATTTTTCAGCCGATCTTACCATTATGGAGGAGGGCACCGAGTTTCTGAACAGACTCGCAGAAGGAGGCCCCTTTCCGCTCATTACCTCCTGTTCACCGGGGTGGATCAAATTCGGTGAAACCTATTTTCCCGACCTGATAGAAAACATCTCATCCTGCAAATCTCCTCAGCAGATGATGGGCTCGTTGATAAAAACCTATTTTTCCGAAACCCGCGGTATCCCTCCCGAGAAGATTGTAAGCCTGTCAATTATGCCCTGCACTGCTAAAAAGTTCGAAGCAGATCGTCCTGAGATGAACGACAGCGGTTTTAAGGACGTGGATTATGTCTTAACCACCCGGGAGCTCGCACGTATGATTCGTCAAGCAGGTATCAGTTTCGATAAACTCGAAGGGACTACTTCAGACTCGCTTCTCTCAGCCTACTCGGGGGCAGGAACAATTTTTGGTGCGACCGGCGGGGTAATGGAGGCAGCCCTGCGCACTGCCTATGAGCTGCACACCGGTAAACCCCTAGAAAACATCAACTTAAAAGCTGTTCGGGGCTTGGAAGAGACAAAAACCGCTAGCATATCCATTGAAGGTGAAGAACTCAGGGTAGCAGTTGTCCACGGTCTTTCAAACGCCCGTGAACTCTTAAGCTATGTTCATAAGGAGCAGCAAGCCGGAAGAGTACCCTACCATTTCATTGAAATAATGGCCTGTCGCGGGGGCTGTGTTGGAGGAGGCGGCCAGCCTATCGAAAACTCCTTATACCAGCGCAATCTGAGGGGCCAAGGACTGTATAAAGAAGATGCGGGACTACCGCTTAGAAAATCGCATGAGAATCCTGAGGTTAAAGCTCTTTATGAACACTACCTCGAGAAGCCGGGGGGAGAGAGGTCGCATCATCTGCTGCACACCCATTATACACGGCGGAATGCATATACATTGTAGTTTGACTGGCGATCTTCAGCCTGCAGATTGCCGACCAGAGGCTTTAACTGACGTACAAAACTCTCAAGCCGGTCGAGGTTGTAAGGAAAGGCATAAATGAAGAAACCCTTCACTACTGCCGAGCTTTGATCGCTGGAATCCGTTGATTCCTGGGAAAATCCGGAAACCCCAAGCTCATCACGCAGCACCGGCTGTAGATAACGCCTGGCAAACACAATAAACTCCTCAAGCCCTGTTACGCCGGCCTCAAGGGTATAAATATCCCGTTCATAAAGCCTCTCCAGCTGAAGCATCTGACGGATCTCACGCAAGACAGAAGAGGGGAAGGACATTTTATCCAGCAGGTTTAAAAACCATCCCTTGTCAAAACTGTTGTCAAAGAGGTTTTCAACCGCCTCGATTAAAAACAGTATCCGCCGTGTATCTTCGTTCTCAACCACCTGAGCTATAAAACCGTCATTACTAGTTGCCTGCGCTTTCATTGCTCTTATTATCGGAGAACCAGAAGAAAGTATTAGTGATACTGCTAATCGCCTTTTGAGAATTTGAATTCTGCCTCATTTATTTCTATCCTTATAGTATATGATTTAAAATTGTTTGCGAGAGGGGTGTAAGTATGTATTCACTGATATTTTTTGGATTGATCGCTATTAGCGGACTAATCATTTTCAAAGGAATTCATTCTGGTAAAAAGAAACCGATTTTCATCGGAGCGGCCCTGGCAGTTGCAACGCTGCTGTTTTTCTGGTTTATGGGCTTTTGGGTTGAAAAGCTGTGGTTTGAGTCCCTTGGATACGTGAACCGCTTCTGGGCGGAGATTTTAGTTCAAATTGGCGGGGGCTTCATCGGATTACTGATTGGGGTAGCGGTAATTCTCCCGTTCACACTGATGGTGCAGATACCGGAGATCAGTGGTCTGCCCCGTAAAACCCTGCGCCTTATACCACTTGTGCTGGCCGGTTTAATCGGTGCAGTAAGAGGTGCGGGAAACTGGGATGTTATTTTCAAGTTCTTTAACCAGCACAGCACCGAAATAAGCGAACCTATTCTCGGCTTAGACGCCGGATTTTATATGTTCACCCTGCCCTTTTTGGAGCTCCTTTATTCCCTCCTGTTTCTACTGGCACTCCTAGCGGTAATTCTGACATTCCTCCCCTTGTATGCCCACACCCAGCAGGGGCTTACCAGTTACTTCGAAGGGAAAAACGGTACCCGCGATGTAACCCCTGATGATGAAGAGCAGGAGCAGGTAGAACATACTCTACCCGGGGGCACCCTCTTTTTGGCAGCGGTATCGCTGTTTTTCTTTGTTCTGGCGGCAGGAAAACTGCTTGACCGTTACCGTCTATTGCTCGATCCGGGGGGTATCACCGTAGGCCCCGGCTGGACCGATGCCAATATAAGGCTGCCGGCATATCTCATTGCAGCACTGATTGCATTGCTCGGAATTGCAGTCCTCTGGATGCCGGCTCTGCGGCGCAAAATCAGCCGTCCCTTCAGCAAACTGTTTTCACAAATGGTCCACCCTCATGCCGTGGGAGCTGCGGCGGTACTTGCGATCATACTGGTGCTGTGGCTTCTCATTCTAACGATTGTTCCGGGACTCTTCCAGTCTTTAAAAGTAAGCCCGAATGAGATTACCATGGAAGAGCAGTACATCACCCATAATATCGAACTTACCCGTCACGGCTTTAACCTGCAGAACATCAGTGAAAGTGAGTTTCCCGTCAGCCAGGAGTTTAACCGAGAAATGGTGGAGAATAATCAGGGTACTATTTCCAATATCCGCCTTTGGGATTGGATGGCCCTCGATTCTGTCTACAAACAGTTTCAGGAAATCCGGCTGTATTATGAGTTCCACGACATCGATATTGACCGCTACACTATCGACGGCGAGTATCAATCGGTGATGATATCCCCCCGCGAAATGGAAACCGATAATCTGCCCCCGGACAGTCAAACCTTCGTGAATAAACGCTTCAAATATACCCACGGCTACGGGATTGCCATGAACACCGTCAATGACTTCACCGATTCAGGCCTGCCGGAGCTGCTGATCAGGGACATTCCTCCCCAGAGCACATATGAGTCACTGGAGGTTACCAGGCCGGAGATATACTATGGTGAGTTGACCGACGAATACGTGATTGTCAACAGCAAAGAGGAAGAGTTTGATTATCCCAAGGGTGATGAAAACCAATTTGTCAACTACGCCGGTTCGGGAGGAGTTGAGGTGTCCAATTTTTTCCGCAAGTTCATCCTCGGCTACAGACTGGGGGGAACCGACTTTCTTTTTTCTGGATACCCAAAATCCGACAGCCGGGTTATGTTTAACCGCAGGGTGGTCGACCGGGTAAACCGGGTCGCCCCCTTTCTTACTATTGACGATGACCCGTATATCGTACTTATCGATGGAGAGCTGCGCTGGATAGTCGAAGGCTACAGCACCTCTTCAAACTTCCCCTACAGCGACTACTTTTCCGCCCGATCCATCGGCGGCTCCCAAATTTCCGAACGCCGCGAAGGCGGCGGAGAGCAGCTCACCGACCAAATAAATTACATCCGCAACTCCGTTAAAGCGGTTGTGAACCCATACGACGGGAAAATCGACTTGTATATTTACGATGAAAGCGATGCGATTATACAGGTGTGGAACCGCATCTTCCCGGGTCTATTCAAAGAACGATCTGAAATGCCGGAGGAGCTGAGAAAGCATGTCCGTTACCCGGCAAACTATCTGCTAACCCAGGGGGAGGTCTATGCAAAATACCACATGACCAATGCGGATGTGTTCTATAACCAGGAGGACCTGTGGATACCGGCTACTGAGAAGTACTATAACGATGTACAGGATGTAAAGCCCTACTACGTGATGTGGGAACGACCCGGCTCCGATAAGGCTGAGTTTATAGTTATGATGCCCTATACCCCAAAAAACCGGCAGGTCCTGATTGGATGGATCGCCGGAGCAAGCGACCCGGAAAACTACGGGGAGTTTATTGCCTACAAGTTTCCCAAGGATAAGCGTGTTCTGGGTACACAGCAGATGGAGACAAAAATTGATCAGAACAGTTACCTCTCCAGCCAGCTCTCCCTCTGGAGTCAGCGTGGATCCAATGTGATCCGCGGGAATATTATCACCATCCCGATTGACGACACCATGCTGTATGTAGAGCCGATCTATCTGCAGGCCGAGACGGCCGCCTATCCGGAACTCAGGCTGGTGGCTGTCATGCATGACGATAAGCTCTCCTATGCCGAAACATTTGAAGAGGCTCTGCGGGGTCTATATGACCCGGATGCCGCCCCGGAAAAACAGAACGCGGAGATTGTCTCGCAGTTCACCTCGGCTCAGGATGAAGGGGCAGCCGAACCGATGCCCGCCCCTGAAGCTCAAGCCCCGGCGGCTGCCGAGCCGTCAGCCGCCCCTCGGGAAATGCCGCAGGAGATGAATCAATTGATTCAAAGCGCCAACAACGCTTTTGATACCTACTTTGATCTTCTCGGTGAACAGCGCTTTGGAGA
>JAWLDZ010000027.1:14630-27952 GCA_041686355.1 Spirochaetaceae bacterium
GAGATGCTTCGTGACCCGGAGCGGGACATTTTTGCGCCCCTGCCCCATTCTGCGGAGCACAGCATCGTCCGCCAGGCAATCACCGCGGCCGATCACAACTCATACCACATCGGACAGATGGTGGACCTGCGTATGCTCCTCGCGACCCGTGTAAAGGACTATTAAGAATCTTGAAAATCTGCTCCCGGCCCGTTCTGCTTTTTGGGTGACCCTCCGGCTTTGCCAAACATAAAGGCCTTGAGAAAGTCGGGATCCCCCGGTTTAGAAGCCGCTTTCCCGCTTCCACTGCCGCTTCCGCTCTTCAGGGTACCTCCCACCCGTGAATAGGGACAGGCGGCGACACATATCCCACAATCGGTTCCAAACTGCTTCCAGGCGGAAAAACATGTCTCGTGGTCGATCGACCGCACTTGTGTGTCGTACTCATCTATGATCGAGCCTTGCGGTATTGCTCCAACCGGACAGAGGGTTGCGCATTTCCGGCACGCCTCACAAGCCTTTGGCAATTTGAAATCGACCGGTGCATCCAACGTAAGTTCAGCATCGGTAGTAATCGCCCCCAGCCTGATCCGGCTGCCGTAGCGTTTGTTTACGATCAGCCCGTGCCGGCCGATCTGCCCGATACCGACCCGCGCAGCTATCGGCGGCAAAACCAATTCACTCTCACCGTCCATGTGGCAGACAGCCCGGTAACCCAGCCCCCTCAGGTAAGCGGCAATCGCCAAACCGGGCACCGCCACCCGCAGATAGGTGCCGGCTACCTCGGCGGCCTCCCGAATTCCCGGGGCGGTACGCAGCTCCTCCGCCGACATCTCGAAGGCATATACCAGGGTAAAGGGCAGCAGATCATCCACCGGCTGGTCGTAACGCTCGCCTCGCCCCCGCACCGAGTACACGCAGGCTTCATCGGTTAAGCCCGCACCACTGACTACCGCTCCATATGAACGCAGAGTTTTTTTCAGATAGTCGGTTAACTCTGAGGGCGAGAGTGCAGATACCTGTTCTTTTATGCTCTCTGGGGCCTCGTATTGGCCGTCAAAGCCGCGAACAAAGTCCCTCAACCTGGTAATAAAGGCAAAGGTGCTCTCTACCATCGGCGCTTCCGGTACTGAATGCGAAAACTGTCCGGGAGGAGCACTTCGCAGCTCATCATCTATCTCTTTTTTTTCCGGATTTTTTTTGTAATACCTCATATACCGATCGCTGCCGGCTTCAAGGGTCATCCTGGAAAATATGGTGTTCCGTTCATCAGTTCGATTCATAGCTACACTATAATGGAAGCTGAAGTTAAGAGAAAGTAGTTACATGTCCAACTCGGGACCGGTTTTTTATATATGCTTTTTTAATTCCTTGCGAACTTTCAATTTCCTGCATATCCTAGATAGAAGAGAGAGGTAGATAGCATGACACAGTTGAGAAAAACTAGAATAGTAGCAACCCTCGGGCCAACGAGTGATGAGGTAGCTGATATAAAAAAACTGTTGGCCGCAGGAATTAATGTAGCACGATTCAACTTTTCCCATGGCGACCATGAGGAGCAGGCCGGACGCCTCAAGCGCATTCGACAGGCCTCCACAGAAACCGGAATTCCCGTAGCCCTTATGCTCGATACAAAGGGGCCGGAAATTCGTACCGGAATAGTAAAAAATGGAGCAGAGATAGAGCTTCATACGGGTGATGAGATTGTGCTGACCACTGAAGAGATCGAAGGCGATCGACACCGACTTTCAATTAACTATGCGGAACTGACACAGGACGTAGACAAGGGCACCCATATATTCATCGCCGATGGAGTCATAGACCTTGAAGTGCTTAGGGTTAATGGAACCGAGGTGTACTGCCATGTACAAAACGGGGGCATATTCGGCAGTCACAAAAATGTAAACATCCCCGGAGTTAAGGTTTCTCTGCCGGCAATAACCGAGAAAGACCGACAGGACATCCTGTTTGCAATTCGCCACGAAATGGACTTTATCGCCGCCTCTTTTATCCGTACCCCCCAAGAGGTCGAAGGAATCCGAGAAATTATTAAAGAGCATAACTCCCCGATTCACATCATCTCAAAAATAGAGAACCAGCAGGGACTCGATAACATTGATGATATCATTCGGGTTTCTAATGGAATCATGATCGCCCGGGGAGACTTGGGGGTTCAGTTGTCGGTAGAACAAATCCCCCTGGCCCAAAAACGCATCATTGAAAAATGCATAAAGCAGAATAAGCCGGTTATTACCGCCACCCAGATGCTCGATTCTATGATCCACAATCCAAATCCGACCCGGGCGGAACTCACCGATGTGGCAAATGCAATTTTTGACGGGGCTGATGCAGTTATGTTGTCTGGGGAAACCGCCAACGGAAAGCATCCCTTACGCTCGGTGGAGACAATGAACCGAATTGCCCTTGCGGTCGAGCAATCCCCGGAATACCTCCAACGAAACCGCCGCTTTTTCGACCCCAACAAGACCTCATCGGATATTGGACATGCGATTGCAAAGGCTGCTTATATCGTGGCACAGGAAATCGAGGCCAGTGCCATAGTGACCCCAACCCTGCGGGGCAACAGTCCTCGAATTCTCAGCAACTACCGGCCGGAACAGAACATCATCGCCGTAACAACCTCTCAGGTAGCCTACCGCCAGATGATGCTCAATTGGGGGATTTTCCCTATCTGCACCGAACCGGTACAGGACTCGGAGGTGATGCTGCAGAATGCTCTTCGACTGGCTATGCAGCACGGGTTTATCAAAAAACCCGAACGGGTGGTTACCGCAGCCGGTATTCCCCTTAATTCTCCGATTCCAATGAATACCATCAAAGTTCATTTTTTAGGAAGCATTCTTAACCGGGGTCATCGCGGCTTTGGAGGAGTCTGCTCCGGTACATTAGTGAAGGCCGCTACCTTTGAACAGGCAAAGCGACGGCTTAAGCAGGACGGCACCGAGATATTACTCACCCGCTTTCTCTCCCAGGATTTCCTTGAGCTGCTGCCTGAAGTTCGAGGCATAATCATCGAAGAAGATTCAGCTATTCCCCCGGATGAGATTTTTGCAGCCAACCCGAAGCTTGTTTTTATTGCAGATATACCGGAGGCCCTCTCTCAATTTGAGGACTACCAGTTGGTTACCTTGGATGGGGGAGAGAAAATCATCTACGAGGGGTTTTTGGACAATATCAGCGAATAAACCTTTCGACACAGCAAAACTACCTCGCATCATTGACTTATGGATCGTAAATTCCTATGGTATTCTGATATCAAAGGGAGGGACTGTTTATGAAGAAACAATTTGCTGTATTGCTGCTGCTGGCAGTAAGTTCAATCGGATGGGCGGAGGTGAACACATCACATGCCCTTTCGATGCATGCCGATCCAAAATATCCTGTCGATTTTCAGCATTTCGATTATGTAAATCCGAATGCTCCCCAGGGTGGCACACTACAGATGCATTCAATCGGAACCTACGACAATTTCCACCGTTACGCCTCGCGCGGTGTAGCCGCCGTCGGCAGTACCTCCATATATGATACCCTGATGACCAGATCGGAAGATGAGAGCAACGTCCTGTATCCCCTGATTGCTGAAAAGGTTGAATATCCCGAAGATTTCAGTTGGGTCATTTTCCACATCAATCCGGAGGCCCTCCACCAGGACGGGCGCCCGATTACCCCAGAGGATGTGGTCTTTTCGTTCAACACTTTTATGGAAGACGGGGTTCCCCAGTTTCGCCAGTATTTTAAGGCCGTTGAAAGTGTAGAGGCCCTGGATCGTTATCGGGTAAAGTTCTCCCTTTCCGAAGGCAGTAAAGAGATGGTCATGTCCATAGCCGATAATACGGTGCTCCCCAAACACTATTGGGAGGGACGGGATTTTTCTGATCCCCTTACCGAAGTACCCCTTGGCTCCGGTGCATACACCATCAGCGATTACAAGATCGGGCAGTACGTGGTGTACAAGCGGCTCGATGACTACTGGGCCCGGGACTTACCGGTGAACCGTGGGCGGTACAACTTTGACCATCTCCGCTATGACTACTACCGCGATCAAAACGTAGCCTTCGAAGCCTTCAAAGCCGGCGGTTACGACCTGCACCGCGAGAACATCTCCAAGAACTGGGCAACCCTGTACACCGGCCCTAACTTCGATGAAGGCTACATTGTGAAAGAGGAGATACCCCACCAAATACCGCAGCCAATGCAGGCCTTTGTCTTTAACACGCAGCGCTCATTTTTCAGTGACCGGCGAGTACGGGAGGCCCTTACCTTCGCCCTTGACTTTCAGTGGATGAACGAAAATCTGTTCTATAATCAATACAGCCGTACCCGCAGCTATTTTCAGAACACAAAATATGCGGCTACCGGTCGTCCCGGTAGTGCAGAGCGCAAAATCCTCGAACCTATCCGGGACCAGATTCCTCCGGAAGTGTTTACCAAAGAGTACAATCCGCCTGAGACCGATGGATCCGGCAATATCCGCCCTCAGATACGCCAAGCCCTGCGTCTTTTGCGGCAGGCGGGATGGCAAATTAAAGACCGGCGTCTGGTCAATTCCCGTACGGGAGAGGCGATGGAGTTCGAGCTCATGCTGTACAGCCCCTCAATGGAACGGGTGGCAGTACCTCTGCAGAAAAACCTCGAGCGACTGGGAGTCGTTATGAATATCCGCGTGGTTGATACCACCCAATTTACCAATCGCCTGCGGGAACGCGATTTTGATCTGATTTCGCAAGGCTACAGTGCCAATTACTACCCCTCCAGCGATCTAAAGATCGCCTGGCACAGCGACTATATGGACTTTACCTACAACACCGCCGGGGTGCAGGACCCTGCGGTCGATTACCTAATCGAAGGAATTGAAGCCCGCCAGGATGATGAAGAGGCCCTGCTTCACTGGGGACGCGCCCTGGACCGGGTGCTTACCTGGAACCATTATGTCATTCCCCAGTGGCATATCTCTAAGTTCAGGGTGGCCCACTGGGATAAGTTCTCCAGACCGGCTACCCGACCCAAATACTCCTTGGGAGTCGACACCTGGTGGATTGATTCCCGAAAACTTCGGAACTTGCCGGCCAAGGTTCGCTAATAAATGGGATCCTATATACTTCGCCGGATACTGCTCATTATTCCCACTCTCATCGCCATAATTACGGTGAATTTTTTTATCGTTCAAGTGGCCCCGGGCGGACCCATTGACCAGATGGTGGCCAACATGAGCGGCATGAGCTCCAACATGGTGATGGAGCGCATCTCTGGACAGGGCCAGATGGAGATTGGCGACAGCCTCGACAGCAGCGGTTCAGGCAGCGGCGAAGGCACAACAGGCGAATCCGGTGGAGGAGCTTCCGGAGGCAGCCTGTACCGCGGGGCCCGAGGGCTTGATCCGGAGGTAATTGCTGAGATTGAAAAACGTTTCGGCTTCGATAAACCGCTTCACCTCCGTTACTTTGACATGCTGCGCCGCTATGCAATTTTCGACTTTGGCGAAAGTCTGTTTCGAGGCCGAACTGTAGTGGGGCTTATAATTGACCGTTTGCCGGTTTCAATTTCGCTCGGGCTTTGGAGTACCCTCATTATCTATATGATCTCCATCCCCCTCGGTATCCGTAAGGCTGTTCGCAACGGAAGCCGATTTGACGTATGGTCCAGCAGTGCGGTTATAATCGGGAACGCCATCCCCACTTTCTTGTTCGCAATTGTGCTGATTATATTTTTCGCAGGCGGCAGTTACCTTGACTGGTTCCCCCTGCGCGGGCTGGTGTCCGACAATTTTTCAGAACTCTCTCTACTTGGGAAAGTGGCGGACTACTTCCATCACCTAGCCCTTCCAATACTTGCCATGGTTATCGGCGGCTTTGCAACCTTGACCATGCTGACTAAAAACTCTTTTCTGGATGAAATAAACAAGCAGTATGTGATGACTGCCCGCGCCAAAGGCTGTACGGAAAAGCGGATTCTCCGCAGCCATGTATTTCGCAATGCCATGCTGCTTATCATCGCCGGCTTCCCCTCGGCCTTCATAAGTATGTTTTTCACCGGCTCTCTGCTGATAGAAGTAATTTTTTCCCTTGAAGGACTGGGCCTGCTGGGTTTCGAGGCAACCATGCAGCGCGACTATCCGGTTATGTTCGGAACCCTTTATATGTTTACGCTATTGGGATTGCTGCTTAACCTCGTCAGCGATTTAACCTATACGATCGTCGATCCGCGCATCGACTTTGAATCAAGAAGCATGTAAGCTGCCTATGAACCAGTTATTAAAAGAGCGACTACATCGATTTAAGCGAAACAAACGCGGCTATTACTCCTTTATTCTATTTACCCTTTTGTTTGCAACCAGCCTGTTTGCCGAACTTCTAGCCAATGACCAGCCTCTGCTAATCGGCTTCGACGGTAAACTCTACTTTCCAATTCTTCGCGAATATGCTGAGACGGAGTTTGGAGGCGAGTTTGAAATGGCCGCCGATTACCGTGACCCCTACGTCACCGAGTTGATAGAAGAGCAGGGGTGGATCCTGTGGCCCCTCATTCGTTTCAGCTATAATACCATTAATTACGACCTTCCCAGCCCCGCCCCTTCCCCGCCCAGCGCAGAAAACCCGCTGGGAACCGATGATAAGGGCCGGGATGTACTGGCCCGAATTATTTACGGTTTTCGTATCTCCGTATTATTCGGCCTTACCCTTACCCTGGTTTCATCGATTATTGGGGTCTTTGCCGGAGCATTGATGGGCTACTACGGCGGACGCATAGATATTTTAGGGCAAAGGTTCATTGAAGTCTGGTCGGGAATGCCAACCCTCTTTCTGCTGATCATCCTGGCCAGTGTGGTACAGCCTAACTTCTGGTGGCTGCTGGGCATCACCCTGCTCTTTAGCTGGATGAGCCTGGTGGGAGTGGTGCGAGCAGAGTTTCTGCGGGGGAGGAATTTTGAATATGTGCTGGCCGCAAAGGCTCTGGGCCTACGAAACGGAATGATTATGTTCCGTCACATACTCCCGAATGCCATGGTGGCAACCCTCACCTTTATGCCTTTTATTCTCGGCGGCTCAATTACCACCCTCACCTCATTGGACTTTTTAGGTTTTGGACTACCCGTCGGATCACCTTCACTGGGAGAACTACTGGCTCAGGGTAAGGCCAATCTGCAGGCGCCCTGGCTGGGTATATCGGCGTTTGTAGTATTGGCTCTCATGCTTGCTCTTTTGGTATTTATAGGAGAGGCGGTGCGCGATGCCTTCGATCCCAGGAGAGCCGGCTAATACAAGTGAGTATGAGATGAAGGACGCCATGAAGAAAACACCTGCAAAATCTACCGACCCTCTAATTTCAATACGAGACCTGCGAATTGCATTTCGCCGCGGAAACACCCTCAATCAGGTGGTTCACGGGATTGATCTCGACATCGGTGCCCACGAAACGCTGGCCCTAGTGGGCGAAAGCGGTTCCGGTAAAACTGTCACCGCATCCTCAATTCTAAGACTGCTTCCCTCCGGCAATGTAGAGTACCCCAGCGGAAGCATCTACCTGCACTCAGACCCCAAAATCGATTTGCTGTCGGTTCCTGAGCAGCAGCTTCTGAATATTCGGGGAAATGAAATCGGTATGATTTTTCAGGAGCCCATGAGTTCCCTCAATCCGCTTCATACCATCGAAAAACAGATTGCCGAGACCCTCTACATCCACCGCGGGCTCAGCTTGGAGAAGGCTCGTCCAGTCGCTTTGCAGTGGCTGGAGCGGGTGGGTATTCACTCCCCCCGGGAACGTCTCAAGGCCTTTCCCCATCAGCTTTCAGGGGGAGAACGGCAGCGCGTCATGATAGCCATGGCTCTTATCAACCAGCCCCGGCTGCTGATTGCCGACGAGCCCACCACCAGTCTGGATGTGACGATTCAAGCCCAGATCCTGGAACTAATCGCTCAACTACAGCGGGAGATGCAGCTGGCGGTTCTGTTTATTACCCACGATCTGTCTATCGTGAAACAGATTGCAGACCGGGTGGCGGTCATGCAGGACGGTCATATTGTCGAAACCGCCGACAAGCTTCACCTTTTTAGGAAGCCCGCTCATGAGCACACCCGGGCCTTGATCAATGCAGAGCTCGATACTGCCCCCCTGCCGGCAGAGGGAGAGCAGAAGACCTTAATTAAAATTGACGACCTTAAGGTATGGTTCCCCATTCAGAAGGGTTTTTTCAGGGTCACCAAGGGGCATATCAAAGCTGTGGACGGTATTACCCTGGAAGTAAAGCGGGGCCAATCCCTAGGCGTGGTCGGAGAAAGCGGCAGTGGAAAGACAACCCTCGGAAAAGCGCTGCTGCGGCTTGAATCAAGCAGCGGTTCGATCCTGTTTGGTAAAGAACCGATTAACAAACTTACCGAGAAGCAGATGCGCCCTTTACGCCGCTCCCTTCAGATAATTTTTCAGGACCCCTATGGAAGTCTAAGCCCCAGAATGTCGGTTGAACAGATTATCGGTGAGGGGCTGGACCTGCATAAAATTGTAGAGAAACAGAAGCGTGAAGCCTCTATAATCGCGGCCATGGAAGAGGTTGGATTAGATCCGGATACCCGCTTTCGGTACCCGAACGAGTTTTCCGGCGGCCAACGACAACGCGTGGCACTGGCCCGTGCCCTGGTGTTGAAACCTGATTTTATCGTACTGGACGAACCAACATCCTCCCTTGACCGGTCAATTCAGTTCCAGGTGGTTGATTTACTAAGAACCCTTCAGCAGCGCCACGGATTAACTTATCTGTTTATAAGCCACGACCTGAAAGTAGTAAAAAGTTTGTGTCATGAATTAGTTATTATGCGAGCCGGGAAAATAGTTGAGCAGGGCCCGGCGGCGGATATCTTTACCGCACCCCAGCACGAATATACCCAGGAGCTGCTGAAAACCGCCTTTGCCTAGGCTTTGCATAGCACTAGGCTTTGGCTATCGCCATAGCGCCTTCTTTTTGCTTCAAAACATTTCCCTTTGACTATGATTCCAGAAACTCCGTTACAGCTCCTGTGGCAGAATCTGGCTCAGAAATTCCTGTGTACGGGCATGCTCGGGAGAGGTGAACATCTTTTCAGGGGTCCCCTCTTCAAGAATAACCCCTTCATCCATAAAGATAACCCGGTGGGCGGCCTCTTTTGCAAACCACATTTCGTGGGTTACCACTACCATGGTCATGCCCTCTTTTCCAAGCTCCTCCATTACTCCAATAACTTCACCAACCAACTCCGGGTCTAATGCACTGGTAGGCTCATCAAACAGCATTACCTTAGGCTGCATGGCAAGGGCACGGGCAATTGCTACTCGTTGTTTTTGTCCACCCGATAACATTTCCGGATACACCTCGGCCTTGTCTCCAAGCCCAACCTTCTCCAGCAGCTGCAGACCAAGTTCTCGGGCTGCAGATTTTGGCATGCCCTTTACATGGATAGGCCCTTCGATCACATTTCCAATCACCGACATATGGGGAAACAGATTGAAATGCTGAAAGACCATCCCCACATCTTGGCGGATGCGATTCAAGACCTTATGGGTAGGCTTAATGTGCTCTCCATCCAGATAAATATTTCCCTTTTGGGCATACTCAAGGAAATTGATGCAGCGCAGCAGAGTGCTTTTTCCGGAACCGCTGGCTCCGATTACCACCACAACCTCACTCTCGGCCACATCGATGCTGATATCCTTTAATACCTTCAGATCTCCAAAATATTTCTCTATATGTTCAACTCTTAGTATCGGATCCTTTAATTTAGTCATGATCACTCACCTTCAATCTTTGTTCCAGTCGATGCACCCCGTAGGTTAGAACGGTGGTCATTAACAGGTACCATATAGCAACGATAATCAACATCTCCATATACATAAAAGTAGAGGCACCCATTTGCCGTCCGCGCAGCAGCAACTCCGATACTGCAATAGTACTGGCCAGGGAGCTGTCCTTTAGAGCAATTATAAATTGGTTTCCTAGCGGCGGTACCGCCCGCTTAAAAGCCTGCGGCAGGATAATACGAATCATCGCCTTGCGATGGGTCATACCGAGCGATCGCGCTGCTTCCATCTGGCCGTAGTGTATCGACTGGATTGAACCACGCAGTATCTCGCCAATGTAGGCCCCGTTATGAATCCCAAGGGCAATAATCGCCGATGGAAAGGGGGGAATCGTCACAATTGAAGTCAGCCCGTAATAAATAATAAACAGCTGCAGCAGCAGCGGTGTTCCACGAATGATAAAGATGTAGGCCGAAGCAACTGTAGAAGTAAACTTGTGTTGCGAAAGCTTTCCCAGTGCAACTATAAGCCCTAACACCAATCCGGTTAAGATACCGAATGTGGTGATTTGTAAAGTCATAAGAGCCGCATCCCGGAAAAGAAAAAACTTTTCCGGGATAACGCTAAAATCCCAAGGTATTATTTCACTCAAGATCTTACTCCACGGTTATATCCTGTCCGGTAAACCACTTTTCGCTGATACCGGTAAGAGTACCATCAGTACGCATTACGGACAGCACTGTATTTACCTGCTCACGCAGTTCATCATTATCATCGCGGAAGGCGATTCCCATTGTCTCGGTTCGCAGTGTAGAACCAACTAGGGTCAGTTTGTCACCCTCACTCAACTCAGAAATTGCGTTTAAGCCAACGATGCGGTCCGTCAAAACTCCGTCTACCCGACCGTTTAGCAATTCAATCAGGGTCTGAGTATCATCCTCATAGAGCTTCACATTCACACCCAGTTTCTCCGCGTCCTGCTCAAAGGTAGTACCGGTTACCAGTCCGATAGTAGAATCGGCAGTTAAATCTTCCGGGCCGCTGATATCACTGTCTTTTCTCACTATCAGTTGCGGTCCTGAATAGTAATAGGGCTCGGAAAAGTCCACTACCTTCTCCCGCTCTTCAGTTATCGCCATACTGCCGAGAATACCGTCGTAGCGACCGGCACGCAGTCCTTCGATAATCCCGTCCCAGGCGGTAGTCTTGTACTCGAGGTCTTTGTTCAGACGTTTTGCAATCTCCTGGGCAACATCGACATCAAAGCCAATCACATCGCCTTCATCGGTCACAAAGTTAAAGGGAGGATACCCCCCTGAACCAGCAAAACTGATACTGTTGTCGGATTCCTGCTGCCCGCCGGCCACTAGCATAGTCACCGGTGCAACCAGGAAAATCAGTACGGCAATTCCTATAATCGTAATCTTTTTCATCATTCCTCCTAAAAGGTAAAGGATATTAATCTTTAGAATACTAAGCAATTGCAGCATTAAAATCAAGTATATTATGCAAAATTTTTACAGTAAAAAGGGTCTTATTGTGCTATTTAGTAAGATATTATTCATTTTTTGGTGATATTTTATTTTTTAACTCTAAT
Source organism: Spirochaetaceae bacterium (assembly GCA_041686355.1). Classification (GTDB taxonomy): domain Bacteria; phylum Spirochaetota; class Spirochaetia; order DSM-16054; family Sediminispirochaetaceae; genus DSBN01. Next base: position 25,993 of record JAWLDZ010000027.1, read on the forward strand.
CTTTTCTACACTACTATACTTACAGAATATGCTTTTCATACTCCCCTGAAACGAAGACGAAACTGAAGCTAACCCTCCTAATTTCCACAGTTGACAGCTACTGTATTAGTGATTATGATTTTTCAGCAGGCAGCAGCTTATCCTTTCTGGAATTTGTAATTACAATTCGTAATACACTTCCTACTCCAAGGAGCGACCACATGCAGGCACACCGCAGTTCTAATCGCCTGGGAACCGAGCCGGTCTTTTCCTTACTTGTAAAGCTTTCCATACCGGGTGTAATCGGTATGGCCACTCAGGCCCTCTACAATGTAGTTGACAGTATTTACATCGGGCATGTAAGCAAGGAAGCCCTCTCCGCTCTATCACTGGCCTTTCCCATCCAGATGGTACTGATTGCATTGGCAGTTGGAACCGGTGTCGGAGCCACATCGCTAATCTCTCGCACCCTCGGGAGCGGTGACCACCAAAAGGCTGGAATAATAGCCGACCATGTAGTCCTCATTGCCGTAATTCTTGGAGCAACGGTAGCCTTGATCGGCTGGCTTTTTTCGCATAACCTCATTAGTCTCTTCACCCGCGATCCTCTGCTGATTAAGATGGGTGGAGATTATATACGAATCATCATGGTCGGTTCAATTGCGATGTTTGTGCCTATGTTGTTCAACGGAATATTAAGAGGCGAAGGGAACACCTTCATTCCAATGCTTACCATGATGATCGGAGCACTCCTCAATATTACTATCGATCCCTTTCTCATTTTTGGTATTTGGATTTTTCCTGAAATGGGCGTGGAGGGTGCGGCACTAGCAACGGTTCTCTCTCGGATTATTTCAGGAACCTTTGTCATTTTAATTCTATTTAGTGATAAAAATGAAATTAAGATGAATCCCAAAACCTTCCGCTTCAGTTTTATAATAATTAGGGAAATCTACCGTGTCGGTCTGCCTGCAATGGCTATGCAGCTTTTGGCCAGTGTCATGCTGGCCGGGGGTAATCTAATTATCGGTCGTCACAGCGTTACCGCTATTGCGGTGTTTGGAATATTCTTTCGGCTTCAATCTTTTATTTTCATGCCGGTCTTCGGGCTGGGTCAGGGGGTGATGCCTCTTATCGGTTACAATTACGGCAACCGCAACCCCAACCGGATGAAGCAGACCGCCCGCATCGGAATAACGACCGCCTTCTGCTTTACCCTTATTGGCTTTTTGATTTTTCAGAGCATACCCCGTCAACTCATCACCATGTTCAACTCAGACCCCGAACTCGTGCGAATCGGAGTAACCGCAATGCGGCGGATCAGCATCGGTTTTTTATTTGTGGGCCCCTCAATTATGTCTGCGAATATTTTTCAGGCAATAGGACGCGGATTACCCAGCCTGTTCATCGGTATTCTGCGAACCATTGGAATACTGCTCCCCAGTATGTATATTCTTGGAGAACTCTTCGGCCTTAGCGCCTTGTGGTTCGCCTTTCCCATTGCCGAAGTTGTTACTTTCAGCCTAGCCTTTATATGGCTTATCAATGTTTTAAAACAGATTTTCAGGTCGATGAAACAGTAGTTATATTGTAAGGAAGAGGAAACTATGGAAATCGAAGTTCTCCAGGAATGGATTCATAGCAACGGTCGTTTTGATTTTTCCAGGTCCGGCGGACCCGGAGGGCAGCATGTGAACAAAACGGCCACCAAAGTGACTCTGCACCTTCCCCTTGAAACACTTCCGCTGCCTGAGGGTCAGAAAGAGCGGGTACTGCATAAGCTCACCAACCGTCTGAACTCTGAAAATGAGCTGGTAATCCAATCCTCCGAGACCCGCAGCCAGGCACGTAATCGCGAAGTCGCCGAGCAACGAGCTTTTTCTCTGATAAAGTCGGCCCTTTCTCACCCAAAAAGACGCAAACACACCCGTCCTCCCAGAGCCGCCAATGAGCGCCGGCTGCAGCATAAAAAGGAGCGCAG
>JAWLDZ010000028.1:0-27064 GCA_041686355.1 Spirochaetaceae bacterium
AGAAGAAAGTGAGAAACTGCTCGATGAAGCTCTGTTGGCCCATAATTTTGGAGCGGCGGCCAGCTTCATCTGGACCGCAATTCCCTATCGCTCCGAGCGGGCCTATGCCTTTGAAGCCTATCGTCTAATCCTGCTCGATGCCGGGCATCTGTGTCAGAATTTGTACCTGGCTTGTGAGGCAATTGGTGCCGGAACCTGTGCAGTGGGCGCCTTTGATCAAGAGAAGAGTGATCGCTTACTTGGAGTTGACGGGCAGGACGAGTTTGTGGTGTATGCAGCTCCAGTAGGTAAGCCGAAGCCGGAGGCTTAGTCCTCCGGGGGCAGTTAAGCTCCTTTTGTTAGCTACACAACGGTAACTAAATGATCACCTTCGATCATCGACTCAAAGGAATGTATCTTGTCTATGGTAGTTTGGTCCAGTATCATCCCGTGGGGCATCAGCATCAGCCCGTTGCTTAGCAGTATATCCTCCTTTAGATACATCCCGGGGGCCAGGTCGGCAATAGGGATTCTCGACCCCGGCTCTTCACGGCTTTTAGCCCAGTCGGGAGCAAATGCAATGAACTTGCCCACAATTTTGGGGTCGTACAGGGTTCCGGAACCGGAGGAGATCGACTCTACCGCCGTTTCGATATTCAGATTGTACTTGTACAGCAGGTTGTCCCAGTCGTTTACGATGCGCACCATCCGGGCCCCGCGGGGAATGGAGCTTCCCTGCAGCTGGTCTGGAAATCCGTGCCCGTCGTACCGCTCATGGTGGGAACGAATGATATCCGCTGTGCGTTTAAGATTATACACAGTGCTGATGATTTTCTCCCCGTAGAGGGGGTGCTTCTGAAACTCCTCCCGCTGCTGGTCAGAGAGCTGCTCCGGCGGAATTTTGCTTAGCTCGGCCTCTCTTCCGACCAGTCCGATATCGTGCAACAGCGCGCCGTAGTAATGCAGGTAGCATACGTCCTTCGGCAATTGCATATGCTTGCAGAACTGCCATGTGGTCTCAGCACAGCGCTTTAGATGTCCCCCGAGGTATCGATCTCCCAGGGATATAACCTCAATTAGCAGTTGGACCATTCCATGGTAGTTACGCCGAACGGTGGTACGGGTTTCTTTCAAAGTCTTAATGGTCTGTTGATGCTGCGCTGCATTTCGTCGGACAATCTGCTTCAACTCTTCAATACGCGCGGCGGCGACTTCATCAAGATTTTCAGCTTCATCCATACTGTACCTCCTGCCATTTACCTTGTAAGAGGGCCATACCGCTTGAATAACCCGCTTCAGCAATTATTTTTCGTGCCGCATCAAAACCAAACCCCACCCATGAGGGTTTATGGGCATCGGAGTTCAGGATGATCGGTATATTCCGTTCAAAGCACATCTTGAGAATCCAGGGGGAGGGATAGGGCTCGTCGGTGTAGCCGCGGGCGATAGCTCCGGTATTTACCTCCACCATCCGACCATATACAGCGATAGTATCCAGCACCCCGGTGATAAGACTTTGGTACCACTCATCTTTCTCCGAGAAAAGATCCATGGCTCTGTTGTGTTTTTTTACCAGGTCGAGGTGGCCGATAAAATCGAAGCCCCCCCGTCTCACCATATTCTGCAGCTGCCGGTAATACGCACTTATCATTTTTTCAGCTGATCCCGCATACACATTATTCAACAGGTGTTCGATCTCTTCAATCGGACCGTCGAGCCCGTAGAATTCGCCGTTCTCCGGGTCCGGCAGCATGTGTACCGAACCTATCCGGTAGTCCAGGCCCAGGGCTTCGTAATAGGAATGGGCCGGATTGTGGGTGTCATTAAGGTAGTCGATTTCTAAACCTGCATAAATTTCAATTCTGCCACGGTAAAGCTCCTTTAGGTGCTGCGCCTCTCCAAGGTAGAGGGAGAGAGCTTCCTCATCCATCGTCCATGCGTTGGGGAAGGGCAGCGGAGCATGCCCGGAGAACCCAAGAGCCTGCATGTGCTGCGAAAGGGCATATTCAACATATTCCTCTAAGCGTCCCTCTCCATCGCAGAACAAGCTGTGGCTATGGTAATTTGTTTTTATCATACAAACCGTCCTTACTTCCTCTTTTCGGCATAAATTATCAAACATAGAATTCCTGTAGTAAGTAAACTGTGTATTGCAACCTCTACGTTGATATATTATTGTAAAAGGTCACTACAAAGTAAAGCAATATAAGGATACTCTATGATAATGACGGAATTTGAGGATAGGATAGCTCACACATCTGCTGAGCTTGATCAGTGCAGAGAAGAGATAGGTAAACGCATTGTAGGCCAGCAAAACATGGTCGATGGTATCTTAATGGCCTTGATAGCCGGCGGCCATGTGCTGTTGGAGGGGGTGCCGGGATTGGCAAAAACATTGGCGGTAAAAACTGTTGCCGATGTGGTCGATGCCGAGTTCAAGCGCCTGCAGTTCACCCCGGATTTGCTGCCCGCCGACCTGATCGGTACACTGATCTACCGGCAGAATACCGGTGAGTTTGTGCCGCGCAAGGGTCCTGTGTTCAGTAATATTATTCTGGCCGACGAAATAAACCGCGCCCCCGCTAAAGTGCAGTCGGCCTTGTTAGAGGCAATGGAAGAGCGACAGGTAACCATTGGGGAGACGACCTACCCCTTGCCGGACCCATTTTTTGTACTGGCTACTCAGAATCCGATTGAGCAGGAGGGTACCTACCCCTTGCCGGAAGCTCAGCTCGACCGTTTTCTTATGAAACTGCAGGTTGAATATCCGAGCAGTGAAGAGGAGCTAAAGATACTTAGGCGAATGGGCATTTCCCAGGATATAAGAGTGGAGAAGGTGCTCACTCCTGTTCAGCTGCGCGAACTGCGAAAGGTTGCATCTACAATTCTGGTGGATGAGCGGATAGAAGAGTATATTGTACAGATAGTCACCGCCTCACGGACCAGGAGTGAAGAGAGCCGCAGTTTTTCTCGTTTCATCGATTACGGAGCATCAACCCGTGCAACTATTTATCTATACCGCTGTGCAAAGATAAAAGCTCTGTTTGAGGGGCGAACCTTTGCTATTCCCGATGATGTAAAGGCAGTTGCTTTTCGGGTCCTGCGACACCGAATTGTGTTAAGCTATGAGGCGGAATCGGAAGAGCTTACTCCGGATGATGTAATAGCCCAACTGCTGAAAGTAGTTCCGGTTCCTTAAACTGTATGGATACCTTCAGTCTTTTCTCACGCATTAAGAACCTCCCCCTTGCTTCAGCCAAATTGGTCGAGGGATTGCTGTCCGGAAATTACCGGTCGGTGTTCCGGGGACCTGGCCTTGAGTTCGATGAGGTCCGGGAATACCACGAGGGGGATGATGCACGTTTTATTGATTGGAACGTAAGTTCTCGCTTGGGGGTACCTTACATGAAAACCTTCCGCGAAGAGCGGGAGATGATTCTGTTTATGCTGATAGATGTATCCGCTTCCCTGCAGACCGGCACCGGCCGTATGAGTAAACAGGATATGGTAGCGGTGGTAAGTTCTCTCCTGGCCTTTTCTGCGGTTCATAACAACGACCGTGTGGGGGCGGTTTTCTTCTCAGATAAAATAGAAAAGTGGATTCCCCCACGGAAGGGGAAAAAACAGGTCTTTCGCTTAGTAGAAGATATGATGCACCTGCCCCCGGAGGGACAGGGATCGGATCTCGGCCATGCTATACGGACGGTTTATGAATCCCTCAACCGACGGGGAATTTGCGTGATAATTTCCGATTTTAGAGTAAACCCGAGTTGGCGAGAGATGAGTTTGCTGGCAAAGAAACATGACGTGATTGCGGTCAAGATTACCGATCCTTCAGAAAAGGTGTTTCCCTTTACCGGTTTAGTTCAACTAGTCGATCCGGAGACTGGTGCCCGACTGCAGGCTCCAGGGGGGAGTCGAAAGTTTCGCCACTCCTACCGTGAGTTTTGGGATGCCTACCACTTGCTCTGGCAGCGGGAATCCCGTCGACGCGGCCTCGGCACGCTCTCAATGAGTACAAATGATGATCCGGTAATTAAATTGATGCAGTTCTTTGAATCGAGGAGACGACGAAGGTGAGGGCTGTGCGCAGGACGATGGTATTCCTATGGATAGTCATGTTAATGCTTTGTATTCTGATGCCGGTGGCCTCAGTAGAGGGTGCCCGTGTTGAGAACCATATCTTTTTACCACCCGACTTTTATGTTGGAGATAATGTGGAGATGCGCCTGAGGGTGTATCCCGAATCGGGTTTGCGAGTGCTGCCGCCTGAAGAAGTGCCGGTTACCAACTGGATTGATATCCACGATGTACGGGTAAAACAGGATGGTTCGCGGTGGGAAGTACAGATTGATTTTACTTCATATGCCCCGGGCACACGGACACTCCCGGTTATACAGCTTGGAGATGTAGTGCTCAACGATGTAAAGCTGCACACAAAATCAATACTCCAAGAACGGGGTTTGGACTTTTTCGGCATCAAGGGTCAACTCTACCTTCCAGGCACACGGTTAGCCATCGGTTTGGCGGTTCTTATTCTGTTTTTTGGTCCTGTATTTGTGCTCAGTTTTGCCGGTCGCGTAACTCAGGGGGTAAAACGGTTTGTATCTATCAAAACAGGCAGACGACCGTATAAGCGCTTTATGCGTGCTTTGAAGGATCTGCGCGAGAAGCATATGCAAATGAGCAGCCGCCGATTCTATATTGTATTGTCCGAGGAACTGCGGCATTACCTCTCTTCCCGCACCAAGGATGATTTTATAGCACTTACCTCGTCCGAGCTTCACGCTCAGTTGTGGAAAACTCTACCTTCCGACAGTACCGAACAGGTTGAAGCTTTGGTGCGAATGATGCAGCAGAGCGATGAAATTAAGTTTGGCGGTTTAAATGCCTCAAAAAAACAGCGTGAAGAGGACCTTGAAATGGTAGTTTCCGCTGCAAAAGAGATTGAGGTATATATTGAGACCGTGAATCGGGAAGTGGAGAAACAAAAAAAACAGAAACGGAGAAGAGCTTCGAAATGATCACCTTTGATTCTCCTGTATTGTTGATACTTCTATCTGTTCTGCCGACCCTGCTCTATCTCAACCATTTGTGGAATAAACGGGGAGCTCATATCTCTTTTTCCTTCACCATTTGGCAGAAAGAGGTTCTCTCAAAAGCCAGGTTTATAGAGCGTTTCGCTTTATTTATTTCAACTGCTGCATTTTGGTGTGCTTTAATCGCCCTTTTAATAGCGGTAGCCGGTCCATCAATTTCGGAAAAAGAGCGTATCCATTTGAACCGAGGGCATGACATTCTGTTGATATTAGATGAATCTCCCAGTATGGCTGCTCAGGATTTTTCACCGGTCAACCGTTTTGAAACTGCAAAGGGAGTGTTAAAAGATTTTGTCGGACGACGTAATAATGATTCTATTGGTATCGTCGGTTTTGGCAATCAGGCGGCACTGCGGGTGCCGCCCACCCGTGACTATCAAACAGTGAACGACCGACTGGATGGAATGAGATTGATGGAGATGGGGCAGGGTACCGCAATCGGCATGGGAATCGCCGTAGCCTGCGTGCATCTCCAGCATAGTCAGGCCCAGAACAAAATTGTAATATTGATCACTGATGGAGAAAATAATGCTGGAGAAATACCTCCCCTCTCAGCTGCGAAGATAGCGGCCGAGATGGGGGTTCGAGTATATACAATAGGAGTTGGTACCCACGGTGAAGTGCCGATTGAACTTGAAGACCCGGCTACCGGTAATATCATTCGTGGCAAAATAGAGAGTCAGTACGATGAGGAGCTCTTGAAAGAGATCTCCACAATGACCGATGGAAAGTTTTTTCCGGCCACCAGTCCGGGGTCGTTAGAATCGGTTTTTAATGATATTGATTCCTTGGAGAGCGTTCAGCAGCGGGTGCGAGTAGACATAAAGACTGAACCGATTCACCGTGAATTTATCCTGGCTGCTTTACTGCTTCTTCTACTCACATTTGTAATTCGTAAAATCATTTTCCGGGAGGTTCTGTAGTATGCTGCTTCATCCAGAAAGCCTGTGGCTACTTCTGCTGCTACTCCCGGTGGGAGCAGTTCTGCTGCGAAACTATCGAATAGGGCGTAAAGAGTTTAAGCGGGTGAAGGGGAGCGGTCCTGCGAAAAGGCTGTTCGATGTGTTTACTATCAAATGGTTTTTCACCTCCTTTTTCTTCTTACTCTCACTTTTGTTTATTATTCTCGCACTAGCGGGAATTAAGGACAAGCAGGAGGCATTTGAAGAGCTTCCATCCGATAGGGATGTCATTTTTGCCGTGGACATATCCCGCAGCATGCTGAGTCAGGATATTCAGCCGAGCCGTTTAGAGAGAACTACCGTCTTGATCAACAGTATCATCCGCCGTAGTAATTCCGCCCGTTATGGTTTAGTGGTTTTCAAAGGTGAGGGATATGTCTATGTGCCGGTAACGGAGGATCTTGAAGCCATGAAGAAGGCAATTGATACTGTTTCTCCCTCGATGTTTTCATCAGGCAGTACCAATATTCAGGCCGGCTTGGAGACTGCTTTTAACGCTTTTCCCTCCGGAGAAGAGCGTCGTAAGATTGTCGTACTCCTTACGGACGGCGAGACCCATGGCGGGAGCAGTGCAGCTGTGACCACTACCGCCGGTAAGCAGCAAATTACGGTTGATGTTGTCGGGGTGGGGACGACCCAGGGGGGAGAAATCCCTGTAAGTGAAGATAGCTCTCTACGTAACCAGGATGGGGAACTTGTAATTAGTCGGCTGAATCCGGTTCCCCTGCGGAAACTGGCAGAAGAAACCGGAGGGGTATACTGTCAAATGGATGAAGAGGGTTCACTGTCGGAGCTGTTTGAGTGTCTCTCACTGCAGCAAAAGGGTGAAAATATTCGCATTTTGGAGCAAGAGAGGTATCAGCTGTTTCTGCTGGTTGCAATTGCTGCTCTGTTTATCTCATTTTTAGTGAGGATTATTCCATGGCGCGGAACATATTAGTTGCCGGAAACATACTTTTACTGTTGATGTTGAGCTCATGTTCACCGATTGAAAGCTACGTGAAGGTCATTGAGGGAAACTATGCCTTTTCCCGGGGCGAGTATAAGGAGGCGAACTTGGTATACATTCAGAGCTTGGACGCTGCTCAATATTCCGACCGCCTTTTGTATAACCTTGGAAATGTATACCACTCTCTAGGTGAATCAGAGGCGGCTGTGGAGGAATGGCAAAGTTCTGTCGAGGCAAGCAAGGATCCTGAGTTACTTTTCCGAATCGCTTTTAACCGAGGCGTAATTCAATATGAAAGGGGGAACTACCAAAATGCATATAACAATTTTAGGGAGGCCCTTCGACTGAATCCAGAAGACCTTCAGGCAAAGGCGAACTTAGAGTACTGTCTACGAAAATTGAATCTTTCTGAGGAAGAGCAAAATGCCCGTACATCTACCGATACTCCGCAGGATTCGGAGGAGGTGAGTGAAGATGCCGGACGTATTCTTGAGTACGTCAAACGCAGTTCACCTACACTGCTCAGTCCGGATCATGATACCGAACAGCCATCCCCCGGCAGAGATTGGTAGCCTATGCGTAAACTGATATTTGTGCAGGTACTATTTTTATTTCTAACTGCTGGATTTCTTCAAGCCCAGAACGAGAGCGAAGTTCAGGTTGAGGTTAGTCCAAACCCTGTAGGACGGGGAGATCGGTTTAGTGTGACTATTCAGGTTCCGGTGGAGGACTCCTCAATGGTAGAGGTTGAAGAGCCAGGTTTTGACGATGATATTATGCTGCTGCGGGGACCCTATATTCGGCCTGTAAATACATCCGGTTCTACTGGTGAGCGTATAGCCCTCACAGAAATCACCTACATATATCGCTCTGATGACACAGGCCGCTATGAAATTGGTCCCTATCGGGTTACAGGAGTTGAGAGAGTATATACCACTGAGCCGCAGCTTCTTGAGGTTGGTGTCTATAGAAATCAGCAGCTTATTATTCCTCTCGAGCTTGAGTGGAGCCTTTCCGATGAAACCGCATATGTAGGTCAAAATGTGGTGAGCGTACTAAATGCTCTTGAACAGACTGAGATTAGTATGTTCGAGGATATATCCGTCGGTTCGCCTTCGGAAGGCTTTTTCCAAATGGCGGAAGGGCTTGGAAGTATTAACCGTATGCGGCGGGGTGGTGAGACCTTGTATGAAATACCGGTGGCCGGCTATATTTTTACTCCTTCTTCGCCGGGAAGGATAGCATTACCCCAAGCGCGGGTGAGCTACACCCATGGCCAAGCTCTCTCCGGACGTCCGGTCATACAGGTGCTGCCGTTACCGGAAGCTGTCCAGGAGAGCGGAGCAGTGGGTGATTTCAGTTTGTCGGCGGAAATTGAAAAACGGGAAGTCCGGCATGGAGATCGAGTATCGCTTACGGTTCGAGTTGAGGGTACCGGTAATCTGAATTATCTGCAGTTTCCAGATGTACAATTAGATGGGTTTACACAGTTGCAGGTTGAGGAGAGCTCCGACTACAGCCCCACGCAGAATGGCTATAGGGGGAGCCGGACTTACACCTATTCCCTGGCAGCTGAAGAGCCGGGGCAAAAAAGGGTAACAGTTACCCCTTTGAACGTCGTACAGCCATCATCCGGTAGTGTCTATTCTACCCGTTCTTATACCTTTCCTGTTGAGATTATACCTGAAAGAAAAGGATCTGCCGAAGAGCAAGATGCCTCCGGATTTGGCTTTGCTCCCCGCCAAATCGCTTCTATGCAGACGAGTGGAATTACCACTCGCTTTACACACATTGCCTCATATGGGTGGATGTTGCCGGGGCCGCTGCTGTTTTTCTTCTTTTTGCTCCTGCGCCGGAAAAGACTTGTCCTGCTGGGCTCCCTTGTAGTGCTCCTCTCTTTCGGTGCCGCGGAATTTACAAGCGAAGGGGTAGCCGAAACTATTGAGAATGCCCATCAGGCATATAATCAGAATGAGTTTGCCCTTGCGGAAGCCTTATATCTTCAGGCGGTACGGGAACGGCCTGAGGTTCCGGACTTGCGGTATAATGCTGCGCTCTCCTCTTTTCAGAAAGGCGATATCGGCTCGGCTGTACTCTATGCACGAACAGCTTTGACTATCCAGCCGATGAATGAAACCTACGCAGCCTTTCTGGATTATATTTCCCAGGAATATGGAATCACCACCGATATTGAACCTCCCTTTCTGTTTCATCCTGACCTGTTCTTGTTGTTATTAACACTATTCATCAACGGAGCAGGTTTTATGGGAATAATCTACCTCTTTAGACAAAAGAATGGTTATTTTATTGTTGCAGCATTCATGTTGTTAGCAAGTATTGTAATGGGGATTGGAATGTTGTATTCAGTCGTACAATCCAATCAAGAAGTTGGAATAATAGCTGCAGTGGATGAATCAATGCCGACGGTGAAAAAAATTCCCCACATCGAATCCTCGGATGCCTTTACTGTGAAAGAGGGTGAGCTTGTGAAGATTAAGGGGTCAGCTGAAGGGTTCTTTTTTATTGAAACGGGGCAGGGACGCAAGGGATGGGTTTTAGAAGAAAATGTAATTTCCGTTCCAAGTTTAAAAAATCTAGCCGAACAACTGTAACAACAGCATTAGCTGAGCTGTTCTTATGGTAAAGATGCTCATCTAAGGAGATTTTTATGGATTTTGCGCAGATTCTCGAAGAGTGGGAGCGGGGAAAGAGTCAGAAGGGCTCTAAGACCAACAAGGGGGAAGCTGAAGCAAAGGGCAGGCAAGTCTTCGAGAGATGGATAGATTCGGAAGAGAGCTGGAAGTATTATGATAAAGGGACACCTGAGGAATACAACGATCCGATAGCCACACGCGGGTATCTGCGTAAGATGGAACCTGAAGATGAGATTGATTTACATGGATTGAGTCTAGAACAGTCACTTACCAGACTTGAACAGTTCCTCAATGAAGCGCTTCGTAGGGGGTTACGCAAGGTACAGGTTGTACATGGAAAGGGTAATCATTCAAAGGGTAAAGCGGTTCTACCAAAAGCTGTCTTAGAATACTTGCAGCAATCGCCGATTGCCGGTGAATTGGGAACTCCGCGGCGTGAAAAAGGCGGCGCCGGAGCTACTTGGGTGATTATTAAGACCCAGATTAGCGCTCGCGATAAATAATTCTACCACGGGTAAGATCGTAAGGTGAAAGGGCGACCCTTACTTTATCACCAGGAACAATTCTGATGTAGTGTTTTCGCATTTTGCCCGAAAGATGGGCCAGAATGAGATGCCCATTGTCCAGCTCAACACGGAACATAGTATTGGGAAGTGATTCTTTAACTATGCCTTCTACTTCAATTGCCTCTTCTTTTGCCACGTATTCTCCTCGTTTTATATTGTTAATCATAGTAGAGAAATAGCGTCGAAATGTCAACTAGTTGACATTTTTCAGCATATGCGTCATATTCACATGCTCCCAGGAGGGATACATATCGGGGCGAGGTGAATGCATATGGATAAGAAATTTGAAGCACAGATGCAGTCAAAACTGCATGAGATGAAGGAAGAGATTGTCCGTTCGCTTATATCTGAAAGTCAAGATTTTGAATCGTTGATTGACGACCTCGATCCAAAGGATTTGGCGGATATTGCTGCGGATGATATCGACCGAAAGACACTTGAAGCACTGAATGAACAAGATATTAAACGGATGCGGTTGATTGATTCAGCCCTCTCTCGGATAAAAAACGGCCGGTACGGTTTGTGCATGCGCTGCGGCAAGAAGATAAAGATTGAGCGTCTTGAGGCTATTCCTTACGCTTTGATGTGTATCGAATGCAAAAATGATGAAGAGAGACGTAATCGTTAGCCGCCGGCAAATATTTTCTCGCTGAGTAATCCTATCTGCATAAAAAATAGTTAAAGACTTCCCATTTTTACCGATATTAATAATGAGGAAGTAAAACTATGCAGGTGTTAAGTAATTCAACACAGCCCACTGTCAATCCTTCTTATCTGATGCGGGCCCGCTACAGCAGCGGCAGAATCGCATTTCCTGTGAAAGCAAATCAGGCTATATACGCACATTTTAAGCACGTCACAGGGATTCCCACAAGCGGCGACAAGGGGGTTTCTCTGTCGAAACTGCGGACAATTGACAAGGTAATTGACAGGCTTGTCAGTATTAAATCATCTTCCGGAAACAGGGAACAGAGAGCTCGCATAGATTCGATGATTGCATCCCTGGAAGCCTCGAAAACTACTGCAGATAGTGAAGACCTTGGTACCTTTCTTCAGGGAAAGGCTGATCTCCTCCACTCCTTTACTCAACTCGAGCCTTCATATGGGGATCCCGGCGGGATGCAGGGACTTGTGTTCAGCTTAAGTGCATAAAATCAAAGAAATGGGTTGTGATTCTTCTCTCGTTCAATGCTTGTAAAAGGTCCATGACCTGGAAAGACACGGGTTTCTTCGGGCAGGGCAAACAATTTATCCAGGATACTGCTGCGAAGCTGGTCCGAGTCACCTCCGGGAAGATCGGTACGCCCAACTCCTTCAAAAAAAAGTGTATCCCCAGAGAATAAAATTAGATCACTTTCTGAATATATACTGATACCCCCCGGAGTGTGACCAGGAGTGTGGATGACCTGCAAGTCTGTATCCAGGATAAACTGTCCCTCTTCTAAAAAAACATCAGCTTCCGGCAATTTTTCTAAAAAGCTGTGAAAAAGGGGATGAAACTCCGCTCCCAGCTGTGAGAGGTCTTGCAGGTGTTTTTCACGCCCCTGTTCGCCGAAATAATTGCTATCCAGGATGTGAATGTAAATAGGCAGCTCAATATCCTTCGGTTTGAAGTAATCGCGCAGCTGTGCGATGGCTGCAATATGATCAAAGTGCCCATGAGTACAGAGAATTGCCAGGGGTGTAAAGTTTTTTATTTCGATGTGTGATATGATTTCATCAACATTACCGGCGGGATCAATAATAATACATCCCTTCTTCCAGTGCGAGAAGAGATAAGTGTTGGTGTTCAATAATCCGGTAACTATTCTATCGACCATAGTAGGTATTAGAGTAAGGTAAAACATATGCTTTTGCAACCACTAATTTTGTTACACCTGTCGGGGATCCTGTTCTTTGCCCTGCTATTCTATGCACTCATTCCCGGAATTGGTGCTTTTGCTATCAGGAGCAGTTGGCGTAATTTTCGTAGGAGGCTCACTGAGTCTGCTATTTACACTCCTCTGGATTACAGGGAACTGCGAAAGGCGGAAACTGAGAGCGGTGCAGAGGAGCGAAGGTATCGATTTTTTGGACATCTGCAGGCTATGCAGGGTGATAACACTATATGGGTTTCCGACGGCAAGGTTTCGGTAAGTGCCGATTTGGAACGGGTTTTTGTGTATGTTCTTTCTGAGGAGAGTTCCTGGGTAGAGAGTGAGTACAGGGAACACCCCGTTCAACCCCCCCGGAAGGTGCTGTGGGAGAAAATTTCCTCCTTGCCGGAGTACACGCAGATTTTTCTGAGCGGTGAACTGGAATGGCAGGACAAGAGGGGTGTGTTTAAGAACAGTGCTGAGCAGCCTTTGTTGGTTATCATTTACGAGGGTGAGCCGCAAAATGTATTAATTCGGGCCGCCTGGAGCGGACGGCAAAAGAACGAGTATTGGAACTCCTTAACACCCGGTTCACTGACCCTGGGTTCTTTTTCATTGTTTATCTATTTTTACATCCTTATGAGTTTTCCTAAACTGCTTTTTCCGGCAATAATTGCTCTTTCTCTCTCTTTAAGCCCAGTGTTGCCTTTATTCCCCCCTGCAGTGCTGTTTTATTATTACTACCGCGTTTTTTGGAAAAGGGGAAGAGTGCTGCGCGCGCAGCGCGATCTTATACGAGTGCCTCTCATGCATTTTCATCATCAGGAAGGGAGTTTTGGAACAAATTCAAGTGTACGGCAGACTGCCTTTCTGAAAACCGGTGAACAGTACCTTATGACGAGATTCCGGAACTTAGAAGAAATGAGGTCCCAAGTGGATACTAAAGCCATTCATTTCATACAGCCGAGTCTGCCGCCAAGGTTGATCGGGCCTAGGTATTATCTGTTTTCAAATGAAGAACTGCAGCGCCCGTCTGACCCCATGGCGGAGATGATTGCGGTACCCGGTAGCCCCTTTCTGCTGGTAGCAGAATGTGAGAAACGGGCGGTCCGGTATGAGGTGTTGGGTTTGAGTATCCTCGCGGTGGGTATTGGAATTACAGAGCTGCTTGTATTTGTACTTTTTACCATTTTATTGGTGTAAGAAGGGGTCCTGCAAAAACGGTATCAACGAGAAGAGGTCAAAAAAAAAGGAGGCGAGCTTTGTTGTGCTGCCTCCTTCCTGTCACGTTAGTGCATCACTGCATTACCGGGATGTGTTCTTTTTATCTTTTTTCTTCGCAAAGTTTACTGTCACATTCCTTCCACGGAATTCCATCCCATCCATTTTTTCAATTGCTTTTTGTGCAACCTTTTGTGGAATATCTACAAATGAATAGTTATCAAGAACCTTAATATTTCCAATTTCATTTTGATCGATTTCTAGATTATTTTTGAATAGTCGGACTAAATCGCGAGGAAAGACTTTACGGTTTTTCCCAATACTGACAAAAATAGTTTGCATTTGAGAAGAGGGGTGCGACTTCTGGCTGAGCTGGCCCTCAAGCCCTCCTTCAAGGGCTTTTTTGAAAAAATAGGCGCTCACATAACCGCGTAAATGAAAGGGTACGCTTTTTTTAATAAGCTTCTTATAGCGGTTCAATACTTCGGGGTTCTCTTCTTCCTTAATCTGAGTCACAATGCTTTTTAATTTTCCCTTTAATACTTCCTCTTCTTCTGGAAGAGCTTCATTCTTGGTTTTCATTTTTTGTATCTCCTGTAGTGTCTCTAATCTCTGGAATTCTCCCTCGGAAACTAAAATTGAAAAAGAGGGAGCAGGCCTTTGTAATGCGGTTGACCAGCCAATTTCTGCAAACAGATTTTGGTTTTGTGGCAGCCCGTAAAAAAGTATGGCCTTAAAATTTGAAAGCTGGGTGAAAGGGGCATCTTGAAAAGTAGTGATTTCACAGCGCAGCACTGTCTGCTCCGTATCAGGGGGCTGTGGGAAATTCTGCAGGGCTGAGAGAGACGTGCTTTCTAACTCATGTCCAAGTACCGGACAGCAGGAAATTCCACTTTGTTTTAGGTGGTGCTGAAGTTGCTGAGATTCTGTTGGGGTGGCAGTAACAAGCAGAACACGGTGGAAGTCTAAACCGAAAATCAGCTGACTAAGCATGTGGGGGCTACGTCTTTGACATTTGTAGATGTGCAATGAGGGAAGCTTTGATTGCCGCTCAGCGCTTGTCAACGTGGTTGGACGTTTCAACAAATAAGAAAGCTCCTCTGCTGTTTCTACTGCAGGGGTAAAGACAACCGTCTGTACTTTCTTGGGAGCTTTTGTCATTATAAACTCCACATCTCGGGCGAACTCCATATGGTTGCCGTTTTCAGGTACATTGATAAGAATTGAACTAAGGTGGTCCAAACGAAGGTTGTTTCTGCGGATGTGGTCAATGATACGGCCGGTAGTGCCGACAATAAGGCAAGGACGTTTAGTGAGTGTTCGTAATTCATGCTTTGCCTGGGGTTCTTTTCCAAGTACTGCCGATTGCTTAATTTTTGTTTTTGCTGAGGCAAAACGGGAAAGTTCTCGTTCATATTTTCCAGCAGCTTCAATGGTATCGACCAGAATCAGGAAAGTCGGAGCTTTTTTTCGGGTTTTGGGTTGGAGAAAGAAGGGTAACAACTGAGCAAGGGTTTTCCCTTCTCCCGATATACTTTCCACAATAAGGTCTTTTCCTTGCAGGGCAGCGGGCACATACTCTTCCTGAAGAGGGGTTGCTTCGTTGTAGCCGGCTGATGAAAGCAAAGATTGCACTTTTTCTTTTGGATGGTGTCGCATGATAAATTGTAACACAGTGGTATCCTATGAATCACTACATTGGTATATTAAAAGATATCTGCAGTCTATATGTTTGTCAAGAAAGGAAAAAAAATGAAGGAGCATATGCATATGCATTTTAATTGTAATAATTGGCAAAATCTCAAGCTGAAAAAGCAAACTGGAATACTCTCAATTCTGCTTCTATTCGGGGTATCTCTGCTTGGGGCCGAGGAGTTTGCCTTTAAGTACTCAGTGGGCGATAAGTACAGAATCCTCTCACAGGTTGATGAGGAGGTGTATGTAAATGGTGAGTACAGATACCAGGCAGATATTCTTAACCGAATTTCAGTCCAAATTAAGGATACGGAGGACGATAAGGGGCTCCTAGAGGGCCGTTTTAGTACCTCAGAAAAGACAAGCGGCCAGGTTTCTGTGTATGAACTGAATCGAAATTATTTCTCCCGCTTTTGGAGGGATTCTAAAGGACGTTACGATATAGATCCTTCCTATTATATGCCGGTAGTCCGGAATGTACCGATTTTCCCCGAAAGGGATGTTTCGGTAGGAGAGGATTGGAAGGCACAAGGGGAGGAAGTACACGACTTACGGAAGGGGTATGGGATTCCCGAGCCTCTGCGTTATCCCTTCCAGGCAAAATATCGTTACCTTGGAAAAGGAGAGTATAACGAAAAAGAGTATGACCTAATTTCGGTACAGTATACCGTCCGGCACCGGACTTCGGACTATTTTCGCCGATTTTCCATATATCCCGTCCGAATTACCGGATTTTCGGATCAGCAGGTGTACTGGGATAATGAAAAGGGCCGTCCCCATGCATATACTGAACAGTTCAGCATGATCTTCTCGCTTTCTACAGGTGATCAGTATGAGTTTACTGGTACTGCCCGGGCTGAAGTGATCGAATCTACTTCCATGGACCGAGATAAAGTTGCTGAAGAGGTGGAACAGCGGCTGCGAGAAGACGGAGTGAAAGATACCACTGTAAAGGTGGATGATCGAGGAGTAACCCTTGATTTGGAAAACATTCAATTTGCCCCAGATTCTACAGAGTTGTTGGAGGGGGAACAGCAGAAACTCAATCAAATAGCTGAAATATTAAGGCGTTATCCGGACCGTGATTTGCTGATTACCGGGCATACGGCCTTAGCCGGTACTGAGGAGGGGCGGCAGAGTCTTTCAGAGCAACGAGCACGGGTGGTTGGTAATTACCTTCTAAGCAGGGATATTCGTGATCCGGAACAGGTTATTACCCAGGGGAAAGGGGCCGAAGAGCCAATTGCTGATAATTCAACTATCGAGGGTATGCGGAGAAATCGGAGGGTAGAAATTACCATCCTTGAGAATTAATACAGCAGGATGTGCTTGAATGGAAAAAATTGCCTTGAGATTAAGTTCCAGCGGTAGTACATTTAAAGGGACTACAGGATTAGTTCTACAAAGGAAGTCCGAATAATGGATACAGGTGATCGTTTAAACAAACGTGTACAAAGTACAGTGCACAGCCCTGCGCTGTCTATAGAGGAAAAAAAAGCACGGTTGAAAAAGGACTTTGTATATAGTCTGGGGGGGCTTCCGGTTGGCATGTTGGATGAACTGTTTGAAGTCATTTTTTTTACACAGTCCCCCACTGAGGATGAGCTGCTGCAGCAAGCAGAGCTGCTTCCGGATCTTACCGAGTTGTTGCTAGAAACCTTTGATGACCGACGCGATCCCTTTAGTAGTGAACAATGGCGCCAGGTGGGGGAAATTGTGGCGGACTTCGGTAGTGAGTTGGATGAGTCTCTCCTAACCTATGTTATGTCAAAAGTTGTAGATCGTGGAGCCCTTTAGTGATTAGTTCAGGAGGAAAAATATATGGATAAACGTAAGTCAGAGATTCACGAGCACCAAAGTGCAATTGATGAACTTGATGTGACGATCGAACGTCAGACTGCAGAATTAGGTCGATTGATATTGCAAAATGAAGAATGCCCGCAGGAGGCACTAAGCGAGACCTTTGGAGTGGGGAAAGAGATTCAGTCTGAAATAGCTTCTAAAGAAAATCGCCGTGAGGATATTCGAAGCGCCCTTGAAAGATTACGGCAGCTGGATGAACAGCTGAACGAGTTGGACGAGGAGGATAAAACTTTTGAAAGAAGTCGGTCGGAGATGGTTACTAGCTTGGGAGCCCATGCCTATCGAGTGTACCGCACTGGATCGCTAAAAAAAGAAGACTTCGACGAGATTTTTGAAGAAATAAACAGAATCGATACACAGTTAAGTGATAAAGAGCGTACGGTTCAGAGTCTATCCATTGCTCAGGATGAGAAAAATGTGTTTCAGAAGCTACCCGGAGGGGCAAAGATCACCTTTCTGAAAAGCGGTATAGTTCGTCTTGAGAAAAAGCGTGATGCTGCACTGACAAGTGTGGGTGAACGCTTGTTGGAAACCGAAAAGGTCGAGGAAATTCCTGACGAACAGGTTCGCAGTGTTACTTCCAATATCAAACAACAGGAAGAACGTCGGGAAGAACGTCGCCGGCAGAAGGAAGCTTTAGCTCACGAAAAGGAAGAACTGAATGAAAAGGTTGAAGCCCAGTCTTCCAGCACCTCACCGGAGAAAGCCTTAAGGCAGCTTGATAACGAGATTAAGCTGCTGCAGGAACGATTGTACACACAGCAGCTGCAGGTTGGCAAGGTGTCTCTACTCCAGTCTTCCCCTGGGAACCCTGCGGACTTTGAGGACTCTGAGGATACAGAACAGCAGATGGTCCTGAATCGAATACACGAGCTGGAACAACAAAAACAACAGCACCAGGATAAGGTAAATACCCTGCAATCCGAATTAGAAATTGAGGAGCTGCAGAATGATATGAAGAAGAAAGAGGAGCACATCGCCCAGCTGGAGAAAAAGATTTTCGAAGAGAAACAGGAGGTTGAACAAATCCGGGACGATCTTTCGGCAGACAGCAACCGGATAAAAGAGTTGCGCAGAATGGTGCAAAATGAAGAAAACACTGTTTCTGCTGAAACAGCGAAGCCTAAAAAGGCTTCACCTAAAAAGAAAAAAAGCGAAACCTCTTCCACCTCCCCAAATAATACCAAGAAAGAACAGGAGCTTGATCTTGAATCAAAATCGTCGGGACAGGACAGTGATGTGCAGGCGGCCGAGGTTCAAGCCAAACAAGACAAACACGATGAGACTCCGGATGAGAAGAAATAGGCGGCAGAAACTACTGTACCTACTAAATTGTGGCACCTGTTGATAATACAAAAGGCCGGCTGAAGTCTTCAGTCGGCCTTTTAAACTCTGCCTTAGGTTTTGCTAAAACATCATTTTTGAAAGAAACTCACTTTTTTTATTCACGTTCTTACAATTCATGGCATACCTCCAGCGCCTAAAAGGCGCACCTATGAAGCCGCTATATCCGTGAGCGTTCGGTGTATTTGGTATGCAGGTAGTGATGGCTGCGTTCCCCCAGCGGTTTGGAAAGGTACTTTTCGTAGATTTCCTGGATGGCGGGGTTCTCGTGGGATTTTCGCAGTTTTTTGCCCTCATCTTCTGCATAGATGGCCTGTATTCGCTTTTTACGTATTTCATCGGTGGTAAAACGGGGCTGTCCTCCGCCTCCGATGCAGCCGCCCGGACAGGTCATAATTTCTATAAAATGATACTCCGCTTCTCCGGCCTTTATACGGTCGAGAAGTTTACTCGTATTGCCCAACCCATGGGCTACCGCAGTTTTCAGCTCTACTCCGTCGAGAAAGGCCCACTCCTTGAGTGGTTTTTCAATGGTCAGGGCCGCTTCTTTTACCCCTTCAAGTCCCATAATCGGTGTGACGTGGAGGTTCTCCATAGGCAGCTGACGGCCGGTTACTATCTCGTAGGCGGTTCGCAGTGCCGCTTCCATTACTCCGCCGGTATTTGCGAATATATCCGCCGCGCCGGAGGATAGTCCCAGGGGTGAGTCCATTTTCTCATCTTCGAGCCTAGGAAAGTCTATGGAGGCCTCTTTTATCATTCGGCCGAGCTCCCTGGTGGTGAGTACGTAATCAACATCCTGGTAGCCGCTGTCGTTCATCTCTTCCCGTTGGGCTTCGTATTTTTTTGCGGTGCAGGGCATGACCGATACCACTACTATATCCTTCGGATCAATACCCTTCTGCTCGGCGTAGTAGGTTTTTGCCATGGCACCGAACATTTGCTGGGGTGACTTACATGAAGAGATGTTTGAAAGAAATTCAGGATAGAAATGCTCGGCATATTTAATCCAGCCGGGTGAGCAGCTGGTGAACTGCGGCAGAGCGGCCTCTTGCTTATCCGCCAATACCGCCTTAAGCCGTGTCAGCAGCTCCGTGCCCTCTTCCATGATGGTAAGGTCGGCGGCAAAGTTGGTGTCGAACACTCCATCGAATCCGAGGCGTCTAAGCGCACTTACCATCTTTCCTGTCACCAGGGTTCCCGGGGGGTAGTCAAAGCATTCGCCAAGAGCTGCTCGAATTGCAGGGGCGGTCTGCACCACTACATGTTTCTCCGGGTCATCAAGAGCCTGCCAGACCTGTGGGATATGGCTGCGCTCGATAATAGCACCAACTGGACAGACAGCGGCACACTGCCCGCACTGCACGCAGACTACCGTATCCAGATCCTGGGCAAAGGCGGGGCCGATTATAGTTGCATACCCGCGGTTTTGGGCTGCCAAGGCACCAACGTTTTGTACAGCCTTACAGACCTCCATGCAGCGTCTGCATTTGATACATTTACCGGTGTCACGTATCAGTGCCGGCGTACTTTCATCAAAAAAGGGAGATGGTTTTTCCCCGGCAAAGGTTATCTCCTTAACCCCCATTCGGTTTGCCAGATCCTGCAGTTCGCAGTCTTCCCCCCGTTCGCAGAGCTGACAATCGCCCTCATGCTCGCTCAGTAAAAGCTGCATCACCGTCTGGCGAGCATCACGCACTCGAGCACTGTTGGTACTGACTTCCATACCGTCGCGTACCGGCGTAGAACAGGAGGCTACCAGGTTTTTCGCTCCTTTGACCTCGACTACGCACATGCGGCAGGCGCCCAAGGGTTCCATTCCCTCTAAATAGCAGAGGGTGGGAATATCTACATTTACACTGCGGGCTGCCTCCAGCACCGTAGTTCCCTCTTCTACCTCTGTTGTAATGTTATTTATTGTAATTTTCATTCTACACTGCTCCCTGATTTTGCAGGTGTTTTACCGTAATCGCAACGCAGACAGCGCTCGCACTGTCGGATGGCTACACTCTCACACCAGCTGCGTTCAACCTCTTCAAAGTTGTTCTTTCGACGGTCAGTTCCGATTACCGGGATTTTCTCGCGCGGGTAGGGTACCGGTTCGGCATCCGGGTCGTAAGATGTTTCGACTACTTTCTCTTCGCGCCAGAAGGCATGTGACTCTCCGGTAAGGTACTGATCAATGCCGACCGCCGCCTTTTCGCCATCTCCGATGGCCGATACGACCGACACAGGCCCGGAAGCGGCGTCTCCGCCGGAGAATATCCAATCGACTGAGGTTTGTCCGGTCAGCGGGTTGGTTTTAATAAAACGGTTGTCACCAAGATGGATGTCTAATTCACCGGCAAAGTGACTGGTATCTATCTGCTGTCCAATAGCGATAATGACTTGATCAGCTTCTACTATGAAGTTCTGCTGATCCGAGTGGGTTGGTCGTCTGCGTCCGCTGCGGTCGAACTCGCCCAGCTGCATGCAGGCACAGGTTACACCCTTTACCTTGCCAACTCCGTTCTTTTCAATAGCTATGGGTTGAGTGAGGGTTTTCAGCTTCACACCCTCCAACAGGGCCTCTTCAATTTCTTCAGCATAAGCGGGCATCTGTTCTTGTGTTCTGCGGTAGAGAATAGTAACCGTTTCCGCACCAAGACGGATTGCTGTCCGGGCTGCATCAACTGCGGCATTTCCACCGCCGATTATTACTAGCTTTTTTCCTACTGGAACTGAACCGCGGATGTTGTACTGCTTAAGAAAATCTATACCCTGTACCACTCCCTCTGCGTCTTCTCCAGGTATGCCCATATCCATATTGACCGGAGCTCCGATACCCAGGAATGCCGCATCATAGCCCTGCGAGCGCAGTTCTTTCAGGGTAAAATCTCGGCCTAGAGCCGTGTCGGTGACTATATTGACTCCCATATTCTCGATCATACGCACTTCTCGAGCCAAGGTTTCCCGGGGTAGCCGGTAGGCTGGGATGGTCTGGACCATCATTCCTCCAGGTCTCTGTTCAGCTTCGAAGACTGTTGGTGAATACCCAAGGCGTGCGAGGAAATAGGCACAAGAAAGTCCAGCAGGCCCACCGCCGATAATTGCGATTTTCCGTTTCGCATTTGACGGGTTTTCCCGGATTTCCGGCAGTTGAATGGTCACCTCTTGGTCCACCATAAAGCGTTTTATGCCGCGGATTGCGACCGCATCATCCAGGGTAGAACGACGGCACTTATCCTCACAGGTATGAAAGCAAACCCGTGCACATACTGCTGCAAAGGGGTTGCGTTCGCGATGCAGTCGCAATGCTTCTGCATAGCGTTTTTCTCCAACCAGTGAGACAAATCCGGGGACATCGACTCCCGCCGGACACGCACTTTGACACGGTGCCCGAACCAGTCCAGCACAGACGCCGGCTTCACAGTGTTTATCACGAATATGTTGTTCATACTCGTGCCGAAAATGCCGGATTGTGGAGAGCACCGGATTTGGAGCGGTTTGCCCTAATCCGCACAGAGCGGTGTCTTTGATCTGTTCTCCGAGTTCAATCAGGCGTTCAATATCACCTTCCTGGCCATCACCTTCTGTAATTCTGGTGAGAAGCTCGAGCATACGTTTGGTTCCCACACGACAGGGGGTACACTTACCGCAGGACTCTTCCTGAACAAACTCCAGAAAATAACGAGCTACATCCACCATACAGGTGTCATCGTCCATGACGATTAGACCCCCGGATCCCATAATGGCGCCAAGGTCACTGAGGGTATTATAGTCGAGGGGAACATTGAGATACTGCTTAGGAATACAGCCACCGGAGGGACCACCGATTTGGGCTGCCTTAAATTGCTTACCCCCCGGAATACCGCTGCCGATATCGTAGATCAGTTCCCCAAGGCTGGTACCAATCGGCACCTCAACCAGGCCGCTAATATTAATTGCACCTGCCAGGGCAAATACCTTTGTCCCTTTACTTTCTTCGGTACCAAAGGAGCTGTACCAACCGGACCCTTTATCCATTATGGCTGCCACATTGGTGTAGGTTTCCACATTGTTCAGCAGGCTTGGCTTGTCCCATAGGCCTTTTTGAGCGGGAAAGGGAGGCCTCGGTCTGGGTTCACCTCGTTTACCCTCTATAGAGTGGATGAGGGCTGTCTCTTCACCGCAGACAAATGCTCCTGAGCCCATCCTGATTTCCAAGTCAAATGAGAAATCGGTGCCCATGATGTTATCACCGAGCAATCCGGATTCCCGGGCTTGTTCAAGGGCTTTTCCAAAACGGCTTACCGCCAAGGGGTACTCGGCTCGTACATAGACAAAACCGCGGCTTGCTCCAATGGCAAAGGCTGCGATTGACATTCCTTCGATCAGGCTGTGAGGATCGCCTTCGAGTACGCTTCGGTCCATAAAGGCACCGGGGTCTCCCTCATCGGCATTACACAAGACATATTTTTCTGTGCCCTTGGCCTTGCGGGTAAGTTCCCATTTGAGCCAGGTTGGAAAACCGGCTCCGCCGCGACCACGTAGACCGGAGTCTTTTATCTCCTCAACAACCTTTTCGGGGGTATAATCCGAAAGGGTCTTTGCTAAAGCAGAGTATCCGCCAACTGCAATAAAATCATCCAGATTTAGCGGATCGATGTAACCACAGTTTCGCAATACGATTCGAGCCTGACCACGGTAGAACTCTACTTCCTTGGCTGTGTCTACCTGTTGGTTGTTGGAGAAGTTCCGGTGAGTGAGGTGTTTCACTACCTTTTTCTGCTTGAAATGCTGCTTTACAATCTCTTCCGCATCTTCCGGCCTTACCCCTTCGTAAAACACTTCTTCCGGTTTTATCAATAGCACCGGTCCCCGGGCGCACGGTCCCAGACAACCGGTTTCCTTGATTGGTACTGAAATGCCCTCCGCCTTAAAGGCCTTCTCCAGAGCATCTTTTACTTCAAGAGCTCCCGAAGCAATACAACCGGCTCCTGCGCACAGGTGAATAACCTGCTCAGTTTGGGGCCGTGATTTTTGTGCGGCCTTTTGACGCTTTTCGAGGTCCTTGGCTGAATTAATTCTCATTTGTCCTTCCATTATTCTTCCTCCCCGCACGGTTCAGAAGCACGGTAAGGTACAAGCAGATCTTTTACCTTAGATGGCTTTACGCGCTGATAGACATGATCGTTAATCATCACCACCGGTGCTAAACCACACGCACCAAAGCAGCGTCCAATCTCAAGACTGAACACTCTGTCGTCGGTGGTTCCACCCACATCGATACCAAGATAGTCCTGAATAGATTGCAGGACCTCCTTCCCTCCGCGAACATAGCATGCGGTTCCCAGGCACACCCTCACAATATTTTTGCCGCGAGGAATGGTGGAAAAATAGGAGTAGAAGCTTACTACCCCAGCTACTTCACTGTAGGGGATGTTGAGCCTAAGGCTCACTTTTTTGAGAACCGGTTCGGCAAGATAACCGAATAGGTTTTGGGCGGTTTGCAGTACGGGAATCAAGGCTCCTCTTACGCCGGAGAAGGTATCAATAACCTCATCAATCCGTGAGGCCATCTCTTCCTCAGAGAGTTGATCGCTGCAACAGGCCCCCTGGTCTGTTTCTTTTTGATCTAATTGTGCATCCACTGCCATAGATCACCCTCCTTATGTTTAATAGCGCTATGCGCTTAATTGCCGGTGATCCTACTTATTTTGCTCAGCTTTGAAGTACAAATAAATTAAATGAACTTTAAAATATTGCTATAAAAATTAAAATATTGTTATAATATATCCAAATAATAATATAAAATTATAATATATGTGAAAATAAATCCTAAAAAAACTATGTTAATACATTAACATGGAACTGGGCAGTTGTCCAAAAAAAAATAAAAATATTGAATTTCCTAGTTTCTTAACCTTCGTTTATACCGCATACTATAAAGGGAGATAAGCCATGAAAAGCCTCTCTATAGATGCGTTACCCTTCCCGGCTGCTGTAATAGATGCCTCCTATGCCGTTCTTTCATTAAATCAGCGTTGTGTAGAATTCTTAGGAGGTCAACATGAAAGTAACTTTTTGGGTCGCCCCTTGCAGCACTTGTTCTGTGCTCATACCCAAGGAGATCTCCGGAAGATTTTCAAAAACTATCTGGATGGGAGGCCGTTTAAGGCAGCCGTAAGGCATTCCGAGGGACACATCATAACTGTGAATGGGAGGGTACAGCCGGAACCAGAATCAGAGGGCTTTTTACTACTCTTCGAGCCACAACCACAACCACAACCACAGTCGCAGTCAGAACTGGACCAGTTTGATAAAGCTAAAACCGGGTCAAGCGATAAGGCCACCGGGGCTGAATCAATAGAATGCATTTTATCGCGTGTCTTGTTGTACTCCCCCCACTATACTCAAGCTTATACAGTGCTTCTCGAGAGGGTAAGTTCCTACTTCGGTTTTAACGGTGGAGCACTCTACTTAAGAAGTGCCGATGAAACGCAGCTTGCTTTTAAGTATTCCCATGGGATATCTGAACCGTTTAGACACTTTTTATCCACCCAGAGTTCAAGAGATTGGTCCGGTATACACAGCCCTCTTTTGTTCGATCGTAAGAGTCGGAAAAACCCGATTTCCCCACTATTACAGCAGCAAGGCGTGCAGGCAATGCTGCTGCTGCCAATTATTGGAGAAACTTCGTTAAAAGGGCTGGTAGCATTGTTTAGCTTTTCTTCAGAGAATACCAATAGTACTCATCTGTCTGAAGCGGAGACTGTAGCAAATTATTTGGAAATGATCTTTTCGCGGCTGAGTTATGAGGAGAAACAGGATAGTAGTGAAAAGCTGTTCAGTTCGCTGGTACGCTCTATGCCAAGCGGAGTAATAGTTCGAGACGAGACGGAAAAAGTTATACTCTATAACCTGGCCGCAGCGAGGTTACTTGGACTGCGCAATGATACGACTATAGACCCGCAGATTCTTATGAAGGACCTACAGGTACTCAACAAAAAGGGTGAGGTTCTTGAGAAGGAAGAGCTACCGAGTATAGTGTCCCTAAAAGAGGGACGCAAAATCAGGAATTATGAGCTGAAAATTATCCGCGTGGACGGAACCTACAGATGGGTCTCTATCAATTCTGAGCCGCTCTTTCGCACAGGGGAAATATCCCCTTATGCCTCGGTGGCTACCTTTAAGGATATTACTAAAAACAGAAGAATCCTTCGGGAAATTGAAAATGCGAAACAAGCAGCCGAATCGGCCAACCATTCCAAAAGCCGTTTTTTGGCTAATGTCAGCCATGAAATTCGTACTCCCTTGAGCGGTATCATGGGAATGACTGATATCTTATTAAGTACTGACTTAACACAAGAACAGCGTGAGCAGATGCTGCTTATGAAGGACGCGGAAATGTCCTTGCTGGATATTATCAACAAGGTATTGGAGCTATCTAAAATAGAGTCCGGAAATATTATTGTGGAGAATAATACCTTCCAACTGAGGAGCACTGTTAAAAAAACGATAATGCCGCTTTTTATGGGGAAACAGCATTCTGAGTTAAGACTGGACATCAATGTTGCTGAAGAAGTTCCAAATATTCTAATTGGAGACGCCCAGAGATTGCAGCAAGTGTTGGCAAACCTGGTCAGTAATGCTATTAAATTTACCTACAGTGGTTCGATTGAAGTTTCTGTAGTTCTTGAAGAAACGGTTGGAGAGGGTGTAACTCTCCTTTTTGCGGTGAAGGACAGTGGAATCGGCATATCTGAAGAAGAGGTCGGACGGATTTTTGACAGTTTTCACCAAGTTGATTCGGGCTTCTCGAAAAAGCAGCAGGGCGTTGGCCTTGGATTAGCGATCACCAAGCAGATAATTGAGATAATGGGCGGAAAGATCTGGGTTGAAAGTACACCTACAAGGGGGAGTAGTTTTTTCTTTACTGTTTCTTTTATGCTAGGCACTGGAACGGTACAGAATATTAGCAGTCAAAAAAGTACCATTCCGTCTCCCTCACACTCTTTAAGAATTCTGCTTGCAGAGGATAATGAACTCAATCAGAAATCGATCGCCTATTTTCTCAGTGAGATGGGACATAAGGTTGAGATAGCTGAAAACGGGAGTGAGGCGCTCAAGCTTCTAAGTCAAAGAAGCTTTGATTTGCTGTTGATGGATGTCCAAATGCCGGTAATGAATGGCTTGGATGCAACCCGAAAAATTCGCGGCTCCGATGGTTCTCAGTTCAACCCTCAAATTCCGATAATTGCTTTAACTGCTTATGCGATGAAAGAGGACGTACAGCATATTCTTTCCTGCGGGATGAATGCATATGTGTCCAAGCCCCTTTCTCGGGATATTCTGGCACAGGCCATAGAAAGGGTCTTTCTGTATGAGCATGAGAGTAAAAATAAGAGAAAACCTGGGGAAGCGAGTTCTACCAGCCTAGAGCAGCTGCAAAAATTCGATGATTTTGAAGCCGCCTCGAAAAATTCTGCCGCGCTCACTGATTTCGGTACTTTTATCCAGGATTACCAGGGGGATATAGATATTGCCCAGCAGCTGTTGGAGCTTTTTTACAGGGATGTCCCCGGAAAAATAACCAGGATTGAGGAGTCTTTATCGAAGGATTATGTGCAGAATACGGTTGATGATTTTCACTCCCTTACGAACAATCTTTCAGCGGTCCGGCTGTACAGCCTAGGTAATATTAGCCGGTTTCTTGAACGCGAAACGCTGAGGGGGAATATCGAAGAGGTGAGAGAACAATTCCCTGCTTTTCAGGAAGAATTGAAAAAGGCGGTTCAACAGGCACAACATTATCTTGCGGTTATAAAAGGTATGCGTGAAGAGTAGTTAGTGGTTCAAACCTTGGGGGATGCGCTTTTTCACACGCTCCCCGCGAGTCTGAGCGGTTACATCCA
>JAWLDZ010000029.1:0-2282 GCA_041686355.1 Spirochaetaceae bacterium
TTCCTTTCTTTTGCATCAAAATGGCCTTACTTTAAAAGTAGGATCAATATCAGCGGTTTGACCATTCATACCACTCTGAAACGACTAGGTTTGACCTGCTTATAAATAATCTAAATCCGCACTATGCGGGTTCAAACCAATCGAATCGGAGGATTCAAATGACAAAAACAGAAAAAATGAAACTTTACGCAGGCCGAATAGGTCTGCTCCTGGCCGGCGGTCTGCTGGTATTTGCTGTAATGAGCTTTACCGTTGTGAACAGCGCGAACAAGCAGAATGAACAGTTAACCAAAACTCTGGACACTTCCCGGTATGAAGCCGGCCGGCTGCTCGCCGACGCTGAAGCACAGTTTGAAAACAGAAACTACGTGAAGGCAAAGGAGTCGCTAAACGCTCTATTTGCAAACCAACCGGGTTCTGAAGAAGCAGCCGAAGGGAAGGCTTTGATGTTGACCGTTGAAAATGCGGAAAAAGCGTCCAACTCGAGCTGGGAAGCTGCCATGCCCGCCATCAAGCAGGAGTGGGGCGAAGATTTAGCCGCAGAAATGCTGGCAGAAGCGGACGCAGAGAGAGCCGAGCTGGTAGAGAAAATGGACGCGACCATCAACAACGAGTGGGACAAGGCCAAAGAGAAAGTCAGAGAAAACTGGGAAATGGAGGGCTAAACTCCGGTCCCGTTTCAAAAATATGTCTTGATTCACACATACTAGCAAAAACCCGCTTTAAACGGCGGGTTTTTTTGTGCGGTAAAGCCCTTTCATTCATCCAGCAGGCGGTAGCCTACTCCTATTTCGGTAATTAGGTAACGGGGTTGGGTGGGGTCCGGTTCGATTTTTCGGCGGAGATTGGCCATAAACACGCGCAAGTATTGTGATTCTCCTTCACTGGAGGGGCCCCATATCTCCTTTAGTATGAAGCGGTGGGTTAAGACCTTTCCGGCATGCTTGGCCAGAAGAGCTACGATTTTATACTCGGTGGGGGTAAGGTGCACCGCCTGTCCGCTTGCTTTTACCCGTCTATGTTCCATATCCACTATTAAATCGCCTACTCGAAATTCAGTGTTCTGACCTGGGTTTTCCGATCCGCTCATTTGGGAATGCCGCAGGGCAACTCGGATGCGGGCCAGCAGTTCTCCGATACTGAAGGGTTTGGTCAGATAGTCGTCGGCACCGCTGTCCAGGGCCTCTATCTTGGACCGCTCCTGCTCACGAGCGGAGACCACCACAATTGGAATACGGCTCCAGCTGCGCAGCTGACGAATAACCTCTATTCCATCGATATCCGGCAGGCCGAGATCCAGCAGAATGAGGTCCGGCATATGCGAAGCAGTCATGGATATCGCCTCAGCCCCTTTTTCAACCAGCAAGAGCCGATAGTCGTGGTTTTTAAGGGAGGTTCGGAGAAAGTTTTTTATTGGGGGGTCATCTTCGACGACCAACACCAAGGGTTTAGTTTCCATACTTCTCCTCCGACAGCGACTGATTCGAGAGTTGAGCTGGAATGGTAAAGATGAACTCGGCTCCACCTGAGTTAGATCGAGCAAGCTCCATAGTACCTTGGTGGATTTCTATGATCGATTTACAGATGGAAAGCCCTAAACCAAGCCCCCGCCGCTGGTCTTCATCACTCTTGAGGGTAAAGAAGCGGTCGAATACTTTTTCCCGGTACTTAGAGGGAATTCCGGGGCCGTTGTCGATGACTCGGAATTCTATCTTTTTGTCTTGCTTCTGAGTTATATGGATGAGAATGGTGGAGCCCTTCGGGGTATAGCGGAGAGCGTTGTCGAGGAGGTTGATCAAAACTTGCTGAACAAGACCCACATCCGCCGGGACAAATAAGGGCTCTTCGGGCAGCTCAACTTTTAGATGGTGTTCTGTGGCCCGTGTACGAACCTTACTCAGTACTCCTGCGATAATGTCATCAACCAATTCACTCTCCCGGTTTAATACGAAGCTCGTGCCCTCGACCTTCGCCAAACTCAGCAGATTTTCTATCAATTGGGTGAGCCATGCGGCATCCTGCTGTATGTTCTTTAGCAGCTCGGAGCGGCTCTCGCTGTTCAGTTGTTCCCAATCGTATAAAAGCGTGCTGCTGGATCCGGTTATGGAAGCCAGGGGAGATCGCAGGTCATGGGATATAGCTCGCAGCAGATTGCTTCGCAAGCGTTCCCGTTCAATCTCGATCCTCGAGTTCTCCTGAGCTTCCGCCAGGTTCTCCCGGTCTAGGGCCAGAGCGATTTGGGCGGCTACAGCTTCCAACATGGAGTTACGGCTGTCATCCGG
>JAWLDZ010000029.1:2382-26320 GCA_041686355.1 Spirochaetaceae bacterium
CCTCGAGTTCTCCTGAGCTTCCGCCAGGTTCTCCCGGTCTAGGGCCAGAGCGATTTGGGCGGCTACAGCTTCCAACATGGAGTTACGGCTGTCATCCGGAATTGTGCGGGATGCATCAACACCAAGTACTCCCAGCACCCGGTTGTGAGTTTGAATTGGAAAATACAGTCCTTGGGCTTCACTGAAATGGTCGCTCCCGCTGCCGGCCGGCTGGGTATGTGCAAAGCTCCATTCGGCGGCCTTTTTTTCCTGGGGAGCTTTGAACTGTTCAGCTTGTCGGCTGTCCGGTCCGAGGTGGTAACTGATCAGTTGCTCAGAACCCTCTTTTGGAACATATACTACCATACCCACATTAAAAATCCCGGACAGGTGTTCGAGGGCCGCCATTATTACTGCCCGAGTACCGGTAGCCTGAAGCAAGCTGCGGCTTATCCGGTAGAGAACCTCAGTACGCTGTTCACGAACATCCGCCGCTTTAGCTTCACGCTTTTCGCGGTTCACCAGTTCGCTGGTGATGAGCGCTACTATAAACAGGACCGGAAATATCACCAGATACTGGGGATCGCTGACTACAAAGGTGTACCGCGGCTCGGTGAACAAAAAGTTGAACAGCAGCACCGACACAACCGATGAGGCTACCCCAATCCACCTGCCGCCGGAAAGCGAAACCAGCACAACTCCCAGTAAAAACACCATAATAATATTGGCTTCACTCAGCCCTAGAATATCAAACAAAATAGCCAACAGGGTAGCTCCGGAGAGTAGCAAAAGCTGCTTAAAGAAAGTCACCATAGGAAACTTGCTTCGGTGATCCTTCTGGGGGTGAATCCCTTCCAAAGGAGCGGTGGAGATGAAGCGTGTGCGGTGATAGTCGCTCGGAAAACCCGGGATCACCTGAATCTCCGCCCACGGAATTAGGTGAAGGAGTTTTTGAACGGTATCGGCTTTAATCCATGAATAGGGGAAATTACGGGCCTGTTCTCGGCCAATAGCGATCCGGTGAATGTTCCGCATGGAGGCATACTCGGCGACCGCGCCGGCGACATTGCGGCCCTGGATGATGACGACCTCCGCCCCTAACTGTTCTGCAAGCTGAAGGTTGGCCCTAAGCTGCTGAGCGGCGGCCTTTCTTTTAGTTTGTGCTGTGTGCCGTGAAGACCTGCCGGATTGGGGTTTGCGGGCTGTTCGGCGGGTTTCTACATGCACTGCCACCAAACGGGCATTTACCGTTTTAGCCGCCCGAGCGGCAACCTGGATGACCCTGCGGGAAGAGAG
Source organism: Spirochaetaceae bacterium (assembly GCA_041686355.1). GTDB lineage: Bacteria > Spirochaetota > Spirochaetia > DSM-16054 > Sediminispirochaetaceae > DSBN01. The sequence goes on from JAWLDZ010000029.1 coordinate 3,658, forward strand.
GGCCGGACTAATGCACACCAGCAGATATTCGTTGGAAGGCAGAACTCTGATGTCGTGGGTCCTAATGTCGCCTTCTTGGGCTGTAGCAGAGAAACCTATGTGACCTGAGCTGAACTCGAGGGCCGCCTGGCGCAGGTTCTTAAGTGTGGTCTCATTAAAAAGTTGAGTCCGGTTTTGATGGGCCTGCTCATCGGTGTAAATTTTCCGGGAAACGAATCGCTTGAGGAGCTCCTCCGGTTCGATATCAATAAACTCCAACTGATAGGTGTGAGCGAATATTTTATCTTCGATTGGCGGGTAGTTGAGCAGAGATGAGGGCAGGCTAAGGTTTTGCCGGATCATCTCCAGGTCATAAACATTTAAGGTAGTATAGATGTTGAAGCCCTTTGAAAGGAGTGTGTCGATTGTTTTTTGGTTGGTACATAAATCGTCTATCAAAATTACCTGGGCTGTGCGGGCAAGTGCAGCTTCAACAAGGTTTGGGGAATCCGCAGTAGAGAGAAACTCCAGGTCTTGAGCCAGCATGAAGGTCTCGGGCCGGGTGTGCGGAGAAAGCGAGCCCAGCACCACATCAAAGCCCAGGGCTTTCTGACGCAGTGCGGCCTGCAGCATTGTATATGTCTTGCCGCTGCCGTCAGCGTATCCGAAGAATATCTTCAGTTTTCCTTCATTCATCTCTGGTGTTATGATGGCATAAAAATATTTGTTTGGGTATAAAGATCGTATAAAGATTACCTAAATACAAATTGACCGTACTCTGTCTCTCAACATACAGTTGCGCTGTGAGTATACGTACCATTGTCCGCGGACTTTCAGCCTTGTTATTGGGCTTTTCCCTCAGTTTTCTGGCACCGATAGTAACTGCACTCTACTACGGCGAGCCCCTCACCCCCTTTCTCATTCCAAGCCTAATTCTTATCGGCGTATCGGGAATGCTCCTGCTGCTGATTCCCCGCCGAAGCTCCACCTACTTTACCCGTGACAGTTTTGCTATCGTTACTCTGTTCTGGACCATGGTGTGCATAGTTGGGGCGGTACCATTTGTGCTTAGTGTAGACGGGATTGGCTGGGTGGATGCCTTGTTTGAGGCGGCCAGCGGTTTTACAACTACCGGGGCCACCATCTATTCCGATGTGGAGGTACTGCCGAAGTCTCTTTTATTATGGCGTTCCTTAACCCATTGGCTGGGTGGAATGGGAATTATTGTGCTGGCGGTAGCTGTCCTTCCCATACTAGGCGTCAGCGGCTTTCGCTTGATGAGCGCCGAAGCCCCTGGACCGGATATTGAAAAGCTTACGCCGCGGATTTCCCATACCGCCCGGGTATTCTGGTTAATCTATTTCGGCTTTACTGTTGTAGAGACCGCGCTTCTCATCTTCGGGGGGATGGGGGTGTTTGATGCAATCAATCATACCTTTGCTACCCTGGCCACAGGCGGATTTTCTACGAAAAACGCAAGTATCGCTGCCTTCAACAGCTCCTATATCGAATGGGTAGTCACCCTGTTTATGTTTCTGTCGGGGATTAACTTTGCATTGTATTTTCGGGCACTCACCGGCCGCTTCGATATCATCCGTAATAACAGCGAACTGAAGGCCTATGTGTTTCTGTTTACCCTTGCAGTAGGAATTGTGGCGGCGGGCCTGTACTTTACCGGTGAGTACACGGGGCTTGAAACGGTATTTCGCTATGGTGCGTTTCAAGTTGCCACCCTGATGACCTCAACCGGGTTTGCCACCGCCGACTACACCTTATGGCCGATGCTTCCCCAGGGCATGCTGCTCCTGATGCTTTTTATTGGCGGCTGTGTGGGTTCCACCAGCGGAGGCATTAAGATGATGCATGTGACCGTCATGATTAAAACCGCCGCCAAACAGCTGCGATCGCTGGTCTATCCCCGGGGAGTGTTTCCGATTCGCTTAAATAAAAAACCCCTGGATAATGCAATCGTAACTGCAGTCTCCGGATTTGTGTTTCTGTATATTGTGTTTGTGGTTATCTCAACCATTGTGGTCGTATCGAGCGGCACCGATTTTACCACCGCCTTAACAGCCTCGCTGGCCTGTATTGGAAACATTGGTCCCGGCTTTGGCGATGTAGGCCCAGCCTCGAATTTCGCCTTTTTCCCCGACTATGTAAAGCTCTGGTTAGCCGCCATTATGATCCTTGGGCGCTTAGAAATTTACACCGTACTGATTCTATTTACCCCGTTTTTTTATCATAAGTAGTAAAGTGCGGGTTATTTCAGAATCACCGGGACCTGAACCTCGGTAAGCCAGTCCTCCGGGTCGTCACGGTCCCATATCCCGTGAATGTAGGATTCCCTGGGATTATCGGCGGGCTGATATCCGTTTTCGTGAATCCAGGTAAAGAGCCGGTTGTAGGTGTCCTGCAGGCTCCGGTACGGACCGTGGTGCTGCAGGCAGGCGGCCTGGGGGACGGCGGAGATAGTTTTGAACTTGACCTTTTCCGATTCCCTGCAAGGGGCCACCACCGCCTCGCAAATTTCTACATCGATGTCGCTGTCGCGGTATTCGCCGTCATGGTAGATGGTAAAGCAGTACTCCGGTTCCCGGCATACCGCTCCCACCGATTCCATATACTCCCCCATTTTGGGTACGATGTCGAAGTACGTGTCGTAACTCGGCACCACCGTGCGCATAGAAGCTACTGTCACCTCGGGTAATTGTTTCATTGTTACATTCGTCTGCATGTTCTGCCCTCCTTCGAGCTGAATAAGATACTCCCGCAGCTGCTCAAGCCGGTTCTGAGACTCCTGAATATGCTGCTGCAGCCGCTGTTTCTGCTGTTGCAGTATGCACGTTGCATGTGCGTTTTCATTCAGAAGCGTGCCAATTTCATCCAACGGCAGGCCCAGGGCCTTGAGCTTGAGGATTTTGCGAATCCGAGGCAGCTGGCTGCCGCTGTAGTAGCGGTAACCGGTCCAATCGTCCACTCTGTCCGGTTTTAGTAGTCCGATTCGGTCGTAGTGGCGAAGGGTCTTGGGAGTTATCCTGTTAATCCTTGAAAATTCTCCTATCGAATACATACTCACTCCTGCGCAAGAGGTATTTTAGAGTATAGAGTTTGCCCTTAGGGCAGAGTCAAGACAGAATAGAAAAATGTGTTATAATAATCAGCATGAAATCAAAGCTCGTCTCCCGCTGTTGTAGTATGCCTCTGCCAAAGACAGTCACAAGAGGTGCCGTTATACTTGTAGTGCTGCTCTTCTCTTCCCCTATGCTGTTTTCAATCGACTTCCAGGGTGTTGAAGTGGATTATTCCCTCCGGATAATCGAATCGGAACAGTCCGACCTGGAGGACGATTCAACGGGGATGGTATGGACCAATGTGTTTGCTGTTCGCCTTCCGATTGAGCTGCCCCATCCAAGGCTTTCCTTTGTACCGGGTGTCTCGTTTACCAGTATGTATTATCGTTACGATGCTGAGCTTCAAAGAGCAGTACCAACTGATGTTGAGTGGCGCGAGCTTACTGCGCTAGTCCCGATTCTTGATTTTAATCTGCGCTGGGAATTTGCTAAGAATAAATGGGGGCGTTATTCCGCGGAGGCCGGCTTGGGGTTTAATTTGCCGCTTCCGGTAAAAACCTGGGAGAGCGGTGCGGCGGGCAACTCCGGCAAAATTCTACCCGCGCTGTACTCTGACGCTCAATTTGTGCTGCCGGAGCTTGCAGTTCAAGCTGCCTGGCCTCTGACCGAGAAGTTTGACCTGTTCTTACGCTTTTCAGGCTATGTGCCGATATACCACGCCTGGGACGGAAAGGGCCTGCCCTTTACGGACGGGCTGACGGGCAGCATTCACCTGGGAGCCTACTTCCCCTTCTAATTGTAACTTGTGCACAAGGGTGACTTGTGTGCAGAGGGCTAAATAAACTGGCTGGGGAAAAGTTCCTTATGACCTTCCTCACTATGCGCCACCACCAGCGATCCCAAAGCTACTGTTACCATATCGATAAATACTGCAAAGCTGCTCAGCAGCGGGAGTATCGGATAGATAATCAGAAAGCCGTTTTCTATTCCACGGCCGTACAGTGTACACAATGCAGTGAGTGCAGCTGCTACTCCGAAACCCGGTACAGTACTTGAGAGCAGGGATGCCGCAATACTAATGCCAATAATCCACGCAATCTCGACGAACCCAATGCCCAGGCTGGAATATGATTTAAGAATGACAATAAAAGTGATGCTGCTGACCATAGCGGTTCCCGCTTTTGCAAACAGAGCGAACAAGGGGATCGTAACCGAACCAATTTTTCTGGGCACCCCCAGGTTTTCTTTAATATGAGGTATCATGGGAACCAGACTGAAATAACTGTTTCCCGAAAAAAATGTCGCGATTGAGGGAGCCAAAATTCCATACAGATATTTATAAGGGTTTTGCCGGCCCGTAAGAAAATACACCAAAATCGGGTAGATGCAGAAAATTATGAACACCACTAGAATACCAATCAACAAGAGTAATTCGGAGTACAGTTCTATCTCATCGGTTCTGCGCAAATGAACAACAAAAGAAGCAGATAGAACAATCAGCCCAAACCCCAAAATTTCGTTCACAAATTTGGCGATATGGTAGAAGATACGGGTAAGGGAATCGAAAACTTGAACCACCGGACGGCTCAGTACTTTGTCAAATGAAAAGTTGAGTCCCAGGAACAGTGCAAAGAAAACGATCGGGAACAGGATATTACCGTTACCGGTGAAGATATTAAACAGGTTGTTGGGAAATATCTGAAAGATAAGCTCCTGAAAACTTGGAAAAGAGTGCACTACTTCGGTTTCAACAATAATAGGTATTCGTTCGGGAGCAATCAATAATACCGCAGCTGTTCCAATTCCCACCAGCAGAGCTGCGGTTGCCGCAATAATAAGGAAACTCTTACCGATAACCGCCAATATCCGGCGGTCCATACGCAGGCGGTAAGTTCCGTAGGCCAGGGAGAAAAAGATCAATGGAAACAGGGCGTAACGCCCGATGTGGAGAACAATTTGGGCTGCAAATTGAAGGTTTTGGTAGAAGGCCTCACCGGTTGGAAAGGCGTATATTCCGAGTAGAACCCCGATAGTTGCTGCAAGCAGGTACTTAATCCATAGTTTCATAGTACGGATACCATAGCCCTTTTCCAGGGGATGCGTCAATCTCGATAGTAATTTGTTTATCTGCCCTTTTGGCTAAAACTCAGAGCATTCCATACGGAACGATCGGTATGACGGTACCATTTGCCGTGGCTGCCGCGTGCCTTTTCCGTTAATGTACGGTGTACAAAGAGGGCGTAGTCGTCCGGAGTGCTGGCGTCGGAGGTGAAGCCGTTGATCATAATCGGTTCGTTCTGATACAGGGTGAACATACTGTCGGTGAAAGTTTTGATGCCTCCAATACCGACTGCATCAATCGGCGGCAGTACTTCAAGGCCGGAGGTGTGAATTACTATCGAAAGTTGTCCCTGTTTTCGCTTTTGAAAATACCCCAGGACTTCCCGTAAAAAGTAGAGCCCCCCTTTTACGTAGTTATCGATGTAACTGTCGATTGACGCCAGTCCCAGCTCATGAAGCGGTTTGTTTTCCATGAGAGTGCTGAATAAAAACACGACTTCATCAATTGAATCCCGCTTGTTCTCTGCTTCTACCAACAGATTATGGATCGAAACAGAAGAGTGGCGTGTCCAGGGGATGATTGTTAAATGCTTATCTACCTCTTCCCCGGTGGAGCTGCCCCCCGGTTCACCTTCATCGGCTCGAATTACATGAGCGCCGTCATCAATAAAAAGTTCAGAGAGGCGCTGCCCAAGGGGGGAGGTGTTTCCATTTAACAATATTGTTTGATCCATAGGCTTCCATAGTAAATGAAAAAGAGTTTGAAATTCAAGAAACATCTAATGTATGATACATAAAAAGGGATGGGTTTTATCATGAAAATAGCTATTGGGCAAATAAACACAAAAATTGGTGATTTTGAAGGCAATGTGAACAAAATTATCCATACTGCAGAGCGAGCGGCGGAAGACTTAGCAGAGCTGCTGGTGATGCCCGAGATGTGTGTGTGCGGCTACCCTCCCATGGATTTATTGGATTACGACCTGTTTGTGCGTGAGAATCAGAAGGCCCTGCGTCGTCTGCAGCGGGAGCTGCCTTCGCAGGTTGCGGTGGCGGTTGGATACGTGGACCGAACCCTTGGTACCTCAGGTAAACCCTTGCAAAATGTGGTCTCAGTGTTGTTTAAGGGGAAAATTCTGCATACCCAGGCAAAAACCCTGCTGCCGACTTATGATGTGTTTGATGAAGCCCGCTATTTTGAACCCGCCACTGAACGGCGGGTGTGTGTGTTGGAGGGAAAGCGGATTGGAATAGCAATTTGTGAAGATATTTGGTGGGAGCAGGAACCGGTACCGGGCACCCGCTATACCGTTGATCCGGTCAAGGAGTTGATGGATGCCGGGGCGGAGATTCTGTTGAGCCCCTCGGCATCCCCTTTTTTTACGAGAAAACAGGAGCTTCGGCGGGGATTACTGGAAAAAATCGGTCATGCCTCGGGCGTTCCAACGGTATATGTAAATATGGTCGGGGGAAATGACAACCTGATTTTCGACGGCTGTTCAATGATTACGGATGCCGGCGGACGAGTGGTAAAGTGTGCTCAGGAGTTTGCTGAAGATTACTTGGTATGTGATACCGAGGCTCAACACCAGACGACGGTATTGCCGCAGGGAGATGATAATGAGAAGCTGCGGAAAGCCCTGGTTATGGGTGTACGAGATTATGTGCATAAGTGTGGTTTTAAGCGGGTTCATCTGGGTCTGTCTGGGGGTATTGATTCGGCCTTAGTGGCGGTTATTGCAACCCAGGCGCTGGGGCCGGAGAATGTCCACTGTTTTGCCCTGCCATCACGCTACTCCTCCGATGCAAGCGAAAGCGATGCACGGCAGTTAGCCGATAATTTGGGTATTGGCTATGATATCCTGCCAATTGAAGAGCCCTTTAAGTCGGTCTTAGATGTGCTCGAGCCTGTTTTTGAGGGGAGAGAGCCGGATGTGGCAGAGGAGAATGTGCAGGCCCGGATCCGCGGCCTTTTGTTGATGGCCTATTCGAATAAATTTGGGTCTCTCCTGCTTACTACCGGGAATAAGTCGGAATTGGCCACCGGATACTGTACTTTATACGGGGATATGGCCGGAGGTCTGGCGGTAATCGGCGATTTATTCAAGGGGCAGGTCTACGACTTGTGCAACCATATTAACAGTGCTGAAGAGCTTATTCCACAGAATATTATCGACAGGCCCCCTTCGGCGGAGCTGCGGCCGGATCAAACTGACCAGGACAGTTTGCCCGAATACGAGGTTCTCGATGATATTCTTGAGCAGTACTTGCTCAAGAATAAGTCTGCTGTCGAAATATCCCAAACCGGGCATGATTTGGTGACGGTCCGTGAAATACTCAAACTGGTAGGACGCAATGAGTACAAGCGCCGGCAGGCACCTCCTGTGTTGAAGGTGTCGACCCGGGCCTTCGGTACAGGCCGCAGAATGCCGATAGCAAGAAATATCTACGAAGCTTAGAGGGTGAGATTGAAGGGTATGCAAAAATACTACTGCATACCCCTCAGGTTACATGCTAAGTGACACTACTTTCCAGCAGCAGTTCTACGCGGTATTCCGCCGACTCCTCAGCCTGCAGCCAGTGCGTGATACAAGCAAAGACCTCTTCCGATTGTACCCCGCTTTTCCCGGACTGTATCTGGGTGAGCAGGGCAATCGTATGAAGCCACCAGAACAGTTCCTGCATTGATTCGCCCTTATACCACTCTTGGTTGTTGTCATGGTGCAGGTCAAGAAAAGTCGCGGTAAAGGGTTCCCGAATAATTTGTTCTAAGACCAGCGCGGAAGCCGGGGTGGGGTTATCAGTGGGGAGCATGGTGTCGGGGGATGACCCGCCGTTATCGAGCAGGCTGAGCCAGTTTTGTTGCGAGACGGTAACTAAGATCAAATTATAAAGGTGAGAAAACGATCGTTCTTCAAGGTCCAATTCGCGAAAGGACTTTTCAAATTGCTGGGGCAGCAGCAAATCGGCAGCCCCCTCGGCGGCGGTGCTGTAGTTTGAGTCGTTTTGTAGGAACTCTTGCAGCGGAGCGAGCAGGGCCCATGCGAGCATGAGTAAGGGAGTCTCCGGCATTATCGTCAGGCCGCGGTGATAATAGCCTTCACGGGTAGGGGGGTGGGGGAGGATCAATGGATTACTTGAGCTTGAGAGTGTGCCGATGGCTTCGAGATTCTTCTGAAAATGCTTGATGGCTGCAGCTTTATTCCCGCTGTTGCCGTATCCAAGGCGCAAGCATTCATCCAGAAAGTCATCGTAGTAGGACCAGTAATCGTCGAAGGATATCTTTTTTAGGCCGGTTCCCTTATAGAGTGCCTGGCGAATCGGTGTAATCAGCGGTGACTGCAGAAAGCGCTTAAAGGCCAAGTGGATTGGCTCGAGAAAAAGCTCTTTCTTGCGGAGTTCGATATCATAGATACCGCGGCCGTCTAGGGTTTCGTACAATTTCCGGTACAGGCCGTCCGTGTCTTGTACCTGATAAAAATCAAGATACACGTGGCTCTGATATCCATGCAGGTGGATAAACATCCCCTGCTGATGCAGAGCAGTGTTCTCGCGAATAAACCATTTGTCCGAACGCTGTTCCCGAAAAATGCAAAAGTAATTGTGTTCGTTTAAGATCTGCAGCCCTTCGGCCAGGGAGTACTGCCTGGCGCTGCGATTGCCGGCGGCATCCTTTATGGCAAAGGGCGATGAGCTAGTGATGCGGCCGGCGGTTGAATTGAAGGCGTTGTTGTAGGTTACCAGGGCCGTCTCATTCCCGCTGCGGTTGCTGTAGGCGAATACGTTGTGGTCGACTTCGCCGTTCTCACGGTACATGTCATACAGCCGGAAGTTCTCCGAATCGGCAAAGAGGTACCGCTTTTTCATCAAAGGGAAGATCGACTGATAGTGCCGGTTGATCAGGTTCCAATTTGGAATTTCGTTCCAATAGGCCCGCCGGTATTCCATCCCGTATTTTTCATGGTAGCCTTCAATCTGTCCGTGTCCGAACATCGGCAGTCCGGGCATCGTGACCATCAGGGTGCAGACTCCAAAGTATTTATCACCGTCGCCAAACTGAGCAATGGCGGTGTCCTCATCGGGGTTGTTCATGAAATTTACGAAGCGTTTGAGGATCTCCGGTTCAAAGCTAATGGTACTTTTAATGGTGTTTTTGTATTTTTCATTCTCTTCACTTTTCAGCATATTCATAAATGCACTGTTATAGACACGATGCATTCCGAGGGTCCGTACAAAAAACCCCTCCATCATCCAAAAAGCCTCTGCCAGCAACAGGGTGTCCGGGGCTTCCGCAGCTACCCGGTCCACGACCTCACGCCAGAACTCCTGGGGCATGCTGCGGTAGAACTCCTCGTTGCTCATACCGTGCTGGGAGCGGCCGGGAATGTCGCCGCCGCTGCCGGGAGCGGGGTACCAGAGGCGATGGATATGCTTACGGGCCAGGGTCATGGCTGCGTCGAAGCGTATAATGGAGAAGTTATGGGCTACATGCAGGATGGTCTGAATCAAGGCCTCCCGGGTCTCATGGTTCAGAAAATCTAACTGGGCGGTATCGTTCCACGGCATGGAAGTTCCGTCGTTCCCGTGGTAGATGTATCGGGTTTGCCGGCTAGGAAAGTGCTGCCATTTGAAGGTCAGGGCGGCATCGGTGCGGTCGTAATAGTGGTCTTCGAGGTATATACCGATATCCGGATGATCGGATAGATTCTGGCTGTTATAGGTGTAGGACGGGTAGGGTGCCTCCGGCAACTGTAAAAACCAGTCCGGGTGGTCGTAGACCCAGTCCCCGTCAATACCGGTGTGGTTAGGAACCATATCACTGGCCAGCCGAATTCCTCGTCGGTTGCAGCGATCGGCTAAATTATGCAGGGCTTCCCATCCGCCCAGTTCATCCGCAATTTCATAGCGCTTCAGAGAGTATGCGGAGGCCTCGGCCTCAGGATTACCACAAGAACGCTTAATGGTTTTAGATGCGGCACTTCGCTCCCACAGTCCGATCAGCCAGAGGGAGTTAAAGCCCATATCAGCCAGACGGTTCAACTCCTCATCGGGAATTTGGTCCAGCCGGTGAATTGCCCTGCCGTAGGAGCGGGTAAGTTGATCAAGCCACACGAGGGCGCTTTTTGCCAGTAAAACCACCTGGGGCATCCAGACGGTGTCCTGACTAAAGGCTTCATAATCAAATTCCAGGCTGGAGTAATCGGGGGTTCTGCTGGGACCTGGTCCAGGAGGAAAACTTGGGCGCTGCTCCTCTTTTAAGTAATCAATGCCGCGAAGCAGTTTTTCGGCATAGGGACCCAAATACTCTTTCCAATGGCTCACCACGTAATGTAGCTGGGCTAGAATGCTGTGGGGGGCCTCATGGGCGGGTACCTGCAGAAAATCGATCAAGTTAAGAGCCGTATCTCCAACTCCGGGGAGTTGTTCGAAGAAGAGGTATGCGGTTTTTACTAGCTGTTCATAATTACTTTCGGTGGTGAGGGCTGTGTCATCAATCAGTTCATGGTACAGCTTTAAGGCCGGGTTAAGATTACTCAACCACACCAGCAGCATCTCTTCGAGATATATTTCTGTATTGGGTCGCTGCTGATCAGATTTGTGCAGATGCTCCTCCGCACTCTCGGCTCCGCTGTATACCGGAGCGGGGGGATAATGGTCGATCATCGCTGTGAGGGTATCTTCGACTTGCGCATCACCAAGCTCTTCTCTGAGATGCTGTTCCAGCTGAGAAAAGATATTAGCGCCGTGCTCCTCGATATAGAGATGAACCACATGGTGCGAGATCTCGTGCAACAGCGCCAGGGCATATACTTCTGCAGCAGAAGCTCTCAGTTGGGGATAGCGGTTTACATTTCTTTTTTTGTTGATGGCCTCGACCAGTTGGACTACCGCTTTTCGGTCGGTGCTGATTACATGACCCTCTTTAGAAAAAAGGGCCTCAGAAAATTGATAAAGGTTGCGTGAAAAACGGGATATGTGAAACCAGACACGTGTCTGGGACAGCCCTCCATGATTTGTTTTTGACTGGCTTAAATAGAAATTTTGGAATGAATACTGCATGGATGCTCCTCAGAGACAACGCCTACTGAAGGGTTATCAACTATTATCTTCGAGTTCTTTCATTTTATCACGGATTCGGGCGGCCTCTTCGTAGTTTTCCTCCGTTACTGCCTGGTCGAGCTTTTGCTGGAGCTCCTCCTTCTCTTGTTTCAGAGGGTCAACGTCAGTCTCGATGGGCTGTTCGCTAATGGAACTGAGGGGGATTCCCGCCTCGTCAACTACCGCCTCTTCAATATATAAAGGGCATTTGTGGCGCACGGCTATACCCATTGCATCCGAAGGCCGGGCATCAATTGAAAGGGAGGTATCAGCTTTGGATAAAATTAGTTTGGCAAAAAAGGTACCCTCTTTGAGGGAAGTGATTTCAATACGCTCCAGCTCTACTTCCAGCTCTTTGAGCAATGAAAGAAATAGGTCGTGGGTCAAAGGGCGGGGCATAGGAACATTACCCATACCTATAAGGATAGATTGGGTTTCCAATTGTCCAATGAATATAGGAACTGCAAGCTCAGCTCCAAGCGGGCGTACTAATACGGCATTTCCCTGGTCGGTACGTGCGACTGTCCAAATTTCAGCTTCTACTAACATTATGCCCTTCCCCCACTATGGTAGGATAAGACATTTCCGGCGTGATATCAATATATTGAGCTTAGTTGTAAGTCTGAGCTTCATCTTCCCCGCGAAGTACTCGCAGGGCCGCATCCCGCAGGGCTTCAATTTCGCCTTCGCCGGGATAGATAAGAACCCGGCTGATGAACTCAACCCTTTCTTTGATAAGAGTGGTAAGCCGATCGTTGTAGGCCAGTCCGCCGGTGAGGATTATCCCGTCAAGACGGCCGGAGAACACGCTTGCCAGAGCCCCGATTTCTTTGGCTACCTGATACGCCATAGCTTGAAAGACAAGTTCCGCAAGCTCTTCCCCCTTTTGTCCCCGTTGATCGACTTCACGTCCGTCGGAGGTGCCGAGATAGGCCATAAAACCGCCTTTGCCCTTGAGCATTTTCATAATCTCTTTCTGTGTATATTTACCGGAGAAGCAGAGCTCTACCAACTGTCCCGCAGGCAGGGTGCCGGAGCGCTCCGGAGAAAAAGGGCCTTCTCCGTTTAATGCGTTATTTACATCAATAACTTCTCCATTTTTATGAGCGCCAACCGAGATGCCCCCTCCCATATGAGCTACAATTAAATTGGACTGTTCGTACGATTTTTCCATTTCTGCAGCTGCCCTGCGTGCGACTGCTTTTTGATTCAGGGCGTGAAATATTGATATCCGCGGCAGTTCCGGATGTCCGGAGATACGGGCAAGGGGCTGTAATTCATCCACCACCACCGGATCGGCAATAAGGCTGGGTGCTTGAGATGTGTGAGCAATTTCATGGGCAATTAGTCCGCCCAGATTGCTGGCGTGCTGGCCGCTTACTCCTGCCCGAAGGTCTTCGGTCATACGCTCGTTTACCGCCCAGACTCCACCGGGGATGGGCTTTAGAAGCCCTCCCCGGCCGATTACCGCGTCGAAGCTGCTGGGCTCGATACCTTCGGATTTTAAGCTTTCCTGAATGATATTTGAGCGGAAATCATACTGATCGGTTATACTGTCAAATTGGGCTAGCTCATCGGCATCATGACGAATAGTCTCGTTAAGGATCTCCTGCTCAGCTTCAAAAACTGCAATTTTAGTGGATGTTGATCCGGGGTTAATTACTAGTATTCTTTCCTTCATAATATTATCTCCTTTACCATGCCATTATTGCGCAGCTTGAGCAGGTTGACAATGGTAAATTTATTAATAATCTAAAGCCTATATGAGTAAGTGTGAGGAATATGAAATTTAAGTTTCTGTTGATCTTTGCTTCTATTTTAATTCTGCTGCTGTCCGCATGTGCCGGAATCGACTCGGCTGAAGGCTCAAAGGCCGGAGCTGCGTATAGACTCAACCCGAAGTTGACCGATGCTCCGGAGGCAGGCAAGAGGCCTCTGGAACAGCCACTGAAGCGACCCATAATTTTTGTGCACGGCTTTATGGGTTACGGCTCTAACTCTGAGACGGGGCTCAGATTCCCCTATTGGGGGGGAACGGTTGATTTAGAGAAGCGGCTTCGAAGCTCGGGTTTCGATGTATATACCGCAGAAGTTGGGCCGGTTTCTTCTAACTGGGACCGTGCCTGCGAGCTGTACGCATTTATTAAGGGGGGAGTGGTGGATTACGGGGAGGCGCATTCACAAAAGTACGGCCATGCCCGCTATGGTGAGTACTATTCCGGGGTGTATCCCGAATGGGGGAGCCTTGAAGAGGAGACGGGGCGCCCTCGTTCTGTGCATCTGGTCGGACACAGCATGGGCGGGCAGACGGCTCGTCTGCTGACAGAATTACTGGCACAGGGCGATCCGGCTGAAATTGCCGCAGCCCAGGCAAGCGATAGAGGGGTCGGAGGGGATGTCCGGGCAGAGGAGCTCTCGGAGCTGTTTTCCGGCGGTCGTTCCTGGGTGAGCAGTGTTTCGACCATTGCCACTCCCCATGACGGGACGACCCTTACCACACGGTATAGCAAATCCGGACTGCTGCAAAAGATATTTACCCGACTTGTGGCCTCTTCCAGTTTAAAAAAGGAGGACCCGCTGATTGAGCTGCATGTGCAGCATTGGAGCACGCTGAAAGAGCCGACGGAGTCCTTTGCAGGTTTTGTGAGACGGGTGATAGATGAGGACCTTTGGAAGCAGACTGAGGATTTTAGTTACTACGATCTGTCTCTCCAGGGAGCACAGCGGCTGAATGAAAGGACTTCAACTCAAGGGGATGTGTACTACTTTTCCTGGGCAACCAGCCGTACCATGCCTGCAGATGAGGAGGGATATCATGTTCCTATGGGGGGCATGAGTTTGTTACTGCATCCTCTCGCCCGTTATATGGGAGCCCTCGAAGAGCTTCCTGATGCAATCGATTCCGAACCCCAGCTGTGGTGGGAGAACGACGGAATAGTGAATACCTGCTCCATGGATGGACCTTCACTGGGGCGTCAGGCAGCCATTGTAGAGTATTATGAGCCGGTGACTGGTCAGTGGAACTTTATGGGGACTCTCAAACCGCTGGATCATCTGCAGGTGAGTCTGGTGCTTCCGATCAGCGGAGATGCCCCGCCGGGCTATGAATCGTTAGCCGATTTTTATGAGGAGTGGTGTGGTTTTTTATATCGATTGCCGGAGGTAAAATAATGTATATCCTGGTAATTTATGTACCCGAGACTCATCTGGAGTCTTCTACATACTCTCTTCAAGAAATTCTAACTCAAGCTCTCCGGCAGATAATTCGAGCAGAGCATGCTGGACTGTCTCGGCTTCGCGCAGGGGAAGTTTTCCGGTAAGGCTGACCTCGGTCAAAAATTCCTCGTTCTCAATTTCTGCCCCGTGAGATTGCAGCAGCTTATGGACCCGCTCATAGAGGGAATAGGGAAGGCTAATGAAAAAACGGCGTTTCTGTATGAGCTCTTCGGTGGGAAGGGTGGCTAAGACCTCCTGAGCAGCGCTGGTATAGGCTTTTACCAGCCCGCCGGTCCCCAATTTGGTGCCGCCGAAGTAGCGGACCACCATAATCAGCAGGTTGCTTATTCCACTGCCTTTGACGACCTCTAGTACCGGCCGACCGGCGGTTCCGTGGGGCTCTCCATCGTCACTCAGTCCAAAGAGGTCCCCCCGCTTGCCAACTTGAAAGGCGTACACTATATGGTTGGCCTGGGGGTGTGCTTCCCAGGCCGTCTTAAGTTCTTTTTTGGCCTCTTCTGCTGAATCTACGCGGCTTGCCAGGGCAATAAAGCGGGACCCTTTAATTTCGATTTCTGCGGCAGCGGTGTGGGAAGGTACACGCACAGCAGCTCCTTAAGGCCTATGGCCGAAGATATTTTCCGACTCAGGCCACAAGTGTAGCAAAGGGGCGGTGAGTGCGTCTATCTTATTAATAAGCTCCGGGGGCAGGTGAATACCAGCGGCTTGGGAACATTCTTCAACTTGACTAGGCTTACGGGTTCCAAACAGGGTATAGCGGTTCCACGGGCGGGACAGGTTCCATGCCAGGGCGAGTTGGGCTCCGGTAATTCCGAGTTCGCGGCTGTAGGCCCAGAGCTGCTGTAGTATCAGCTGCAGGCGGAGAAAAACATCCGGCTGCATTAACAGCAGTCGGCGTCTGGGATCATCCGGCGGCAGGGATTCGGCCCAATCGGGAGAATGGGCCAGCAGGCCCTGGGCCAGAGAACTGTAACTTACCATATTGATATTGTGTTTTCTGCAGAACGGTACGAGGCTCACCTCCGGTGTGCGCCACAGGAGGGAGTAACCGAACTGGCAATAGTCGATCTGTCCTGCGGACAGAAGAGGTTCTATTTGCGGGACAGAAAAATTACTCAGTCCGATGGCGCGGATGTAACCCTTCCGGCGGGCCCTTTCCAGGGCTTCAATCTGCGGTCGCAGATCCTGGGACGGCTTTGGCCAGTGCAGGTAGAAAATATCGATATAGTCGGTACAGAGGCGTCGGAGACTCTTCTGAATCCCCTGCTCTACGGTAGAGGCGGGTCGGAGGTAGGTTTTGCTGGCGATGCTGACAGACCGGCGATCCTTACGCAGTTGCTGTCCTGTGACTTGTTCGGAAACCCCGTTGCCGTAGCCTTGAGCAGTATCAAAATGAGTGATCCCTGCCCGCAGGGCAGCATGAATCACCCGTACATATTCGCGGTGGGAATTCCTTGAGTCGGAGGAGGCCCAGTAATTGTCGCCAAAGGCCCAGCAGCCTAGACCAAGTGCTGAATTCATAATATATTAACTATATTGGTTAAAATATTCTTTTTTGGCTACCTCATGGACTTGAAATTTCTTATATTTGTGGTGTACACATGAGGAAATTTTATCATGAGGAGGGGGCGTATCGCACGTCGCTTAAGATTATTCATTCTACTATTGGCTGCTTTTACCTTGTTTTTTGCCTTTTCTTCCGGTATAAACGGCAATTTTATGCAGTCCGGACCGCAGACTAACAGCCAGACTCACGCGCAGACTGAAAAGCAGACTGAAGCTATGATGAACAGCATAGAACTATCCGACTCAAGCCATTCACAGGTATCTTATAATGTAGATGAAATATATACCGATCCCACATATCGAGGGATAGTTAAGGATTTCTTTACACGACAGACTGGTTCAGCAAAAATCACGGAGTATATTTTACGCGAGAGTGAGCGTCACCAGCTTCCGGTGAGTTTGACTTTTGCCTTGGCATGGGTAGAGAGCCGGTTTGACCCGCAGGCGGTAAACTATAATCAGGGTTCAATTGACCGGGGCGTATTCCAACTCAATGACCGCTCTTTTCCAAACTTGCGGGAACCCCAGTTTTTTGATCCGGAGGAAAATATAGTCCACGGAATAGCCTATCTAAAGTACTGTCTGGAACAGGGCGAGAACCAGGTTACCGCCCTGGCGATGTATAATGCAGGCCCCAGACGTGTGAATGAACAGGGTGCACCGAGGATGACACTGGAGCATATCAATAAGATCCTGAACTACCGTGAGCATCTGCAGCAGGAGTTTGAGGCTTCACTGAAAGTGGCCTCTTTCACAGTTAAGCCGGGGAAAATCGGAAAAAAACATGATTAATGTAGTTGACAGGAACACGCGAACTAAATAGCGTAGCTGCATGATCATTGTTCTGAAGCAGGGGATAAGCCCTCAGGAAAAACAGGAGACTCGTACTTTTTTAGAGCAACACGGTTATAAGGTCCGTGAAATCGTCGGTGAAGAGGATACAATCCTCGGCGCAGTTGGACGAGTACAAATGGATATTCGTGAGGTCGAGCTGTTGCCGGGGGTTGATCGGGTAATACCCATTTCTAAACCCTACAAGTTAGCTTCCCGGGAGTTAAAAAAAGAAGATACTATTGTCAGTATCGGACCGGTCAGAATCGGAAGCGGACGTATTGCAGTAATTACCGGTCCCTGTGCAGTAGAAAACCGGGAACAAATGATGGAATCCGCCGCCTACGCCTACGAGGCCGGAGCGGTTATGCTGCGCGGCGGAGCTTTCAAACCACGGACCTCCCCCTACTCCTTTCAGGGACTGGGAGAAGAGGGCTTAAAACTGCTGAAAGAGGCCGGTGAGGCCTATGGCATGCCTGTGGCAACAGAGATAATTGGAACCGACTATGTGGAGATGTTTGACCAATATGTAGATGTTATCCAGATCGGTGCCCGCAATATGCAGAACTTTGAGCTGCTGAAGCGGGTAGGTGCGTTGGCAAAACCGGTTATTCTAAAACGGGGCTTATCGGCGACTATTGAAGAGTGGCTGATGGCAGCTGAGTATCTTATGGCCCATGGAACTGATGATGTTATTCTCTGTGAACGAGGCATTCGGACTTTTGAAACCTATACCCGTAATACCCTCGATTTGTCGGCTATTCCGGTAATAAAAAAGCTGAGCCATCTCCCGATTATAGTGGATCCAAGTCATGGAACCGGTATCCGGGGTAAAGTAGCTCCAATGGCCCTCGCGGCTGTGGCTGCCGGAGCCGACGGATTGATGGTAGAAATGCATCCCCATCCGGACCAGGCACTGTCCGATGGACCCCAGTCGTTGTATCCTGAACAGTTTGAGCGGCTCATGCGCGATATTGAGGCGATTGCCCCGGTGCTCGAGAAAGAGCTGGAGCGCATACCGGAGCGTAAGGCAGCCCTTGGGCAGGGCCTTTCCTCTGGTACTCTTAGAGATAGTGACAGGGAAGCGGCTACTGCCGGAAAAGTAGCTTTTCAGGGGGTGCGGGGAGCTTACAGTGAGTCTGCGGTGGAACGTTTTTTTGGTCCAGGATATACGGCGGAACCCCGCGGCGCTTTTGCCGAGGTGTTTAAGTCGGTCCTTCAGGGCGAGGTTGCCTATGGGGCTGTGCCGATAGAGAACTCTTTGGCGGGCACTGTGCATGAGGTGCTGGACCTTCTGCTGCAATACAGGGATATACGAGTAGTGGGCGAACAAAAAATTCGCATTATACACAGTCTCATTTCGGTAAAGGGTGCTTCAGTGGGAGGCCTGAAAAAAGTCTACAGCCATCCTCAGGGTTTAGCGCAGTGTTCCCGCTTTTTCGATGACCACCGCGAAATCGAACGCATCCCATTTTTTGATACCGCCGGGGCGGTCGCCCATGTTTCTCAAATGCAGGATCCTAGCCTGGGAGCAATTGCCGGGCGTGAAGCAGCCAATGTGTACGGTATGGAAGTGCTGAAAGAGGGCATAGAAAATAATCCGCGTAACTATACCCGTTTCTTTATTATAGCCCGAGAGGAGACACGTACCACCCTAACACCCAACCGGGCGGCTCTGGTTTTTTCTACCCAGGACAAACCGGGAGCCCTGTTTCATGTGCTGCAGATACTGGCTGATTACGGCTTAAATATGAAAAAATTAGAATCTCGACCGATTCAGGGCAAGCCGTGGAACTATATGTTTTTTGTGGCGGTGGAACTGCCCGATGACCATACGGTTCTGAATACTGCAATAGAAAAGATGTCTGAATCGGCGGTGGATGTGCGCCTGTTGGGGCATTATTCTGTGCAGGGTGAGTAAACGTTCTGCATTTTCCATCTTGAGTGTCCATCTATCCGGAGGCTATCCGGGTGATTTTACCCCGAGCTTCTTCAGTTGCTCTTCTTCTTCCTTTCCGGATACATATTCATGCTTCTTTTGGTTGGCCTTTACCACTGCATTTTTGAGGGCGGTAATCTCCAATTTGATTCCCTTTATTAGGCTTCTTTGGGAGCGTGAAGTTTCGCTTTTAAAGTAGGTGTCCAGTGCAGGAAGTTTAAGCAGGTAGTTTTGTATATCTTCGATGGTGTTTGAAAGTAATTTAAACAGCCTGTCCTCGCTCGACTGTTCAAGTTTCTGGTACGTTGGGCTTAGGCGGTTGCCCATCGCAGCAATTACTCTCGATTTTTTTAGAGCATCATCCACAAACTGGTCAAAATTTACTCGCATGGTTCTCGGCATTGCCGTCTTCTGGTCGATGTACTCAATTTCATACACTCGCTGATCACCCTGTTTTTGAACCATATTCAGCAGCCAGCGGCGGAACTTTTCGCTAAACGTGATTTTTCGATTCTCTATGACCGTGCTGTTGTATTTGAGCTTTTGTACTGCCTGTTCAAGGGGTGTACTGCCCGATGCAAGAATCCGATAAGCTTCAAGTAAGAGTGGTTTGAAAGATTTTTGCTGTTGGTTCTCGTCTTTTTTATTTTCAACTTCCAGTTTTTTAAGAGTATCTATACGGCGTTGTGCAGCCCCTGGACCGGTTTCTTCATCAATTACCTCTTCAATGAGTTCGGGGTAATACGCAGTTCCACTCATGTAGTGGTTAAATTTGGCTTTGATGGCCTTAATGACATCTCCACGGCGGTTTTCAAGTGCTTCAGCTTTGAAGTTCATTGCGTTGAACATCTGCAGGCGGAAATCGTATTTGTAACGCTCCCGCTGGTAGGCGGTGATTTTCTTAAGGATCGCGAGAATTAGTTTAGATTTTTTTTCCAATTGGCGAATACTGTCTTCCAAGATGGAGTTTGTCAGATCCTCCTGCCCAGGAGCAACTCTCTTTACTACCTCTGCTAAGACCTTGGTGTTAAGATTTGCACTGGTTTCAGTGAACGCACTCCACTTGATATAGGTAACAATATCAACCAGCTGTTTCACATTGGGCAGGGATATATAATCAAGATTAAACTGGTAATAGTTATTGAGAAACTCTAAGATTGAATCATATATCGAAAGACGCTGACTAATTACTTCTTTTTTCTCCGACTCTTTCATTGGTCCGGTAGGAGGGGTGGTAACTTCTGATATTTTCAATTCATGCTTATAAGGATCTTCTACCAACAGCCCCTTGCGCAGAAGAATGTCGTACAAGGCCTGAAAGGACTGGTGGAAATAGCGGAACTGCTCCTTTAGCTGAGGAAGTTCTCTTCTCTCCAAAGAGCTCCGGTAGTTTTGTAAGGCAGTCTCCAAAGACTGAAAAAAATCGCTATTCTCTTCCATTGTAGCTACATTATCATATAAACTGGAGATTGTAGCAACACAGGAGAACGCAAATGGGAGAAATACTGCCCTTCACACCGGAAAAATTAGTAGTTGGTATTTTATGCAGTCATTTTGAGTGTGTAAGAGAAATTGAAAAACCCCTTGCCGAGCAGTTTGGGCCCCTAGACTACCGGAGCGAGGCGATCCCATTTACCTTTACCGATTATTATGAGCAGGAGATGGGGTCGGACCTCCTTCGCCTGTTTGTCTCTTTCGAGCAGCTTGTTGCTCCTGATCAGCTTTCAAGCTTTAAGATAAGGACGAATCGGCTGGAGAATGAGTTTCTGGAAGCGGGGAAGCGTAAGGTAAATTTGGATCCGGGGCTGCTTTCGCTTGGGAAATTGATCCTGGCCTCCACAAAGGATAATGCCCAAAGAATTCCCCTTGCCAATGGGATTTTTGGGGAGATTACCCTCATATACCGTCGTAAAGGGTACACCGCCCTGCCGTGGACCTATCGGGACTACCAGTCAGAGGCTTACCAGCGCATCCTGATCCAAATTCGCAGTCGCTACAAACAGCAGCTGCAGGCTGCCGGGTATCTTTGAAGTAAGGAATAAGAAATATTACATATTTTTAGCACAACTGAAGCAGCGCCCCCTTCCCCCCTGTAGTTATTATCAGGGGGGGCAATGCAGCACGTTTTATGTTTCAGGGGAAAGAGGCCTTTGACAGCTGCTGCACTGTGCATCCTCTGGTCTGTATGTATCAGCGGCTGCAGTGCAGTGTTCGATTTGATGCCAAGGGTAAGGCTTCAGGTGCGTATACCGAACTCGCCCTGGCAGGAGGCGGGGGTTCCGGTATCCCACCGTCTGGTGTATCCGGATAGGCATGGGGATTTTCAGACACTTTTTCTTCCGGCGGGAGTAAACGAAGCTGAGATTGAAGTGCAGCGTGGTTACAATGTACCGGTATTGGCCTACCCGCTGGGACGGCTGCCCCCGGCAGGGGCTTGCGTGTCCAGTCATATTCAACTAAACCTGATTGGCACGAACAATGAGTTGCCACTGCGGTACCGCTATGGTCCGGCAGTAGAGCTGCTGCAAGAGCTATGGCAGCTGTCGGAACGCTGTCACACTGTCTGTGTAGAGGCTTTGATTACAGAGATGGAAAAGGAGGGGGATGGAGATCCATGGAACTGCGATGTTGACAGAGTGAAAGGGGCCATCGCCCGCGGTCGACTAAACCGGCTGCATGTACGGAGTATGAATACTGCATCTATCTCTATAGAACTGCCGGCCGAAGAATGGATTCCCGGGAACATCTTTTTTCAAGGGACTATTGAAGTTGACCCGGAAGGTGAGATAGGGGATATAGCGGGCACACAGGTTCCGGTACGCTTCAGCGGTCTGTATCCGGGGCGGCATCTTTTTTTCTCTCCGTCCAGTGGCTTAGAGCTCCACATATATGTCGATAAAAAAGGAGGCTGCCGCTATATCTGCGACAGCCTCGCCAATTTTACTGCTCGTTAATGCTGGATACTACTGTGTGGGGTTTTATTTGACTACCTTTATTTCACCACTTTTATTTAACAACAATGTTTACCAGTTTATCCTTTACCGCTATCACTTTTACAACCTGTTTTCCACCGGTCCATTGAGCTATGCGTTCGTTCTCGATGGCCGTTTTCTTCAGTGTTTCCTCTTCGGTGCCGGCGGGCAGGTTTACCTTTGCCCGAACTTTGCCGTTGACCTGCAGGACTACCGTCACCTCTTCTTCTTTAGTTAGCTCTTCGTCCCACTGGGGCCAGGGGGTATCGGAGATTGAGGGAGTGTTGCCCAGCTTAGCCCACATCTCTTCACCCAGATGGGGAGCATACGGGGAAATAAGCTGCACAAAGGGCTCCCACAGGGCACGGTAGATCTGCTTTTCTTGAAAAATTTCGTTGATAAAAATCATCATCTGGGCGATGGCGGTGTTGAACTCAAGCCCTTCGGTATCCTCAGTTACCTTTTTAATGGTCTTATGCAGCAGCTGCAGATAGTGTTTGGGCGGCTGTTCATCAATCACAGGCCGGTCTGATACCCGCCATACACGGTCGAGAAAACGGTGTACTCCAGCCAGACCCTTTGTCGACCAGGCTTTTGATACCTGCAGCGGCCCCATGAACATTTCGTACATGCGCATAGAATCTGCACCAAAATCACGGATGATATCGTCGGGGTTAATGACGTTACCCAAGGATTTGGACATTTTTACCCCGCCCTCGCCAAGGATCATTCCCTGGTTTACCAGGCGCTGGAAGGGCTCTTTTGTGTTCACGACCCCAATGTCATACAGCACCTTGTGCCAGAATCGAGCGTAGAGCAGGTGCAGTACCGCATGTTCGGCACCGCCGACATACAAATCAACGGGCATCCAGTACTTGATTTTGTCCAGATCGGCCAGTTGAGTTTCG
>JAWLDZ010000030.1:0-26249 GCA_041686355.1 Spirochaetaceae bacterium
ACTTATGATTATTGTTTTTCTAATGTTTAAGTATAATGAATTGCAGGCTGCAATAATAAGGAGGATCGTAGGGTCCTGACCTTTTAAGCCGCTCCTCGAACCGGATAATTATTATTCTTTACATAATATAGTTATTAGGCGATAATAGTGGATAAAATTACTCAATTTCAGGCTGATTAAAGGTATGCGCAAAAAGTTATTCCTCGTAGAAGATGAGATGATTCTCAATGAGCAATTGAAAAGGTTTCTCGAAAAGTATGACTATACTGTTGAGATGTTTCCTCATGGAGAGCCTTGTCTTGAGAGATTAGATGAAGGTGTTCTTCCTAATTTGATTCTCATGGATATCAATCTTGGCAAAGGCCGGATGGATGGACCTTCGGTCACAAAAAAGATTTATGAAAAGTATGATATTCCGGTAGTTCTTCATTCAGCATACACCGATAAGGCCACCCTTGATACAACTAGAGATATGACAAAATATGGATACATCCAAAAAGTACCCGGAAATGAGCAGTTTATCTTGGCAACTATTGATATGGCTATGAAGCTATTCGAGAGTAAGCAGGCTCATATTAAGAGTGAGAACAAGTATAAAGAGTTGCTGCGACATCAGCAAAATATTCGAGAAGAGCAAAACGCCTTCATTGCTCAAGAGGTCCATGACGAACTGGGACAATCTCTCACGTCTCTACAGATGGGCCTATCGATCATTGAAAGAGATTTTAGTACTGTGGAAAATTCATGCGAATGTGCTGGTATTCAGGAGATGATCCGGGAAATGAAGGAGACAATAGAGGACACCATTAAGAAGACTCGAGAACTATCATGGCAGTTGAAACCAGTGGTACTTGATTCTTACGGAATAATTGAAGCACTGGGCTTGCAGGTATCTGAATTTAAAAGGAAACTCAATCTGCCGGTCACATTCATTGGACCGAGGCGGGACTGCACATTAGATAAGAACAAATCGCTTGCAATATATCGAATTGTTCAAGAAGCACTCACAAACTGTGCCAGATATGCCGGCGCATCTGAAGTGGGAATAGAAGTACTTTTAGATGACGATAAAATCGAGGCCTTGATTAAAGATAACGGTATAGGCTTTGATCCGGAGAGTTTGGATCTGCGTGATTCATTTGGTTTAGTGGGAATGAAAGAAAGGGCCAAACAGTTCGGGGGGATTGTGACAGTAAAAAGTGAAAATGGAATTGGTACGGAAGTACATATGCAATTGCCTATTAACGGATAAAAAGGGTGATACATGTTATTGTTGTTGATGATCACCATTTAATCCGAAGGGGATTGAAGCAGTATATTGAGCGGATTGATGATATTGAGATTGTAGCGGAAGCGAGAACCGGTGAAGAGTTGCTGCAGCTCGTTGCTCTTAAAACTTGTGATGTTATTCTGCTCGATATAGGCCTGCCTGATAAAAACGGAATAGAACTCTTAAAAGAAATCAAGCATTCTTATTCCGGTATGCACATCCTTATTTTAAGCATGCACCCTGAAGAGCGGTATGCAGTCAGGGCCTTAGAAAACGGGGCCTCCGGCTACATCACAAAGGGAAGTTCTCCGGAAGAACTGGAGAGGGCGATAAGAAAAGTAGCCGCCGGAGGCAGATATATAAGTGAAGCATTGGCAGAAAGATTTGCCGCCGGGCTTTTAGAAAAGCAGGCAGCCCTTCCTCATAGCCGGCTCTCCGACCGCGAGTTCCTTATTCTTACAAAGTTAGGAAGCGGAGATGCAGTTAAAAGTATTGCCGGCTCACTCAATATTAGTGTAAGTACTGTACATACGTATAAACAACGGATTATGGAGAAACTTAAACTCAAAAATAATACTGATCTCATCCATTATGTAGATACCTATAATCTTGATGAACCTTAGAACTGTGTAGCAAATTTGCTACATAAACTTCATAAATTTTGCTACATATTTTTTGCATACTATTCAATATGCTCTATACGGGAGTTGAATAGATGCATGTTCTGATAGCTGACGATTCAAATTTAATACGAAAAAATTTAATCATATTGCTCACACCATTAGAAGGTATTACTCAAATAACCGAAGCTGAGGATATCTCACCTACTATTAAAATACTCAATACTACCTACCCTGACGTGCTTATACTGGATCTGCAGATGCCGGAAGGCAACGGTTTGGAAGTGTTGTTTTACATACAAGAGAAACATTTGAAGGTGAAGGTAATTGTGCTCACAAACCATGTGACCGAATATTACCGTAAAAAATCCATGGAGTTAGGGGCTGAGTATTTTTTCGATAAGTCGAATGAGTTTCATAAGGTTATCGCACTGCTTAGCAGTATGAATATAAAGAAATAAGGAACATAAAAGGAGAGGAATATGGCTCAGATGAAAATGCGTACCAAGATCACAAGCGGCTTTGTGCTGATGATAGCGCTCTTGCTGCTTGTAAGCGGAGTTGCAGTTTATTTCCTGAACCGGGCATCTACTGATTTTATTCAGTATAGACAGTGGGCAGTTGATTCGAACATGGTAAATGAACTACAAGAGAACATGTTGATGGTTCGGATGAATGTGAAGGACTTTCTCATTAGGGGAGAACAAAGCGAGGTAGAAGAAGTCAATGAATATTACGAGGAGACTACCTCTTTTGTTGAGATTGCCCAGGAAGACATTATAGACCCCGAACGTATACCCCTTGTGGATAAAATCGATGAGGAGCTAAAAGCGTATAAGGGGTATTTTGAACAAGTAGTAGAACTCCAGTACCAGCGTGATGAGAGGGTCATAAACGGAATGGATGTGGTGGGGCCTGAGATCGAAGAGGATCTGACCGCGATTCTCACCTCTGCAGAGGAAGATGGAGACATGGTGGCAGCCTATTACAGCAGTTTAGCCCTTCGAAACATAATGCTGGTACGCTTGTATGCATTCAAATTCCTCGATTCGAATACCAAAGAGGATGAGCAGAGAGTCCTAACCGAATTGGAAAGTTTTGATGAAAACTTGGCAATACTCGACAGGGAAGTACAGAATACTGAAAGGCGTGCATTGCTGGGAGAAGTACACGAAGGTGAGGATAAGTACAAAACCTACTTCACTGAAACAGTATCTATCATTTACGAGCGTAACGATTATGTGACGAATTATTTGGATGTGATCGGGCCGGATATTGCGGAGGTAGGTCAGCAGATTATTACCTCAATTACCGCCGATCAGGACCGCTTGGGACCTGCTCTTCAGGCAGCCAACCAAAGGGCAATTATGATAGCCATAGCAGTGTCGATTGTTGCCTTGATTCTGGGTGTTTTCCTGACCCTTTTCATCACCGGAAGCATACTCAAACAGTTAGGTGCTGACCCCTCAGTAATTGAAGACATCGCCGGAAGGATAGCCATTGGAGACCTTGATATTCAAATAAAGGATGAGAATATAAAAGGCGTGTATCAATCGGTAAAGGAGATGGTCGACTCACTGCGCTACAAGGCTAGCATTGTTGAGCAAGTGGCTAACAAAGATCTTTCCGTAGAAATTGACGTAGCCTCCGATAAGGATGTACTTGGTAAATCACTGGTTACCATGAAAGAAGCGCTGAACGAACTGCTCGGCCAGGTAAACAGTTCGGTAGAGCAGGTAAACAGCGGGGCAGACCAGGTAAGCCAGGCCAGTCAGAACCTGAGCCAGGGAGCCACCGAACAGGCCAGCAGCCTTGAGGAGATTACCAGCTCCACCAACGAGATAAACAGCCAGTCCAAGCAAAACGCCGAAAACGCCACCGAGGCCCACGGAATAGCCAGACAGGCAACCGAGGACGCGGAGAAGGGTAATGCCCAGATGAAGCAGCTCAACGAGAGTATGGAAAAGATAAACGCCTCCAGCGATGAGATAAACAAGGTGGTAAAGGTTATCGATGACATCGCCTTTCAGATCAATCTTTTAGCTCTCAATGCCAATGTTGAAGCCGCTCGGGCTGGTAAATACGGGAAGGGCTTTGCCGTAGTGGCCGATGAGGTACGGAACCTGGCGGTGAAGAGTACTGACTCGGTAAAAGAAACAACTCAGATGGTGCAGGATACGGTTACCAATATAAAACAGGGAACCGAAGCGGCCGAGGCGACAGCCCAGCAGCTCACCGCTATTGTGGAAGGCTCGGGAAAGGTTGCCAACTTCCTAGAGGAGATAGCCCAGGCCAGCCGTGAGCAGGCCCAGGCCATTGAACAGATTACGGAGGGGCTTGACCAGATCGATGAGGCTACCCAGGCCAGTACCGCCAGTGCCGAGGAGAGCGCATCTGCTTCAGAAGAGCTTGCCGGCCAGGCACAGCAGCTTCGCAGCATGGTGGCTCAGTTTACGCTGGACAGCCGCTACTCCGGCGGACAGAGATTGCTTGCGCAGGGCAGTCATTTGAACAGCCTTGGGCATCAACAACAGGTCTCTTCACAGAAACGACAGAAACCTCAACAAAAGACTCAGCAGAATACTGCCGGCGGATGGGGTAAAGGCGGCCAAAAGTCAAAGAATGAGACCGGGATTACCCCGGTAAAACCGGAAGATCAGATATCCCTTGAGGATGATGATTTTGATCGATTCTAAGAATACC
This sequence comes from Spirochaetaceae bacterium, assembly GCA_041686355.1. Classification (GTDB taxonomy): domain Bacteria; phylum Spirochaetota; class Spirochaetia; order DSM-16054; family Sediminispirochaetaceae; genus DSBN01. The sequence goes on from JAWLDZ010000030.1 coordinate 4,594, forward strand.
TTAACAATGAAGAGCGGCACTGGAGGCAGATATGAGTAAAAATGAAATGCAGGACAGTGATTTTTTTGATGAGACCGATGATGAGATCCAAGAGAACAAGTTCCTCATGTGCAAGATAGGAGAGGAGACCTACGGGATCGACATACAACATGTAACCGACATTATAGAACTGCAGAAAATCACAGAAGTTCCGGATATGCCCGAGTACGTACGGGGAGTGATAAACCTGCGGGGCAATGTGATACCGGTAATTGACATGCGACTGCGCTTTGGCATGGATTCAAAGGAGTTTGATGACCGCACGGTGATAACTGTGGTCAACATCAAAAGCTACTCAATCGGTTTTATTGTGGATACGGCCACGGAAGTAGTGGATATTCCCGAAAAGAACATCGATCCGGCCCCGAGTTTCCATGAAAGTGGGAAGCAGAATAAGTATATTGCCGGATTAGGAAAACTGGAGGATCAGGTAATTATTTTGCTTGATATGGAAAAACTCGTTGGAGAAAGAGAAATCGAGTCTATCCAGTCCGGTGTGAGTTAATCTACCGCTATAATTTGAGAAATACGGAGGGCCTCTAGTGCAGAGGTCCTTCGCTTTATTTAAACGAGATGTTTCCCGAGTTTGGATATGAACGATCACCTAATGGAGCCTCAATAGGTGAAAACGAATAAACGCAAGTACCGCTTGGTGATCACACTTTTGCTATTTTTCAATATCCTTTTTTCGCTTTGATTTATACATTTCTGAATCAGCATTTTTAATTAAAGTTTCAAGTTCGTAGCTGTCATCCGGATAAAAACTCACTCCTGCACTGACACTGATAGGGATTTCCTTCCCATCAATGAATAATGGTTTTTTAAGTTCCATAATCAATCTGTTTGTTACTTCTATTATTTTTTCTTTTGAGAATAAATCAGTCAGAGCAACTACAAATTCATCTCCTCCCATTCTGGATTTTAAGTCTTTCCCCTTCAAGCTATTTTCCATTCTAGAAGCAATTTTTTTTAATACCTCATCACCGGTATCATGTCCATAACTATCGTTAATTTCTTTGAACTTATCTATATCAATAAAAACAACTCCAATAGTACCTTTATTAAAATTAGCTTTATTTTTTAACTTTTTAAATTCTTCTACAAAATATTTTCTATTTGCCAGTCCGGTTAATTTGTCGTGATGGGCCTGATGCTCAAAATACTTGAGCAAATATGCTACAACAGTAATGAAGCTGACAAATAGCACAGCCATTAAAATAACATTTACCAAAAACAAATTCCTATGCTTTAGCATCTCTTTCTGCATCACCTGATCATTATAGACAATGCCAACTACATAAGAATTCCAGCCTTGCCCATTTTTCTTATCACTAATTAATGCTGGAAAAAATCGATAGCTTTGCTGTATTCCCTCAGTATTTTTTGTGCCTCTCTGCATGGTATTATCAATAACTGCTTGTCTGGCCAGTTCCTCTTCAAATTCGGGAACATCCGGGTTCAAATATGGCTGTGTGCTGTTTCTAAGTTTAGCAACTCCGTAATTCAGCGGCTCTACACTATAAAAGCCTATGTCCTCAACCATCTCATATTCTTGAGTTAAAGAAGTAGCATCTTTAAATAGATTCAAACTCTGAAAAGAGGGAAACTTCTCGTCAATACTGACACTGAGTTCAAATAAATATTGATTGTCCGGACTTGGCATATAGCTGTACTTCTTAATCTCACCTGCCTGAGTGGAAAGATCCAATCTATCAACTTCAAACTCATTTCCAGCCATTCTATCTCTTAAGACGGAAGCAAAACTGCCAAAATTAGAAAAATCAAGGCCAAGATCTTTTTTATAAGTAGTTTTAATAATTTCTAAATCTTTACTGACAATATAAATATCATAATCGGAAAAATGCTCCTGCAGCTCAGCTAAATCCCATTCCATAACATTTGGGTTTTCTTTGTATTTTTCTATCATCTGCTCTGAGTATTCCTTCATTTCCTGATTTAATTGCTGCTCGGCAATCTTATACGCATTATTTATATAATCTACCGTCTGCAGAATATTTTTTTCCACCAGCTGCTGTTGACTGTTAAACTTGTCTTTTACTACTTCTATAATATTTATATATTGTGTTGAAAAAATATAGATCATTATAATGGCCAGTAAGACTATTATTATGTACTTAAGTTTACTCAGTAATTTATCCAATCTGATTACTCCTAAGACCGATGCCGTTTTGCTCCGACCAATGATAGGAAAAAAACTTCAGGTGTTCAATGACATAATTAGTAAAAATCGACAAAATGTAGAAAAAATTATGGCATACTCCCGGCCCTCTATTTCAGGGTACATTTAGAAATGTCCCGCTTCTGTCTTTCACAGTAAATCCAACTTTTCACATATAAGAAGGTGCTGAACAGCGAGGTGACTAAAGTTAATATTAAAACTGCAATTAAAAACGGGGTTTTGGCAATAGAGGTGAGAGATATCGGATACGGTATTGATGTAGATGAGATAGAGGGGATATGAGTTTTGGATTATCAGAATGAAGGAGAGAGTGAAGCAGTGTGCTGGAACTCTTTATATAGTAAGTAAGCACGGCACTGGGACAACAGTGAATCTCACAATTCCGATCTCTGAGCATGGGGTACAACGATATGATTAAAGTGGTAATTGCCGATGATCGTGAGCTAATACGTGACGGACTGAGCAAACCTATTGAAAAGCAGAGTGGTATTACGCTGATAGGCGAGGCGAAGACTGCAGAGGAGGTTCCGCAGCGCAACGGCACCATGTCCGGTTAGTCCGTAGAGCCCAGGATGCGATCAAAGCGCAGCGTTGTATTTCGGGCCCGCCAGGTGGCGTAGGTTGTACCGCCCATGCCCAGAACGAAGCCGCCGGCGAGTATGGTACCGGCTATGTTGATCTCCAAACTCAGATCAGTTGGGTTTCCCCATTGAGTCAATGCAAGCACAGCTATGGTTCCAAAGGCAACGGTGGCGGTGCCGTAGCCGACAATACCGGCAATGTGCCACCCACGCGCGCCGCGGAGATCGGGAAGGGGAGACTCACCAAACACATCTGAAACACTATCTCGGTAGGACTGTGCACCCTGTAGGGTCATATGGGATCCAATAGGTGTACCGATAGGCCAGGCGAGCGGCAAGAGCAATCCGCCGATCAAGCTTCCAGAATGAATCCGAACCCCCGTTTCCACTTCTGATAGCGCGCTGTCCAGATCAGGACGAATCGTTTCGAGCTCAGCAAAGTCTATATCGTTCTGCCCGGAAGCCGGTACGGCAGCCAAACAGAGCACAACCACTGCGGCAAACGCCGGTGCATGCAGTCGCCGGATGAATAACCAATCTATGTGCAAGCCTTCCTCCAATGTGAATGGTAGGTTGTTATAGTAAAAGCATTAAGCGCTCTGTGTCAACATAGATTACGTGTTCTTTGAAATATCTTAGGCCGGCTTCTTCAATTCCGGTTCCAACTCATCCAAGGGTGGTTTATAATCCATAGTAATTATAGTGCTGCAGAAAGGACTTGAACCTTCACGAGCGCAATGCCCACTAGCCCCTCAAGCTAGCGTGTCTACCAATTCCACCACTGCAGCAGCTTATTGATCGTGGCTAATTTACATGATTGCAGCACTTTTGTCAATCAAGTTGTACGAAGATTGGTGCTGTAAATTTTTATTTGGCATTTGTTCATTTTAGGCAGATGTATATTTGTAAAACCGCAATTACGGGGTGTGGAAAAAGGCAATTCAGTAGCACTACGGCAATAGCACCAAGCTTCGAACAACTGTTTTGACAGGGAGGGGATGTTGCTTTATCCTTTCCCCATGCCTAACTTAACCATCACTACCGACTATGCCCGCTCCACCGGAAACCCAGAGCCCTACTTGCGGCTCATAGGGCAGGTTGGATTTATCGGCGTGCACTGGTGTCATCATTGGCTGGGAGAGCACCGCTACCGGCCGCGGGAAGTACGAAGGATCGGGGAGATGCTGGAGAGGCATGGACTGAAAATGATCGATTTGCATGGGGCGGTGGGTATTTTTTCCGATTGGAGTTCACCGATTGAACTGCGCAGGCGGGCTGGAGTAGGACAGATAAAAAACCGGATCCAGATGACCGCGGAGCTGGGGGGCGATGCGGTGGTGCTGCATTTGCCAGAGGGACGTCTTACTGCGGGGGATGGTTGGATGAATCCTGCCCGCAGATCGCTGGATGACTTAGAATCTACTGCTCGGGAAGCCGGGGTGAGAGTGGCCCTTGAGAACTTGCCGACCCCCGGGCATATGGAGGCCATGATGGGTTTGTGTGCAGAGTATCCCCCCGAGTTTGTGGGAATCTGCTACGACTCCGGGCACGGGAATATGGCCGGTAACGGTCTGGACCTACTGGAGCAGCTAGTGGATATGGGGGGACAGGGAAGCGGGAGCCGCCTTGCGGCTTTGCATCTGCATGACAACTTCGGCAACAAGGATGCTCACCTCCCGCCCTTTTGGGGAAATATTGAGTGGCAGCGGGTGATGGGTATTCTTGATGCTGCCGGGTACCGCAAGCCACTGTGTCTGGAGTGTTCGATTCGGCACAGCGGGCATAAAACAGACGGAGAATTTTTGCAGGATGCCATGACGGCCGGAAAAAAGCTGATTGAGCTGCGAGAGGGGGAAGGGGAGGCTAATGGCAGTTGAAAGAGATTCTGCTGAGTTGATTTACGGCTTTCCGCCAATTATCGGCGATCAGCCGAGGGTGCTCATTTTGGGGAGTATGCCGAGTGTGAAATCTTTAGAAATAGACCAGTATTACGGGCATCCGCAGAATCACTTTTGGAGGATTATGGCTGAGCTGCTCGAGCGGCCGATGCCGGAGAGCTATGAGGGGCGCACAGCGGTGCTGTGTGAGGGGGGGATTGCGGTGTGGGATGCGTTTAACAGCTGTCGGAGAAAGGGGAGCCTGGACCAGTCGATTCGGGAGGCACAACCGAATGATGTGCCGGGACTGTTGCGAGAGTATCCGAGCATTCGCCTGGTGGTGTTTAACGGGAGGAAGGCTGAGCAGGGCTTTTACCGTGGTGTGAAGGAATTGTATGGCAAGGCGGTGATTGCCGCGGATTTTTCTGAGCAGCTGGAGTTCCTGCGGCTGCCCTCCAGCAGTCCCATCCCAACCCGGCGGCATAAGCGCTGGCAGGATAAGCTGGATGAGTGGCGGATTATTTTGAAGTATTTGGATGGGTAGAAGGAGAGGGGAATGCGGATTGGGATAATCGGGGCTGGAGCCTTGGGCAGTTATTTTGGATATAAATTGGATTCCGGCGGACATGAGGTGATGCTGCTTGACCGTGGCAAGCGAGCTGACCGGATTGCCAGGGAAGGGCTGCGGCTGAAGGATGCGCTGACCGGCCAGGTGCTGAGGGCGAATCTGCCGGTGCTGGATGATGAGAATACGGGGGCATTGGATATGCTGATTGTGGCTCTGCGGGAACATCAAGTGGAGGCAGCCCTGCCGCTTATAAAAAAAGTTTTAGATGCCTCGGGGGCCGAAACTCCGGTGTTGATGGTTGGCAGCTATGTAAGCGGGATGGGCGAGTGGGCTGAAAAACTGGGGGTGGAACGGGTTTTGTTCGGTTTTCCCGGGATGTCGGCGGTGCTTCAACAGGATGAGTCGGGAGCTGTGGTGGAGTTTTGCGAGCGTGGAGATGATGATAGCGAGCCCTGGGGAGTTACTCTTGGGCGGCTGCGCGGCAAGACTCCGGAGAATCCGGGAAAAGAAAAAAACGAGGCGGCCTATCTGGTGTTGAGTGGTTCCGGGATTCCCGTGCATCATGCAGAGTCGATGGAGGCGGTGTTTTTAAGCCAGGCATTGGTGCGTCTGCCGATGCTGGCGGCTCTTGAGTTTGCAGGAGGGACACTGGACCGATTGGCGGCACGGAGGGATGTGCTGCGCTTGATGATTAAGGCGATTCGGGAGGGGCTGGGGGCGGTGAAAAAGACAGGTGTTCGCCCCGTACCGGATGCCCTGGAGATGTATCGCTGGGTGCCGATTTTTATTAGTGTGAATATGATCAAGAACCGGTTTGATACGACCCCCAGTAAAATCGGTATTGAAAAGTTTGCCGAGCGGGCCGGGGAGGAGCTGCAGCTGCTGGAGAGTCAGTTTTTGGATCTGATAGCCGGCAGCGCGGTAGAGTCCGAGCATCTTGAGCAGCTGCTGGGCAGCTTTGAAGAAGATTAGTAGAGCTCCCGGTTGATGTGGACTGTGGGGGGCCGAGGACAGCGGAAGCCGCCCTCGGCCCCCGCTGTTTTTGTATTCTTTTTTTATATTTTAGGAAGCTAGATCGACGGCGGTTTATTGGAATTGAAGGCGTCGTACTGAATTTTCCATCTGCCGTTAGGCTGGCGGTGAAGGACGGTTAGAAACTTTCCGTCGAACACGCTGCGGGAGTCGCCGTTTTTTGGGGTGATAATCTGCTGGTAGGTTCCCATCGACCAGGCATAGTCGCCTTCTACCTCAATATTCTGACAGTTGATGCGCATGTCGATTTGATTGTCTTGGCGGCTTTTATTCCATGCTATGGCTATAGTGGGGGCTATGTCCTTAATTTGGAACATAGGCTGGTTCGGCGGCATCTTGTAAGCAGTCTCTTCATGGAGCGAGAGGAAACTCTCGGGATCGTTGTTCCGGATTGCCTGGCAGTATTCGTTCCAGACCGCTTTAATGCTCCTGCAGTCGGCTATTCTCTGCTTAAGCGCCCAATCGGGATTATCTGCGGTAGAGAAGCGACTCGATTGAGACCACAAAGCAACGGCAGAAGCCAAGATCAGCAGCATCGCCAAGGCACTTACCACTACTCTTTTTTTCATAATACCCTCCTTGAAAAATAGTTATGGCTGAATTATACGGGAGGGGCGTGGCAAAAGCGTTGCAGAATGGTCACAAAGCAAAAGAGCGAGGGCTGTAAGAGTGCAAGCCGGGCTGGGCGGCCTGAGGCGCTGGTCCGGCGGCTGATCACGGCCGCCGGGGTGTTAAAGAATGAGCTGCTCGAGCTGGTGGAGGCGGCGGCTGAAGTTGTCCATGGCGCTGCGGATGGGCTCGGGGGAGCTCATGTCGACGCCGGCGAGCTGGAGCGATTCGAGGGGGTAGCGGCTGCCGCCGGATTTGAGGAAGGCGAGGTAGTCGCGGCGCTCCCGGGGGCCGCCGGTGAGGACGCGGGCGGCAAGGGTGACGGCGGCGGAGAGGCCGGTGGCGTATTTATACACGTAGTAGGCCCGGTAGAAATGGGGGATGCGCAGGCATTCGATGTCGGCGGCCTCGGGCAGTTCGACCTGGGGGCCGAAGTAACGGCGGAGCAGTTCGCGGTAGGCGGCGCGCAGGGAGTCGACGGTGAGGGGCCGGCCTGTTTCGACCATGTGGTGGGCTTTGTGCTCGAACTCGGCGAACATGGTCTGCCGGAAAATGGTGGCCACGAAGTCGTCGACCAGCTTGTTGGTGATGTAGGCCTGCATTTTTTGCTTGTCCGCGTGGGCGAGCAGGTGCTCGGCCAGGAGCTGCTCGTTGAAGGTGGAGGCGACCTCCGCTTCGAAGATGGTGTAGTTGTAGTGGGCGAAGGGGTTGTTGCGGGCGCTGTAGTAGGAGTGCATGGAGTGGCCCCCTTCGTGGGCCAGGGTAAATACATCGCGCAGGACCGTGGGCTGGTAGTTGAGCAATATGTAGGGGTCGCCGGCGTAGCTGCCGGCGGAGAATGCGCCGGAGCGTTTGCCCCGGTTCTCGTAACGGTCGACCCAGCCGCCCAGGAGCCCCTGCTTGAGGGTGCTCTGGTACTCCTCGCCCAGGGGATGCAGGGCTTCGGTGACGGTATCTACGGCCTGCTCGTAGGGGTAGTTGGTTTCTACCTCGCCTACGATGGGTACGTAGACGTCGTAGTGGGCCAGTTTTTGAAGCCCCAGGGCCTCGCGGCGCAGCTCGTAGTAGCGGTGCAGGCTGGGCAGGTTTTCGTGGACCACGGAGATGAGGTTGTCGTAGACGCTCTCGGGGACTTTGTCAGGAAACAGGGCCATCTGCCGGGCCGAGTCGTAGCCGCGTACCCGGGAGCGGTAGATGTCGTCCTGTACGCTGCCGTCGTACAGGGCAGCCAGGCCGTTTACATGGCTGCCGTAGACCTGATAAAGCCGCTCGTAGGCGGACTGGCGGACCTGACGTGAGGGGTTGATCATGAAGGAGCTGAAGGTCGACTGGCTGAGAGGTTTGGGGCCCTCGGGGGTGTCGATGTGGCCGAAGTCGAAATCTACGTTGGTCAGGGCGGAGAAGGCCTTTCCCGGGGTCTGACGGGCTTCGGCCTGCAGGGCCAGCAGTTTTTCCTCCTTCTGGGAGAGCACGTGCTCCTTGAAGCGCAAAAGTTTTTCCAACATGATTTTATAGTCTTCCAGCTCCGGGGAGGCCAGGTACTGCTGCATGGTCTGTTCGGGGATGGATTGGATTTCGGGGGTGAAGAAACTGGTGGCCGCGGAGAGCCGGGTGGCTACCTGCATGTAGCGGGCGAAGCGCTCCTGGTGGGCACTGGATCCCACGTCTTCGGAGGTTCGCAGGTGGGCGTAGTAGCCCAGCCGCTCTTCCAGCATTTCAGTTTCGTTCAGGTAGTTGAGGCACTGCTTGAGCTGGGCCACCGAGCGGTCGAGGCTGCCCTGGAACTGCTGCACCCCTTCGATGCGCTGCTCAAGGTCCTTGAGGCCCTGCTCCCACTCCTTGTTGGAGGGGTAGAGTTTGGAGAGGTCCCACTTGTATTCGTCGGGGACTTCGTGGCGCTCGGGGATTCGGTTTTGGTTTTCTGGCATAATTTTTATCCTTTAATTGATTTCGGCGTTGTTTCTGACGTTGTTTTTAAAGTGAATCCAGTACGGCGCGGAGGCGGATTCCCGCCCGGCCGCGGTGGCTGATTTTGTTTTTTTCGGCCTCCGGGAGTTCGGCGACGGTTTGGTTGTATTCGTTGAGGTAGAACAGCGGGTCGTAGCCGAAACCGTAGCTCCCGCGGGGCTCGCTGATGATCCGCCCCGGCAGGGTCTCCTGGGCTACGAAAAAACGTTCGGGAGTTAAGACCAGCACCATGCAGCAGACAAAGAAAGAGCGTCGGTCGGTGATTCCCTCCATTTTGTCCAGCAGGTAGCGGTTGCGGTCCGGAGTATCGAGTTTCGGGCCGCCCTTAGGCGAGCCGTAGCGGGCGCTGTATACCCCCGGTTCTCCGCCGAGAGCAGGTACTACCAGACCGGAATCGTCGGCGATAACCGGACTGCCCGCCTGTTCGTAGAGGGCCAGGGCTTTACCCTGAGCGTTGGCCAGAAAGGTTTCGCCGGTTTCTTCAAAGGAGTATTCAATGCCCCTTTCATGGGGGGTGAGAAGAGTGTGACCGGCAAAAATTGCGGACAGCTCTTTTAATTTATGTGTGTTTTCCGTTGCCACCAAAATTTCCATACCGACAGCATAATAAAAAGCCGGGCCTCCGTCCAGCTTTGGGTGAGGAAAACCGACGGAACCTCAGGCGGCTGATTGCTGATCGACGGATTCATTGCCAAGTACATAGTAGATTCCCGAATCTATCGAGCCCTTTGGAATGTTAAGTACCTCCGCTATTTCCCGGTTGGTAGGGTGGACATGCATCTTCTGCAGCTGCAGTGAGACCCTGCGTAAACGACGGCGTACCTTAAGAAGCTCGCGATGATAGAGCTGTGCTTGGGCCGGAGAGTTGCAGTTTTGGATCTGCAGCTGAATGATGTAGTAACGGTAAAAACAGATGTTGTGGTACAGCCGAGCCTTTTCCAGACGCTGCTTCCGATCTTCTACCTTACGGCGCAGCGCCATTACACAGTTTAAAAACCACCGGCGATCAATGTGCGTATAATGGACGATGGCCTCGATCAGGCTGTGATCCAGGTATTCCGATTCCCGGAGGGCGACATAAATGAGACGCTTGCGGAAAGTGGAGAACGAGTTGTGCAGTTCCTTCGGGATGTGAGAGGGCGAATAATCCGGATAGAGCGGTTCCTCCTGATGGACATCCCAGAAGGGTTCGAAGGTAGAGAGTTGACGTTCAAGGCGCTCACGGCCCAGTTTCTTCTTATAACTTAATACCTGCCACCGTAAAGTGGTATACAGATAGGCCTCGAAGGGATATCCACGATTCTCAAACTGCAGAATAAGTTTACGAATTTTTGGGTAAAAGTCACAGAAAAAGTTGCCCGCCTCATCTGGATCAAGTTGAAACTTGTGGTGCAGCTCTTTATATATCCAGCAGGCAACCGCCCATTCCGCCTTTTGGATTTGAGAGGGGTCGTCCTGCCCCTCCATAACTAGAGCAGTAAGTTGTGATGCATACATACACCCCCTCCTTGTTATATGTAATGACTTGGGAGTATGTTATTGCAATTTATGTGCCAAACATGGGCGGGGTAAAGCGGATAAAATGGAGCTTTTAAAAGGGGAAATTTACATTTATTTACAATTCATCTGGTGTTGTAACTAAAGTGGCGCGTTTCGGTGGATCCGCACCACCCTAGAGCTGTACTGTATGTACAGCTGCTTCAAGGAGGGGGAGGATACGTTGTTCGGCGGCCTCACGGCTTCCCTGCCAAGTAAGTCCAGCCGCTCGGGCATGGCCGCCTCCGCCAAGCTCAAGGGCGATTTTACCCACATCGACATAAAAATTTGAGCGCAACCCGATGGAACATTCACCTGGTTTTTCTTCGCGGATCAAGGCTACTGCTTCACAGCCTTCTATGCTCTGGAGTTGCTGGTACAGGCTGTCGGAATCGCGGTTTTCAATTCCGTATTGCTGTTGTTCCTTCAACGTTTCATAAGTTATCAGGACCTTACCATTGGCGTATTGACGGGCCCTGTGCATCAGCAGTCCAAGCAGCTGTTTTGATTCCAAGGGGCGGCCGCCATACATTTGGCGATGAATCTTGTTTGGGTTTGCACCGGCGGCGGAAAGCCGTGCAACTGCCTCGAAGGTCTTGGGGCTATGGGCTCCGAGATGTCGAAAAAAACCGGTGTCCGTAGCCAAACCGAACAGGAGAATCTGAGCCTCATCCTCGGTTGGTTTGAATCCTGCAGCTTCAATGATATGGAGTATCATGAAGGTAACCGAGGGCGCGGTATCGTCGATAAACCGATGGTCGCCGAAGGAACTCCCCGAGGAGTGATGGTCGATAACTATTACCGGAAGCCCCTCAATCTCCTCTGCTATATAATCAATTCTTTCCAGGGTTGAACAATCTAAAATGATTACCGCGGTGTTGTCCCTATTTATATTCTTTGGTACATGGGCGGCAAAGTGGGCGCTTAAAGCATTGAGTTCCGGACGCTGGAAGGGGCCGGGGGAAACTAAATGGCAGGTTTTTCCTCTGCGTTCTAAGAACCAACTGAGAGCAAGCCCCGAACTGGTGCAATCCCCATCGGGTTCGCGGTGGCCAATGAGGATATACTCATTCCACTGCTCAAGGGCGTCCAGAATATGCTGTGGTATTGTGTTCATAATTTTCTCTTATTCCGCGCCATACGGACAGTGTAAATTGAGGATGTCAAGACTCTGATGCTGTATCAGCCTTAGAACTCTATCGATAGGGTCTCGACATTGAATTGGTCATCGAAACTTTCCGGGTTGTCTAAATCACCGTAAGATAGATGGTTCAAACTCTTATGCAGGTACAGCCTTATATGACTAAATTCTCCTTCTTCCCAGAAGATAGAGAAGTAAGGATAGGCGTCATTGCGAGCCATAATAAGCTCAGCCTTTGGGTCCTCTTCTCTGTTTGCCGGCATATCGAACCATTGCTCCGGCACGTAAAAAACGCCGAAGTTGAGGTCGCTTTTTTGATATACAATCCTGTATCCAAGGTTGTGCATGTATACCTTGGCGATAGGAACAGACTTTACGTAATATTCGGATTGTTCGGCATATGTAAAGCCGGCTAGCAGAATAAAAATCAGTAGTGTTAGTAAAATTACCCTTCGTTTCAAAGGAGCCTCCTTCTGTTCCAATCTCAGTTCAATTATAGCGGTAGTGGTATGCCAAATCAAGTAATTTTTAGAATTAGTTTCACATGCCGCGTAGTGCGGCCCTATTGCCGATTGTCGCTCTTCTGACGATCAGTCCTGGAAAAGAGGAATTTAAGTGCCTCATCTATTGTTGAGGCGAAGTGAAATTCTATTTGTGATTTCACCTCCTTCGGCAGCTCCTCGGTGTCCTTTCGGTTTTCTTCCGGCATCAGTACCGCCTCAAGCTGGTTCCGATACGCGGCCAGTACCTTCTCTTTTACCCCCCCTATAGGCAAAATTCTACCAGTCAGTGTTATTTCACCGGTCATGGCGGTACAGGGACGAATGGAACGTGTGGTTAAAGCCGAAACCATGGCTGCGGTGAGGGTTATTCCGGCTGAGGGGCCGTCCTTTGGTATCGCCCCTTGGGGCACGTGAATGTGGATATCGGTATTCTTCTGAAAATCTTCAGCAAGGTTAAATTGAGCGGTATGAGAGCGGATGAAGCTCAGGGCAAGCTGGGCACTCTCCTTCATTACGTCCCCAAGACTACCGGTAAGGATGAGCTTGCCCTCGCCGGGCAGTAGGGATACCTCCACCGGCAGCATCTTACCGCCCATTTCGGTCCAGGCTAATCCGTGGGCCATTCCAGGAGAGGGGGCCCTGTATACCAGATCCTGCTCAAAGGGCGCCGGTCCGAGATATTTTTTGAGGCTTTTTTCAGCCACCACCACCTTAAACTCCGGTTCAGGGTTCTCTTCAGTGGGGAGGTACCCCTCTTTCACTGCCTCACGGGCAATTTTGCGGATAATGGCTGCAATTTGCCGCTCAAGGTTTCGTACACCCGATTCCATGGTATAGCTGCGTATTACCGCTAAAATGGCCGGTTTTTGGAATTGAACCTCCGCCCAGGCGAGACCATTTTCACGAAGCTGTTTTGGGATAATAAACTGCCGGGCTATCTGCTCCTTCTCAAGATCGGTGTAGCCGGGTATTTCTATTATCTCGGTTCGGTCGCGCAGGGCCAGGGGAATTGAGTGGACCGAATTGGCGGTAGTGATAAACATTATGTGGGACAGGTCATAGGCGACTTCCAGATAGTGGTCCATAAAGGTGGAGTTTTGCTCGGGATCGAGTACCTCCAACAGAGCTGAGGCCGGGTCGCCGCGAAAGTCGTTGCTCAGTTTGTCTATTTCATCGAGCAGAAAGACCGGATTGACCGTACCGGCCTTTCGGAGTGATTGGATTATCTTGCCGGGCAATGCACCGACATAGGTCTTACGGTGGCCGCGGATTTCAGCTTCATCGCGGACGCCGCCCAGGGATACCCGTATAAACTCCCGGTTGATTGCCCGAGCAACCGATCGGCCCAGACTGGTTTTACCGGTTCCCGGAGGACCTACAAAACAGAGAATCGGCCCCTTGGCCTTATCCTGCAGTTGCCTGACCGCCAGAAAATCTAACACCCGCTCTTTGGGTTTCTGCATGTCGTAATGGTCTTCGTTGAGAATTTCCTCGGCCCGGTTTATATCACGATTATCCTCGCTCTTGTTACTCCAAGGCAGGTCAGCCAGCCATTCAAGATAGGTGCGCAGCACTCCCGATTCGGGAGACATAGGCTGCAGGCGTGAGAGGCGCTTGGCCTCTTTTTCTGCTTTCTCGAGGGCTTCCTGGGGCGGATTTTTGGCCTTTATTCGTTCAATAAGTTCATTAGACCCGCTGGTATCTTCTTCATCTTTGCCGAGCTCTTTATTAATCTGACGGAGCTGCTCGTTCAGATAGTATTCCTTTTGACTTTGCTCCATCTTCTGCTTGACCCGGCCGTTAATTTTGTTTTGCAGAGAGACAACTTCGCTTTCCGCCTCTATGTGAACGGCTAAAGTTTCCAGACGCCGGCGTACATCGCCAATGCCTAAAATCTCAACCTTCTTATCCGGTTTCAGACTTGAGTTGGCGGAAATCAAATCGGCCAGTTTGTCGGGGTTTTCGGTCTTATTTATGGAATCTATGGTTTCCTGGGGAATTTTCTTTTGAAGTTTGGCGTAATTCTCAAAGGCGCTTTTGATGGTCGTGATGAGAGGCTGCAGGCTTTCATCCGCCTCGCGGTTCTCTTCGAAGGGAATAACGGTAGCCTTACGGTACCCCCCGCGGTCGTCGTACTTCTTCATCCACGCCCGCTGACGGCCTTCGGCCAGCACACGGGTAGTGCCGTCGGGAAGTTTCAGCATCTGAAGGACCTTACTGATTGTTCCGGCCTGGTACATATCATCGCGGCCGGGGTTTTCTTTCTGACCCTTTTGACAGACTAGAAATACCTGGCGGTCGTGGTTCATGCTCTCTTCAATCGCCTTTACCGATTCCGGATTTCCCGCGAAGAAGGGGACCACCATATGGGGGAACACAACAAGCTCCCTCATAGGTATTAGAGGGAGCTCACGTTTGACGCTCTTTGGAAGTGCAGGTAACTTCATGCAGATTTCTTTTTGTAGACAATCTCCGGTTTTGTAGAATCGTCAATTACACTGCGTTTTACCACTACCTGTTTCTCCCCTTCGATAGAGGGGAGTTCGAACATCATGTCAATCATGATTCCCTCGACGATAGAGCGTAAACCGCGTGCTCCGGTTCTGCGTTCGATTGCCTTCTCGGCTATTGCTTCAATAGCATCATCTTCAAAAATCAGCTCAATGCCGTCAACTTTTAAGGAGCTTTGGTATTGGCGAATTACCGAGTTTTTCGGTTCGGTGATGATGCGCTTGAGATCCTCTTTAGACAGTTCGTTTAGGGTTACGTGGATCGGCAGCCGCCCGATAAACTCCGGAATTAAACCGAACTTGACAAGATCGTCAGGATGCATGTAGCTGTAAAGTTCTACCAAATCCTTTTCTTTAGGAGCGCGTATATCGGCACCAAAACCCATTGGGTGTTGACTGGTCCGCTCTTCGATAATACGGTCCAGACCAACAAAAGCTCCACCGACAATAAACAGGATGTTGGATGTATCCACCTTTATCATTTCCTGGTTGGGATGCTTGCGGCCGCCCTGGGGAGGAACCGAAGCAATGGTGCCTTCGATAATTTTCAGCAGGGCCTGCTGTACTCCCTCGCCGGATACATCCCGGGTAATGGAGACATTTTCAGACTTACGGGCAATTTTGTCGATTTCATCAATATAAATAATTCCGCGCTCTGCTGAAGCGATGTTGTTACCGGCGGATTGGATCAGCTTGAGCAAAATGTTCTCGACATCTTCACCCACATAACCAGCCTCGGTGAGGGTGGTTGCATCGGCAATGGCAAAGGGGACTTTCAGCTTACGGGCTAAGGTTTTTGCCAGCAGGGTTTTACCGGTACCTGTAGGTCCGGTGATAAGCACGTTGGACTTATCCAGCTCGACCCCGTCTTCGAGCTGTTCTTTGTGTCCGATTCGCTTATAGTGGTTGTATACAGCCACCGAAAGTACCCTTTTGGCAGGATCTTGTCCAACCACATACTCATCAAGATACTCTTTTATCTCTAGGGGGGTTGGTACATCTTCCATAAACTCGGTGGTGGCTACTTGTTCTTCCTCGTCGAGAATGCGCTTGCACACATGCACACATTCGTCACATATGTACACACCCGGGCCGGCGATTAAGCGGCGGGCATGGTCGGCGCTCTTTCCACAGAAAGAACATACTTTCATTCCGTCATTTTTGTTCTTTGACATTCTTATCCCTCACTAACACGTTATCGACAATTCCGTAGTCCATCGCTTCCTGCGCCGACATGTAATAGTCTCGTTCTGTGTCTCTTGCAATGGTATCCTGGGGATTACCGGTATGCTGGGCAAAATACTCAATAATCAGCTGTTTTAGGCGGATAATTTCTTTGGCCCTGATACCGATGTCAACTGCCTGCCCCTGAGCACCGCCCCACGGCTGGTGTACCAGAATTCGTGCGCTTGGCAGGGCAAAGCGTTTTCCAGCGGAACCGCTGGCTAAGAGCAGGGCGCCCATGGAAGCGGCCTGTCCCATACAGATAGTTTGGATATCGGGTTTAATGTACTGAATAGTATCATAAATTGCCAGACCGGCGGTTACACTGCCGCCTGGTGAGTTGATATATATACTTATATCACGTTCCGGATCGATGGACTCAAGAAAAAGCAGCTGTGCTACTACTAGGTCGGCGGTTAGATCCATGATCTCTCCGTCAATAAAGACAATTCTATCTTTTAATAGACGCGAGTAAATGTCGTACGAACGCTCTCCAGCACCTGTTTGTTCAACAACGATGGGGACAAGCGTGTTACTCTGTTCATTCATACTGAAGTATCCTCTTGAATATAGACTCTGCCTATAAACTAATTATTATTTTGTACAAAGTCCAGGTAATCCATTTTCTTACCCTTCTTAAGTTTCGACTGTTCGAGCAGAAAATCGAAGAGTTTTCTATTCTGTACATCGGTTTTTACATAGTCCATAAGGTTATTTTGTTCATATTGCTGTTTTACTTCCTCATAGTCGTGGCCGGCTTGTTCAGCCTGCTGTTTAAGCTCCTCGTACGCTTCTTCATCAGTGGCTTCAATGCCTTCGGTCTCTCGGATTTTCTCTACCAGCAGCTGGAACTTTAGGCTGCGCTCGGCATTGGGGCGCCATTCAGCCATCATATCCTCTTTTGTTTTGCCCTGCATTTGTAAAATCTGTAGTACCTGCTCTTCTCCGATACGGGATTGCTGAATAAACCGCTGCCAGGAATTGTCGAGCTCCGCTTGAATCATCGATTCCGGCGGGTCAATTTTTGAGTTTTCTATAATCTGATCAAAGAGCTTTTCGATTTTTGTTTCACGCAATTTCTGATTTAAGCTCTCTTCCAGTTGTGCGCGTACGTCTTTTTTTAGATCATCCAGGGTTTCGTACTTATCACTCACATCCTGGGCAAGCTCGTCGTCCAGTGCGGGTACATCTTTTTGTTTGATGGTTTTTACCTTTACCTTCAGGCGAACCTTTTTTCCGGCATATTCTTCATGCTCAAAGTCTTCGGGGAACTCTTTTTCAATAACCTTCTCTTCATCCTTCTGCATGCCGATGATGTCGTCATCGATTTTGAAGATATTATAGCCGGTACCAACAGTAAAGACGAAGTCACTGCGTGAGGTATCGGGTTTTTCGTTACCCTCTTCATCAAGCTCTACGTAGTCTATGGTTACGATATCGTCCTTTTCTACTGCGCCGCCCTGCTTTTCGGCAACCATGGAGTTTTGCTCCTGGATATTTTCGAGCTCACGTTTTTCATCTTTCTTAAGCACCTTTACATCCGGTACCTCAATTTCAAGGCCCTTGTATTCGCCCACTTCAATATCGGGATATACATCGTAGATCACCGAGAAGGTGAAATCTTCACCCAGGTTTAAATTAAGACCTTCCTCGTCGTCGAGACGGGGCTGGGCGTAGGGAAGGGGCTTCTGTTCAACATCCTCTATGGCCTCTTTTAAGCCTTCATCAAGGATTTCGATTGTGGCTTCCTCTTTTATCCCCTCGCCGTACTTTTGTTCGAGAATTTTTGGGGGAACCTTTCCCTTGCGAAAACCTTTGATATGGGCTGTTTTTGCATATTTTTTTAACAATTCGTCATATTTTTTCTGGGCTTCCGCCCCGTCGACCGTAATTGTTAATTTTACGGATGCATGTTCGAGTTTTTGCACATCTTTCTGCGTTACCATTCAACTACCTCTTATTCTAGGAATTATTATTCAATGAATTATTATTACAAAATATACACGAATTCCGTGCGTTAGAAAAGCACTCGCTGGAACAGTATAGAAAAAAGGCGATCTGAGTTGGAACTCAGACCGCCTTTTAAGAGCGAGAGACGGGATTTGAACCCGCGACATCCACCTTGGCAAGGTGGAGCTCTACCACTGAGCTACTCTCGCATAGTCTCTGTGGTGGATTGGTACATAATGTCGCAATCCTTTGCGAGAGAAGGGACTTGAACCCTTACGCCGCAACGGCACTAGATCCTAAATCTAGCGTGTCTACCAATTTCACCACTCTCGCAGTGATTATACACAAATAATTGTGAAGGTCAACCCTCCTCAAATACTTGGTAGTTGTGAGCCGTGAAGGGATCGAACCTTCGACCCGCAGATTAAGAGTCTGCTGCTCTCCCAGCTGAGCTAACGGCCCAAAAATGATAAAAAATATAATACGTCCGGCAGGATTCGAACCTGCGACCTACGGATTCGAAGTCCGGCGCTCTATCCAGCTGAGCTACGGACGCATATACGTCAGCGCCCATGGACGCTTAGGGGTGGATAACGGGACTTGAACCCGCAACAACCAGAACCACAATCTGGTGCTCTACCTTTGAACTATATCCACCACATTTATGTGCAAGTAATGTGAATAAATTTTCGCGTTTTGTCAAGCCAGGAGTTCTCATTTTTCGAAAACAGTGTGAACTTAGGTGGAACTGCGCTGTGCCTGCAGGAAGCAGACCGTCGAGCGCCATTTTACCGTGAGTTCGCCCAATTCCTGTTGGAGGGCCTCTATAAGACGTTCTGCCGTATCGGCAGGATAGTTTTGCTGTAGATATGAACCCAGGGTATCCGGGGTTGTACTATCTGCCAGCCAGCGCTGAATGTCCGCCCTGCGGATATAGCGCTGCTCCTGTATTTCCTCGGCCTCGGTAGTGATATTGATAAACCCGGCGGCCTCTGCACCGGCTTGCAGGTCGGGAATATCCCAAGACAGCAGTTCTCCCCGGCGGGCGCTGTAGAGTTGATCTTCAATTTCTGACAACACCTTCTGCAGCTCAGGATCGATTTTTTTGTCGGATTGAGTGAGAAGTTCAGATAAGCGTTGGGCCCGGAAAGGGACGGCCTCCGCCAGCAGCAGAGTCCCTCCGGGGCTCATGGAATGAAAGAGGGGCTGCAGCAGCGAGGTTTTATCCTTCCTGCGGCTGGTGTAGTTTCGCCCAAGAATAAATTCGAACTGTTCGGGGGTCTCAAGGCACTCTTCGGCGGTGCCCTGATACAGGTACGGCTGTTCAACTGCTTCAAGCTGAGCAGCATAGTACTGCAGCAGCTCAAATTTTTCAGGGTTTGATACCAGTCCGGTTACGCCGCCTTCAGGAACGCTCCGCAGGGCCTCCCACAGTATAATGCCGTCGTCGGCGGTGACCACACAAATGCGGTCGTGCCGGGCCGGCTTGATCCGTGAGAAAATGGCCGCCCGTATGGCCTCCAGGCTATCACTGCGGTTTGCGACTACCCGGTTGATCCACTGCTCTCGACCTTGATCGGGAGGGGAGTAGCTGAGCACCTCCGTATGTTCCTGGGTAAGGGAGGCGGATAGCTGTGCTTCACGCTGACGGGCTACCTGCAGCTGAATACTCTGTTCATAGCCCTGGCCTGAGGGACGGTAGAATATTTTTCCCTGCAAACTGGTCGGTAGATACTGCTGGGCGACCCAGTGATCGCGATAGGCGTGGGGGTACATATAGCCTTCGCCATGGCCGAAACTCTTAGCATCGCGGTTGGCATCTTTCAAATGGTTGGGTACATCCTGGCTGCCTTCACGTTTTACCTCGGAAAGGGCGTCGAAAAAGCCGAGGGCGGAGTTACTTTTAGGAGCAGTTGCCAGATACAGGGCGGCATGGGCCAGATGGTAACGCCCTTCGGGCATACCCACCCGGTCAAAGCTTGCGGCTGCTGCTTCAACTATCCCCAAAGCGTAGGGATCGGCCATTCCGATGTCCTCTGAGGCGGAAATAAGCATTCGCCGGAAGATAAAGTGAGGATCCTCACCCGCATGGACCATCCTGGAGAGCCAGTAGAGGGCTGCATCCGGATCGCTGCCGCGCAGGGATTTGATGAAAGCGCTGATAATATCAAAATGGTAGTCCCCCTCTTTATCGTACAGAACCGCCTTTTTTTGAATACTCTGTTCGGCGGCGTCCATGCTGATGTAGATATACTCGCCCTTGGGGGGCGGAAAGCTGTCGGGGGTGGTCTCGATGGCCAGTTCCAGGGCATTCAGCAGACTGCGGGCATCTCCGTCGGCTATCTGAACCAGATGCTCCAGAGCTCCCTCTTCGAACTCTATTCTATAGTTCCCATACCCCCGCTCATAGTCCTGCAGTGCCTGTTGCGCTATCTTTAAGAGGTCCTCTGTCCTCAGAGGTTTGAGCTGAAAAATTCGGCTGCGGCTTACCAGTGCCGAATTCACTTCAAAGTAGGGGTTTTGGGTAGTTGCTCCGATCAGCACCACCGTACCGTTTTCGACCCACGGCAGCAGGGCATCCTGTTGGGCCTTGTTCCACCGGTGTACCTCGTCAATAAACAGTATGGTACGCCTTCCGTAGAGATCTCGTTTTTCACGGGCGGTTGTGATTGCCTCACGCAGATCCTTTACTCCGGTAAGCACGGCATTTAAGGCGGTAAAGGCGCTTTTGGAGGTACCCGCGATAACTTTTGCGAGAGCGGTCTTACCGGTACCGGGAGGACCGTAGAAAATCAGGGAGGAGAGGCGGTCGGCTTGAATGACTCGCCGCAGAAGCCGACCGGGGCCGACTATATGATCTTGCCCTATGTATTCATCAAGTGAGCGCGGGCTCATTCGATAGGCAAGGGGTTGATTACGTTGGTTGGTATGCGAAGAAAAAAGGTCGTCACTCATACTATTGATGTAGTATACAGGAGATTTCGCCGTTTATTAAATCCTTTCTATCCTTTTACAGCGTTCTTTTAAGCGTTCTTTTTGTAGGAAATTAGAATCGCTGTGGCTTGACCTTTTGTGACTTTAGTGCGATTTTTTACTTAGCAATAGACACTTTAAGGAGAGTTCAATGGCACACAGCAGAGCTGAGGTTTTAAGTGTACCCCGTGCACGGGAGCGAAATATATTACGAAATGTCTATCTATGGATGACCGGCGGATTGGCTCTAACCGGTGTAATGGCAGTGGGAGTATCCGGTAATGAGATGATGGTCCGAGCTTTAGCCGGCAACCCAATTCTCTTTTTCGGCCTCATCCTGGGCGAGCTTGGTTTGGTTATTTATTTGAGTGCTCGAATCATGAAAATGTCGGCATCCGCGGCCACCCTCTCGTTTACCGCCTATTCCATTCTAAATGGGATAACCCTGTCGGTGATTTTCCTGGCTTACACCGGAGCTGAAATTTCTTTGGCCTTTTTTACCGCCGCCGGTACATTTGCCGCTATGAGCCTGTATGCGATGACCACCAAGCGGGACCTGTCCGGCTTTGGACATTACCTGATTATGGGTCTTTTCGGGATCATCATCGCCAGCGTCATTAACATATTTCTACAAAGCTCCGGATTGTATTATATGATCAGCTATTTAGGGGTGTTTATTTTTCTCGGTCTTACCGCCTATGATACCCAGATGATCAAGCAGTGGAACCAGCAGTTTGGTTCTTCCGTGAGTGAAGAGCAGTACGTTAAGCTTTCTATTATGGGGGCTTTGAAGCTGTACCTCGATTTTATTAATATTTTTCTGTTTCTGCTGAGGATTTTCGGCAGCCGGAATTAAAAACCGGAACGGTCATGGCGGGTAATCTTACGCTGCAGGTCCGGATCTGCATGGCGGATCAACTGCGGCGTATTGCCGGCCATTGCCAG
>JAWLDZ010000031.1:0-13909 GCA_041686355.1 Spirochaetaceae bacterium
CCAGTCATCCCCCTCGCCCAGCAACTCACACACCCGTGTCCTGGCAGCCTTTGCGCTCATCCCCTGACTCAAAATCTCAGACAGAATCTTTCGCTGCCCGGCAGGAAAGGCCTTCAAAGTATGAATCTCCACCGCATGGCCCAGTGACCTAATGTAAAAAAACACAACTATTTGCAGATACGCTTGCATATAGTATAACTATATGCAATAATATCTGCATATGGTTTACAGGACTTTTTGGATTGAAGAAATAAAAAAACGTCTGACTCAAAGATCAATTCTCTGGTTGAGGGGCGTAAGGCGATCCGGAAAAACTTTTTTATGCCGATCCATAGAAGACGTTGAATACTTCGATTGTGAACTTCCTTCACAGAGGAGGTTTTTCCAGGATATAGAAAATGCTCTGGAACAACTGAAGGGTAAAACAGTAGTTCTTGATGAAATCCATAGACTGCAGAACCCTTCTGAGCTCTTAAAAATTGCTGCTGATTATTTTCCTGAAACCAGAATAATTGCTACCGGATCATCAACTCTGGGAACATCAAAAAAATTCAAAGATACTCTGAGCGGAAGGAAACGGGAATTATTACTCGTACCGATGATTAGTTCAGACTTACGGGATTTTCAGGATACAAACCTGGAGCACCGGTTTTTCAGAGGCGGGCTGCCTCCGTTTTTCATTTCACCTAAGTATATTCAAGAGGATTACAATGAGTGGTTGGAATCTTTCTGGGCAAAGGATATACAGGAACTGTTTAGGGTAGAAAGACGTTTTTCTTTTCTAAGATTTATGGAATTGCTTATAGCCCAAAGTGGTTCCATGTTTGAAGCGACAAGGTTTGCTGTTCCGTGTGAAGTTAGCAGACCGACAATTAACAATTACCTTTCCATTCTTGAGGCCACAGCAATTGTTCATGTAGTAAGGCCGTTTTCTTCCCGGAAAACTACAGAAATAGTATCGGCTCCCAAAATATATGCATTTGATACCGGTTTTGTAAGTTTCTTTAAGGGCTGGAATAATCTTAGACCGGAGGATATGGGACTAATGTGGGAACATTTTGTATTGACGGAAATGATTGCACGGCTTCAAACCGGACTTATCCAGTATTGGAGAGATAAACAGGGGCACGAAATTGATTTTATCTACCATCCCAGAGGTGGTGATCCTGTGACAATTGAGTGTAAATATACAGATGGGAATTTTTCACCGGGGAATCTGAAAATATTTAGAAGAAAATACCCATCGGGTAAAAATTATGTTGTTGTATCTCATTTGAAACGCTCCTATACCAGCGAGTATAATGGCATTATGGTTGAGACTGTAGATATTGACTCTCTTATAACGGGCTTACTGTGTGCTAACAAATAATTTTAGATTCTCCTTAAGCTTCCATTTCCATCCTAAATTCCCCTCCCCATCCGTGCCCATCTGTGTTACCCGCCTGCTCAGCCCCATATATCCGTAGTTTATATAAGTGCATCAGGCGGTACTATGTGCACAGTTGGTCCGAAAAACTTGCGACGTCGCAAGTTCTACTACACAAAGGTGAAGTATATTCCGCTGAAAACGCCGTCAAGGTTGACCGCCGTATACAGGGCACTTATCAGCCAAAGACGCCCTGGTCCTCGGCGTTTTGCTGTGCTTTCGTTAAATGAACTCGCATCTGCGTGGCGGCCTCTTCCGGGTCGCCCGCCTCGATGGCTCTGTATACCTGCCAGTGGTCCTCTAAACTCAGCCGGGGCTGACCTTCTATGCTAAGGGTTGTCTCCCGGGTTCGGCTCAACAGACTCTTCGAGACTTGGAGCATTTTTAGAAACACGGAATTGTGGGTAGCCATGGCAATTGCATCATGAAAACCGTTGTCCCCATCCAGCCCGATCTTATTCTGTTCAACCTCCTGCTGCATAAGTTCCAGATTCTCGCGAATCAGCTGCAGATCTTCTTCAGTTCTGAACTGTGCCGCAATCCGGGCATATTCAGTTTCAATGACTAAGCGAAAGTCTATCATTTCCAGAATAATCTGATGCTCATTCCCCAGCATTTCCGAAAAGGGATCCATTATGTTGTCTATGGTCATTTCCCTTACATAGGTTCCCCCGTTGACCCCTACCCGCGACTCTATAAACCCCATATTGCCTAGAGTTCGCAGAGCTTCTCTTACAGAAGCCCTGCTTACCTCCAGTTGTTCGGCAAGGTCCCGCTCATTGGGAAGCTGATCTCCAACCTTGTACACACCGTCTTTGATGGCCCCTTTTATCTGATCTAATACTTGCTCGGAGAGTCTGCTTCTTTTGATCGGTTCCATTTTGCCGTTTTGCATATTTATCTCTTCAGTTCTTTCAATGCCCAATCAAGGGCATTGTCAATCAATTTCTGATCGGGTGTTTTGATGAAGCCGTCTTCTATCATCTTTGCTACCAGCCCACGGGAATATTGAATATCCTCCTTAGTCCGTTTGTACACTTCATCCCAACTCATCTCTACTCTGGCAAGCCCCTCTTTTACCGACTGTACCGCGACATCCGCCGCCTCATGGGGAAACACCTCTGTCTCCTCCATTGTAGCTATGATGTTATCGGGAGTGATACCCCGTTTCTCGGCAAACCGTGCCAGTGATTCAGCCGCTTCTATGGCCATCTGATCTGAAATCTTTTTTGAACGGGTAAGCAGTGCTCCCTTCAGGATACCCGGAAAACCAACGGAGTTATTTACCTGATTGGGAAAGTCCCCGCGGCCGGTAGCTACAATAAAGGCACCGGCTTCCTTCGCCGCATACGGGTAAATCTCAGGCACCGGGTTTGCACAAGCAAACACAATCGGTTTGTTTCCCATCAGCTTAATTGAATCCGGATGCACCACATCCGGGCCCGGCTTTGACAGAGCAATCAGTGCATCGGCGCCCTTCATGGCTTGCTCGAAGGTATCGATTTTGGCCAGGTTGGTGGTTTGACACAGTTCCCATTTACGGTAAAAGCGGGGATCCTGCTGCACATCCTTTCTGCCGCTATGAAGAGCTCCCCTTGAATCAAACACTATCACGTTCTCCGGTTTTGCTCCGGCGGTGATAACGATACGGGCGATGGTTGCATTTGAGGCTCCGGCCCCGAGGAAGACAAGTTTAACATCCTCCATCTTCTTGCCGGCCAGTTTCACCGCGTTAATCAAACCGGCTAAGGTCACACAGGCGGTACCCTGAGCATCATCGTGCCATACCGGAATTTCAGTCTCCTCGCGGAGGGTATCAAGCACCTTATAGCAGTTAGGCTGAGAGATATCTTCCAGATTCACTGCCCCGAAGGATGGCTGGGCCATCTTCACAAAGTCGATGATTTTATCGGGGTCGTGTTCACCCTTTTCGTTTCGACTGTCAATGGTCAGAGCGGTCGCATCAATTCCACCGAGGTATTTCATAAGAAAAGCCTTCCCTTCCATCACCCCGAGTCCGCCGGGGGGAGTACAATTACCGTCACCTAAAACCCTGGTTGAATCGCTTACCACAGCAACGTAATTACCTCTGTTCGAGAGCTCATAGGAGAGATCGTTGTTGTCACGAATAGCGGTTGAGACTTTCGATACTCCCGGTGTATACCACACATTGAACCAGTTGAATCCAAACACACCGGCCTTCGGCACCGTTTGCATCTTTCCACCGTAAAATCTATGGGTGTCCTCCGACAGTTTCTTGAGAAAAAGTGTTTTCGCCTGAGCGATCTGTCCCTCATCGAGTCCCTTATCCTTCAGTTCTTCATTCACATTCGAAAGTTTTCCGTCTATCATTCTCTTCTCCTTATTTTGTTACTCTAATGTTGGTAGAGTAGATCCGCCGTTAGGCATAACATGTACCAATGCCGCCGTTCCCTGTCGTTGCAGAGCATCATCCAAGGCTGCCTGTAAATCATTATAGGGCTCCATAAACAGGCTTTTGACAAAATCGGCATCCATATCCGAAACCAGTTTTATCCCGGCCTTCCTCATCACAAGTCCAATAGCTGCAGCTTTATGTCCGCCGAGTACGAAATTCCTCTGGATCTCCTCGATCATCCATTCCGGAGAAGAGGAATCCACCATCCAGCGTTCAAAGGTGCTCTCCCCCAGCCCTTCGCTGCAGGCTGCAACAAGAATTATCTCGCCGCCGTCCTTACCCGCATATTTCGCATTGTCCAGTGCTTTCTGCGCCTGATACAAGTTGATGTCCTTTGGGAATCCGCCGGCAGAAACAATTACCACATCCGCCTTCTGCCGGATTGTACACTTATAGAACTTATCGAGCATTTCACAGCCCCTGCGGTGAGCCTCGATCGGATCTCCCGCAAAGGAACCCGCTACCTGCTTATGCTCATCGAGCACCACATTTAGCAGGAAATCCACTGTAATCAGCCGCGCCACCTCCTCCATATCATCCCGCACCGGGTTTTCTTTCAGGTTACCCGTAGAAGCAAGCTCTTTGACCATGTGTCGGTGGTTCATTTGGATCGCCGATTCGGTGGAGACCCCCGGCATAATTGCCTTATACCCGCCGCTGTAACCGGCGAAGTAGTGGTAGTCGATGTTGCCGAGACAGATGCGCCGGTCCGCCTCTACCACCGGTCTGAAAATATCCACAGGGGTGCCACTGGAGGTTCTGCCGAGACAGAGAATGTCATCCTGATTGCTGTCTACACAGCGTATCCGCCGATAGATATCTTCTCCGACTAGTTTTTGCATCTCTTCGCTTGTCTGGGGACGGTGATTGCCAAGGCCAAACACTATCGTAATATCATCATCAGCAATGCCGTTCTTTGCCAGCTCATTAAGTAGTTCCGGAAGCACCTTGTAGCTCGGCATAGGCCGGGTTACATCGCTGGTGACAATCACCACCGACTCTCCGGGTTTCACAATTTCCGCGAGCGGCGGCGAGGCAATCGGATTGCTGAGGGAATTCCTGATTATCTCCTGTTCTGTGACCCCCTGCTCCATGCTTCTGGCCTGCATCAGTGAGCCCAGGTGTGCATCGGGAATCTCTACCGTAACGGTTTTTCGTCCGTAGCCTAGTTCGACCTTCACTTTTGCCCTCCCCTTCGCGGTGGTTTGTGAATTGCAAGGCCCTCTATGTCGTGAAGCGCCTCCATTATCGACTCGGATACGGTGGGATGCGGATGGATAGCTGCTCCAAGCTCTTCCACCGTCACCTCCGCGCTCATGGCAACCGTCAGCTCGCCGATCATATCTGTGGCCCGCGGACCGACAATCTGGGCTCCCAGCAGCTCTCCGCTGCGGGCATCCGAGACTATCTTCACAAAGCCGGAGGTATCTCCGACAATGGTGGCCTTTCCGTTGGCGGCCATAGGAAAGCTGCCTTCGACGACCTCATATCCCCGCTCTTTGGCCTGGGCTGAGGTGATACCAACCGAGGAAATTTCCGGCCTGGTATAAATACAGGCGGGAACTATGTCCAGGTTGGTATGGTTAGTTTTGCCGGCAATATGATCTACCGCCGCAATACCATCCGCCGAAGCCGCATGGGCAAGCTGCCACTTTCCGTGGACATCCCCTATAGCGTAAATATGGCTTACTGCAGTTTGCAGCGTGCTGTTTACCTGTATGCCCCTTCGACTTACCACAACCGGCAGTTTCTCGATTCCCGGAATTGCGGTTACCGGACTCCGTCCAACGGCCAGCATCAATTCGGTTGCATCAAGCCGCTGCACTCCGCTCTCCGTTTCCACACTGCACTGTTTGTCCGTTCCCTGCCGGGAGACCGTCGTTACTTTCACGCCCGTATGTATGGATATGCCGTCCTTCTCAAGAGCCCGGCGCAGGTTCTGAGCAACTTCCGCATCCATCTGCGGCAGGAGCTGGTTCATCATCTCGAGAATCGTTACCTTCACCCCAAGATCATTGAGAATAGTTGCACACTCGGTGCCAATCACCCCTCCACCGATAATGAGAATGCTCTCCGGCAGTTCCCGGTTTTCTTCCAGCAGAGTTGTACTGGTCCAATATTCAATCTCATCAAGCCCTGGAATGGGGGGTATCACCGGACTGGAGCCGGTGGCAATGATAATATGCTCAGCCCTTAGCT
Organism: Spirochaetaceae bacterium; assembly: GCA_041686355.1. Taxonomy (GTDB): domain Bacteria; phylum Spirochaetota; class Spirochaetia; order DSM-16054; family Sediminispirochaetaceae; genus DSBN01. Next base: position 6,063 of record JAWLDZ010000031.1, read on the forward strand.
TTTGACTGGATTCACTGTGGCTGTCCTGCGGCTTCACCTGCAAATTGTGCTCATCGAGGAAACCACCGGTTCCTTTATAGACATCCACACCATTGCGCTTTAGGTGGCTCTTTACTCCCCCTACATGCTTTTTCACCATGAGGTCCTTGAAGGAGTAGAGTTTTTCAATGTTCATTTCCGGAGCAGCAAGCTCAATACCCAGGCGCTCCGCATTTTTTATTTCGTGCAAAATTTCGCATGAGTGGAGCATTGCCTTAGTGGGAATGCAGCCTCGATTTAGGCAGGTTCCCCCCACCTCGTTCTTTTCTATCAGGGCCGTTTTCAGGCCGTATTGCGCCGCTCTGATCGCGGCAACATAGCCCCCCGGGCCGCCCCCGAGTACAGCCACTTCGTAGGTGTTCTCCATAGTATTCACTCCGCTCATACCAACAGGTAGGGGTTCTCAAGCAGCTGCTTCACGCTTCGTAGAAAATCCGCCGCCGGGGCACCATCGATAATTCTGTGGTCGTAGGTAAGGGAGAGCCCACACATAGGTCGTATGTGCAGCTCACCCTTCACCGCAGCCGGCTTATCCTTTATGGCACCCACCGCCAGAATTCCACTTTCAGGCCGGTTAATAATGGCGGTAAAGCTGTCCAGATCGTACATACCCAAATTGGAGACGCTGAAACTGCCTCCCGTGTACTCTTCCTGGGTAAGTTCTCCGGTTCTGGCCCGTTCTGCCAGCCGCCGGGTCTCCTCATGTATAGCTTTAAGGCTCAGCAGGTCAACATCGCGCAGCACCGGAACAATGAGCCCCTCATCAAGGGCTACGGCCACTCCGATATTCACCGCGCCAAGCTCGAGAATCCCTTCATCGGTCAGGCGGCTATTTATGCGCGGATGCTGCTGCAGCGACACCGCCACCGCTTTCAAAATTATGTCATTGTAGGAGACCTTTACCTCTGCAGTTTTTAAGCTCTCCCGCATTCGTACGGTTTCCGACATATCTACATCGATACGGTGAACCGCTTGAGCTGCGGTGTCGAGGCTCTCCCGCATGCGGGCAGAGATAGTTCGACGCATTCCGGTAAGCGGTACCAATCGATCTGCCCTGAACGCTCCCGACGCTGTCCCGGCAGCAGCGGTGCCGCCGACGGACCTTTGGGCAGCTTCGACATCTTTTCGATAGATCTTTCCTCGGGGACCACTGCCTTCAATTCCGGAGAGGTCGATACCGCTTTCGGCAGCACTCTGCCGTGCCAGGGGGGTCGCTTTAGGCTGGTTCTGGGCAGCTGCCTGCACATCCCGCTCAACGACCATCCCCTCCGGTCCTGTTCCGGACAAGGTGTGTATATCAAGTCCATACTCTTCGGCTTTCCACCGCGCCCTGGGGCTCGAATAAAAGGGGCCGCTGCCCGCCGGTGAGCCGGCAGCTCTGTCGGCAGCTATGCCGGCACCGGGCTCTTGCTTCACCGGTTTACCCACAGCTTCTGGTTTACCCGCAGCCGCTGCTTCGCTCGCAGCCGCCGGTTTATCCCCAACGCCGGCTTCCTGAGACTCTGCAGAGGCAGGCTCCTCAGAATTATCTCCGGTACCGGAGGCCTGAATTTCCGCCAGCAGACCGGAGATATCCTCGCCCTGTTCACCGATAATTGCGATGGTCTCGGTGATGGGAACGACATCCCCCTCCCCCCGAATAATCTTTAGGAGGGTTCCGGAGGCCGGAGCACTTATTTCAATGGTCAACTTGTCTGTTTCCATCTCGTAGAGAGGGTAGCCTTCCTTTACCTGCTCACCCTCGGCGGCAAGCCAGGAGATAATGGTTCCCTCAGTCATCTGAAGCCCCTGTTTGGGCATATTTACCTTTGTGGCCATAACGCCTCTCCCTATTTGTAGCAGACCTGTTTTGCCGCTTTGTGGATATCATCAACCCCGGGTACTACCGCATTTTCCAAGACAAGACTAAAGGGAAGGGTACAGGCCTTTGCGCCCAGACGAATTACCGGGGCATCGAGAAACTTGAAGCCCGCTTCCATAATCTGAGACGCAATCTCCGCTCCGACACCGTTATTCTTGTGGGCTTCGTGTACCACCACCGCCCTTCCGGTTTTCTCAATAGATTTCAACATCGTATCAAGATCCAGGGGCAGCAGAGTACGCGGGTCGATAACCTCAGCCTCTATTCCTTCCTTCGACAAGGCTTCCGCGGCTTCCAGAGCGCGTCCTACCATCAGAGAGGTAGCAATAAGAGTCACGTCTTTTCCCTGCCGGCGCACCGCGGCCTTTCCAAAGGGGATGGCAAAATTCGGATCATCCGGAACCTCTTCGCTGCTTGCATATAAGGCCTTATGTTCGATAAACATGACCGGATTATTATCCCGAATTGCAGTGCGGAGAAGCCCCGCCGCATCGGAGGCTGTCGATGGCATCGCTACCTTGAAGCCCGGTATATGGGTAAAGAAGGCCTCTACGCTTTGCGAGTGGGTACCCGCATTCCCCCTTCCGATTCCCTGCTGACCCCGAACTACGAGGGGCAGAGTTGCCCGCCCGCCGTACATGTAGCGAAGTTTAGCTGCCTGGTTCAGCAGCTGATCCATGGCCACATAGACGAAATCCAGGTACATAAAATCGAGAATCGGTCGCATACCGGTCAGAGCAGCGCCGATACCCGTACCCACGTATCCTGCTTCCGCGATGGGAGTGTCACGAACCCGCTCTTTCCCGAACTCCTTCTGCAAGTCTCTGGTGCATCCGAACACACCTCCCAAGGCGCCGATGTCCTCTCCCATCACAAACACCGATGGATCGGAGCGCATCTCCTCTGCAATCACGTCACGAATAGCGACCGAATATTTTTTCCTGCTCATTTATTTATCCCCCTCGTAATACACGTTGTCGAGCACCGTGGCGGGGTCCGGATCCGGACTGCTCAGGGCAAACTCTTCAGCCTCGTCTATCAGTTTGTCTATTTTCTTGTGGGTGGCCTTAATCTGCTCTAGAGAGAGGATCTTTTTATCCTGCATGTGCTTTTCCAGTCGTTTGATGGGGCACTTTGCCTTCCACTCTTCTACCTCATCTCTGGTGCGGTACACTTCCGGATCTCCCGTCCAATGTCCCTTCCAGCGGTAGGTCTTTGCCTCAATCAGGGTCGGCCCTTCTCCCTCCTGAGCGCGTTTGATGGCCTTTTTAACAGCCTTTTCCATGGCAAAGACATCATTGCCATCCACTACCTCTCCCGGCATATCGTAACCGGCTGCTCGTACGGCAATATCCTTTACCGAGGTCACCGAATCTACCGCAGTGGTCATCCCGTATTGGTTGTTTTCGCAGATAAAGATAACCGGCAGCTTCCAGATGGAAGCGATATTAAGGGTCTCGTGAAATATCCCCTCATTCGCCGCACCGTCTCCAAAGAAGCTTACCGCCACCTGGTCGGTTCCGCGCAGCTGCGCACTGAGAGCGGCACCGTTGGCATGGGGGATCCCTCCGCCGACGATTGCATTGGCTCCCAGGTTACCCTTTTCCACATCCGCTATATGCATCGAACCGCCTCTGCCTCCGCAATAACCGGTTTCTCTGCCCATCAGCTCGGCCATGGCCTTGTCCGGCCGTGCCCCTTTAGCAATAGCGTGGCCGTGGCCTCGGTGGGTACTGGTGATATAATCTTCATCCCTCAGATATGCGCCTACCACGGCGGCTACCGCTTCCTGGCCAATACTTAGGTGAACCGAACCCCGCAGTTTATTTTCTTCAAACAGATGCAGCGCCTTTTCCTCAAATTTCCGGATGGTCAGCATCGTCTCGTACACTTGTAAAATCGTCTGTTTATCCATATAGCCGTCCTTTATACTAGAGTTTTTACTATTCGCAGGATGTCCTCGGTACTCTCGGCGATGTGTACTCCCGCAGCCCGCAGCTTCTCTTCCTTGCTCTCCGCAGAGCCTTCTCCATCGGGGGAGACAATTGCTCCCGCATGGCCCATACTGGTATCCTTGGGCGCATTCTTTCCCGCAATAAGAGCTATCACCGGTTTGGAGACATGTTCCTGGATGTATTCAGCGGCCAGCTCTTCTTCACTTCCGCCAATTTCGCCTATCATGATAATTACATCCGTATCGGGGTCTTTTTCATAAAAGGGAAGCACGTCGACAAAGGTTGAGCCGGGAATCATATCGCCCCCGACTCCCACCACCGTCGACTGTCCAATGCCGGCGTTTTTCAACAGAAACACCGTCTCGTAGCAGTTGGTGGCACTCCTGCTCATCACACCTACCCGCCCTTCGGAAAAAATACGATGGGCCATAAAACCGGCCTTCGCCTTTCCCGGAGAGATAACCCCGAAGGAGTTGGGGCCAATTAACTGCACCCCCTTCTCTTTCGCCAGATGATGGAGCTTCAGCATATCGTGCACCGGAGTGCCCTCGGCAATAGTCATCACCAGCGGCACCCCCGACATAATTGCCTCGTAGGCGGCGCCATACAGAAACTTGGGCGGCACAAACAGCACCGAAGCGTTCGCTTCGTGTCGCTCCATGGCCTCGCGCACGGTGTTGTAAACCGGAACGCCAAGCACCTCGGTACCGCCCTTGCAGGGGGTAACTCCCGCAACCACGTTGGTGCCGTACTGCTGCATCTGTTCGGTATGAAAGGTTCCTTCTCGGCCTGTAATTCCCTGTACTATTAAGCGCGTATTTTCATCGACAAAAAAACTCATTTTTCCATACCCTCCGCAAGTGCATCGACTCCCTCGTACAGACCGTCTACCAACTCAATATTTCCGCCGATATTGCGGATAATCTGCAGCCCCTTCTCCTTGTTGGTACCTTCAAGTCGGATAACCAGTCTATTGGTATCGATTTCGGCTATACTTTGCTTTACACCCTCGGCGATCTCGTCACAGCGGGTAATTCCGCCGAATATGTTTATAAAGACCGTGTCTACCTGGGGGTTGGAGGCAACTATCTTCAAGGCCTCCTGAATTCTATCTGCAGTCGCACCTCCGCCTAAATCCAACGCGCAGGTAACTTCCATGCCTCGCTTCGATATGAGGTCAATCGAGGACATAATCATTCCCGATCCGTTGCTGATTACCCCGATGTTTCCCCGGTCTTTTATGGGAATATAGAGAAAGTCAAAGCCTCTGGCCTGAAGAACCAGGGGGTTCTCGGTTATCTCGTCTCTGAACTCTCTTATATTGGGATGCCTGTAGAGGGCGTTATCGTCTATGTCCACTTTCCCGTCTAAGGCCTTGAGCTGTCCCTCAGCGGTTATTACCAGGGGGTTTATTTCCGCCAGAAGACAATCGTAGCGTACATACATCCGGTAGAGTTTTTTACAGATATTCTTGAACTCATCATGGTAGGACTGATGTAATCCGGTCTTATCAATTACGTACTGGAGGATAAAATCGTCTATTTCATTTCCCGCCGGCAGAATTACCTTGGCCACTTTTTCCGGGTTCTTTTCGACAATCTCGTTGATGTCCACTCCCCCTTCGGGGCTAAAAATTAAAACACCAAGTTTAGTTTTGCGGTCCATGGTAAAACTGAGGTACATCTCTTTGTCTATGTCTACCTTCTCGGTAATGAAAATCCGTTTTACCTCAAGCCCTTTAATCGACATACCGAGTATTTCCGCACCCTGCTTCAGCAGTTGCTCCCTATTCTCGGCAAACTTGATTCCCCCGGCCTTTCCCCGGTTTCCGGTTTGCACCTGGGCCTTAATTACCACAGGATAATCCAGCTTTCCGTCGGCCTGCTCGAGCTCTTCCGGAGTGGATACGGTGAAACCCTTTATCGAGGGTACCTCATACTCATGAAATACCTCGTGTGCTTTATACTCCAGTAACTTCATTTCCTACTCCTTAAACCTCTTCGCTCCACAACTCTTCATCAGTGACAACAACAGGATTCTTGCGTACCTTCGCAACACGGGTGATGTTGAGCAAATGCTTATAGTAGAAGTTCTCTGAAATGCTGTTGTTTCCCCAGGATCCACAGCCGAGGGTACTGGTTGCATTTAGCCCGTTCACAAAGTTGCCGCCGGTGTGAGTCGCGGCAGGCTGGTTTACCATAACTCTGCTGACCGGCACCCGGCGTCCGAGCTCCCGAATATTCTCGTCATTGTACGAGTGCAGAGAAACCGAGTGCCCCTTTCCTTCAAGTTCCAGATTCTCGATCGCAATATCGATTGCTTCGGAAAACTCCCCGTACTTAAAGGGAGTGATAACGGGGAACATTTTCTCTTTTCTCAGGAGGCTGTCTTTATTCCAGGCTTCCTCCGGAATCACAATAACCTTAGTACCCTCCGGAATAGTAACCCCGGAAGCCTCGGCAATATCCTGTACGGTTTGGCCCACCATATCTTTATTAGTTCTTCCATCGGGAAACAGGACGTTGATAATCTTTTCCCGCTCCGCCTCTTTTTCTATCCAATAGCCGCCGTAGGCCTCTACCTCTTTGCGCATCTCTTCGTAGAGCTCTACCGGGGTAATGATGGTCTGTTCCCCGGAACAGATAATGCCGTTATCAAAAGTTCTTCCGTCAATTATCATTTTAACCGCAGCTTGAATATCAACCCCACGGTCAATAATAGTCTGTACATTCCCCTGACCTACTCCGAATGAAGGCTTTCCGCTTGAGTAGGCGGCTCTTACCATTCCCGGCCCGCCGGTGGCGACTATCACATCGACATTTTCCATCAAGTGCTTGGTGCGCTCCACACTGGCACCGTCTACATACTGGATCAGATATTTTGGAGCACCGAGTTTTTCTAATTTTTCATTCCATCGATCTACCAGGTACTTGGTGGTTTTCTCGGCTCTTGGATGGGGGGCAATAATAATCGCATTGCGCCCCTTGATAGCGGCCATCGCATTGGCCATAGGGGTGACTTGAGGATTAGTAGTCGGCTGAATTGCTCCGACTACTCCTACCGGTTTAGCAACCTCAATAATGCCGGTATCTTCGTCTTCACTGATGATGCCGATAGACTTTTTACCCTTGAGACTATGCCACATGATACGTGCCTTCCCGAGGTTCTTCTTTGTCTTGTATTCGACAGCGCCCATCTTGGTCTCTTTCACCGACATTTCCGCCAGCTCCTGGGCATTGTCGAATACATACTTGGCTATCTCCCGGACCAGCCTGTCTATCGCCTTCTGATCGAAGGATTCGATCTCCTGTAAAGCCTGCCTAGACTGCTGTACCAGCCCTTTGATATAATCTACATCGTTCATATACTGCTCCTATTGTCTGTCCTTTTTATTGGTCATACCATTATCATATTATACATGTATTCCCACGTCAAGAAACAAATCCCCGAACTCCACATCTTTGCAAAAAAAAGACGAACAGTCCCGTCCACCGCGGGTGGTAGCCGGTGGAGCGGGACGTTCGTCGAGGTGCACATATTTAACCCCGCGGAAGGAGATTTCCTGCCGTGGGAACTGAGATCAGTTCTTTGGAGGGGAATTTACTCAGCTGCCGGGCTCCGTCTTTTTCTATCACGAACATCTCTTCAATTCGTGCGGCATCGTTTCCCGAACCGTTGTAGGTCTCCAGTGCAAAGACCATTCCCTCTTCCAAAATTTCGGGATGATCAATGCTGAACCAGCGGCTGATAACCGGCTTCGCCCAGTGGGTGATTCCAATTCCATGTCCAAGCTCCAGTGCAAAGGCTTCCGCCTCATTGTTCAGGCCAAGGGTGTGAGCTTCAGGCCATTGACGGGCAATATCCGCAGTGCTGACTCCCGGCTTCAGCAGTTTTGCAGCATCAAACAGCCAGTCGTAGGTGGTTCGATATATATCGAGCTGCTGCTGTGAAGGAGGTCCAACCACAAAGGACTGGTAGTAACAGGTGTGGTA
>JAWLDZ010000031.1:14009-19555 GCA_041686355.1 Spirochaetaceae bacterium
CTTCCCGCTTCATAGAGAATCGGATCCTGATCGGCCGAAACCAGGGTTGCCCTGGCCAGCTTGTTGTTCATCCAGTCGTTGAGTTTGGTACTTGTGATATAACGAATTGCATCATGATCAAATGCAAGCAGCGCACCAAGCTTGTCCTTTTTAATTTGTTCCTGCATTTTACGAAGCCGGTCTTTCCTCAGCTTGTCATAATCTATGCGGATTTCAGCATCTGTTGCCATTGTTCCTAAGGTTCCCATGTAATCCTCCTATAATAATATTATTAGACCATTAAACTTACACACTTAGCCCATTTAGCACGGCCGACTATGCTCAGTTTACATGTCAATCACTTTCTTAACTTTTTAAGAAAGTGCCTTTTTTATGGTTGAAAGATCCTGTTTGATCAGCTCAACCGGATTATCGTTCTCGCCGCACAAGGGCGCCACATCATAATAGTTCTCCGTCACTATCCAGCCGGAATAGTTATTCCTTCTAAGCACTTCCATCGATTCAGAGAAGTTTACATCCCCCTCACCCAAGAGTGCTCCACTTAAATCTCTGTTTTTACCGTCCTTCACATGTAGCTCCACCACGTGCGGCATGAGCGCCTCAAGAATATCCGGACTGTAATAGTTCTTGTGGAGATAGTAGTTTTGGAAGTCAAAGTAGATCTTAAAATTTCTTTTATCGACACTGGAGAGCAGCTTTACCGTTTCCTCAATCGACAGTGTATTTTCAGCTGCAATGGTAACCCCATTCCGGGCTCCAAGCTCGCAGGCCCACTTCATCACCTCCACCGCTATATCAAAATCACGATAGCTCTTTATAGCACTCTTCTCAAAGTTCGGAATGAGCAGTACCGGAATATTCATCTTTCCGCAGGCTTCGATTGCTTTCTCTATACCCTGTTTTACAATCTCATGCTCCGCTTCTCCCGGTTCGGCGACCATACTGTAGTAATCCGATACCCGGGCAGCCATGGATGGATAACTGATTCCATACTCAGCGGCAGTCTCTAAATACGCTTGTTGCACAAAGTCACGGGAGAGAGGAAATCCACGCTCGTAAGGTCCTATATCCAGCTGAATCCCATCCAGACCAATTTCCGATGCCAGCTTACAGCTGTAAGGACCTTCAATAGGCAGGGACCATGCACATATTCCAATTTTATTGTTCCCATACATAGACTGCCTTCCTATCCTATCTCAGTGATCTTTACCGGCCGGTTCTCTTCGTATGACTTACGGGCTGCCATGGACAGCACCACCGCTTTCCTTCCATCTTCTCCGGTAACCGGCGCCGGTGTATCGTTCTTGATACAATCGGCGAAGGCCTGGATCTCACCATAGAAAGCCTCCGGATAACGTTCGATATTGAAATACAGGGGCACATCACTGTGGGTTCCCTTAGGGTTCGTGTATTCAGCTCGGGTAGGAGTCTCATTGTTGCCGAAGGCACAGGCATTCGAACCGAAGACTTCAACTCTCTGGTCGTAGCTGTAGCCTGTTTGTCGCGAGTTGTTGATAGAACCAAGAGCCCCGCCTTCGAATTTCAGGGTAACCATGGTGGTATCAAGATCTCCGAGTTCACCAATTCTTTCATCTACCAATACACTTCCGGTCGCAAAGACCTCGTAAATTTCTTTACCCGATAGATACCTGGCCATATCGAAATCGTGAACGGTTGTGTCAAAAAAGATTCCCCCGCAGACCTTCAGGTACTCTAAATGCGGAGGCTGAGGGTCGCGGCTGGTAATATTCACAATCATCGGTTTACCGACCGTTCCATTCTGAACAAGCTCCCACACGTGTTTGAAGGTGGGGTCAAAGCGACGGTTAAAGCCAACCATAAACTTTACCCCGGCCTTACGAACAGTTTCGAGGACATCATCGATTGCTTCTAGGCTGGTGGCTATCGGTTTTTCACAAAACATATGCAGCCCCGCCTCAGAGGCAGCCCTAATGACCTCTTCGTGGGTATCGGTCGAAGTAGCAATTACCACGCCGTCCAAATCGCCCCTTTCGATAAGCCTTCGATAATCATCGTAAGTTTCAACACCATCAATGCCAACCTGTTGGGCCCGCTCCTGGGTGACATCACTGACACAGACCAGCTCAGCCTCCGGTATTCTATAAGCAATATTTTTCGAATGAATCTGTCCTTGCCGTCCCATTCCAAGAACGCCTAATCTAACCCTTTCCATTTTACTTCCTTTCCTTTCGCTTCTAATTTACATGCGCAATGGCAGTAATTAGATTTTGCTCGGTAATTTCATTGCCGGAAAATTCACCGGATATCTTCCCCTCACGCATTGTCATAATTCTGTCACTCACGCCCATAATCTCCGGCATCTCCGAACTGATAACGATTACCGCTATGCCAGTTTCCGCAAGCTTGGCGATTAACTTATGTATTTCCGCCTTTGAACCAACGTCAATTCCCCGGGTGGGTTCATCTAAAATGAGTAGTCGCGGGTTTAGACAAAGCCATTTAGCTATAACAATTTTCTGCTGATTCCCCCCGCTCAGTTTTACTACCTGCTGCTGGGGACTAGGCGTGGAGATAGACAATTTTTCCTTATACTCTTTGAATATCTCTTTTTCTTCCTTTTCACGCAGAAAACCGTAGTTACACATCCAGGGGAGCTTGGCGATACTGGTATTTTCAATACAGGACATCTTAAGGACGACCCCTTTTTCCTTCCGGTCTTCGGGCACAAACCCAAGGCCTAAGCGTACCGCATCTCCGGTATCCTTAATTCGGACCTCCTTGCCCTCTACCAGCACCTTGCCCGAGGTAATTGACCTGGCACCAAAGATTGTTTCAGCAAACTCGGTACGTCCTGCACCTACTAATCCGTAAAGGCCGACTACCTCACCCTGCCGCACGTAAAGATCTATATCCTCGAACAGACCGGTAGAGGAAAGATTCTCAACCCGCAGAATCTCCTTTCCCTTTTCCGCTTCATTTTTATGAAAATAATCATCTATAACTCGTCCGATCATCAGGCTGATAATGTCGTCAAGTTTCGCAGTAGCTGTTTTAAGATCGCCCCTGTTCTTACCATCGCGCAGTACCGTTATCCGGTCACTGATCTCAAAAACTTCATCCATCTTGTGGGTGATGTAAATAATCCCGACACCCTTCTCACGAAGGGTATGTATAATCTTAAAAAGTATTTCTTTTTCTGTTTCTGTAAGCGAGGACGTCGGTTCATCAAAAATCAACACCTTTGCACCTAGGGTAAAAGCCCGGGCTATCTCGACCATCTGCTGTTTAGATATTGAAAGGTCCCCGGCTAGCTCATCGGGAGCAATATCAAGCTCCATTTCAGTTAGAATATTCGCGGTCTTTTCTCGTAAGGTATGCCAATCAATTAAGCCAAACTTGGTACGCGGGAGGTTTCCCAAAAAGACATTCTCTGCCACGGTTAAGCCTTTCACAAGTGAAAGCTCCTGAAAAATAGTGATAAGCCCATGCTCTTTGGCTTCTTTCGCATTTTGAAAATGAACCAATTCTCCATTCAGTTTTATACTACCGACGCCATGATCGGTCCTATATAAACCCGAAAGGACTTTGGTAAGAGTAGATTTACCCGCCCCATTCTCTCCGACAAGTGAGAGAACCTCACCCTTGTTGAGGGTTAAACTCACATCCTCAAGGGCTTTGACACCGGGAAATGTTTTCGTGATACCACTCGCCTCTAATACCCTTGCTGTAGTTGCTGCCGTTTCTTCCATCTGATCTTTTCCCCTTTCATCGACATAAATGTTACCGTCTGCAGTCAAACTGCAGACGGTACACTTCAGTTTTTTAGAAATTAGGTCGTTCGAAATCTTTCATATTGTCGGGAGTTACCACTGGGGTCTCAAAGTAGTTCCAGAAGGGAACCTCTTCGCCCTTAGCGGCCTTAATTGCGGTCTCAACCGCTTTACGAGCATCTTCAGTTGGAGACTGATACACTGATCCCATGATATAGCCTTCTTCCATTGCATCGTAGCCTTCACCAAACATACATGCACTTGTCATGACCACGTCTCCCGCCAAATCTGCTTCTTTCAAAGCATTCAGAGCTCCGATTCCAATATTGTCATCCGCTACATACACACCGTCGATCTGATCGCCGTATTTTACAATCAGGTTTTCCATAACCTCGGTTGCCTTTGCGCGGTTCCAGTCGGTCGGCTCGGTTGCAAGAATGGCAATTCCGGGAGCATTTTCCCCAATGTAATCCTGAAAGCCGTCAGACCGGTTAATAGCAGTTACGTATCCGGGAAGTCCCATCAACTCAACTACATCACCCTGTCCATCAAGCGCCTTGATCATACCCTTTGCAGCATTCTCGCCCTCGGTGTAGGTATTCGGTCCGGCAAATCCAACTGCATACTCATAGCCCGATTCATCAATAAGAGAATTGACTATAATCACAGGAATACCGGCATCATAAGCCTTCTTTACTGCCGGAACCACAGCCTTACCGTTTACGGGCCATACGGTCATAGCATCTACGCCCTTCTGAATAAGGGTTTCAATCTGACTGATCTGCTTTGCAACATCACCCTTTGCATCGAGCATAATAGCCTCGACACCCTCGGTATTTTCAATAGTTTCGCGATACACTTTATCGTGGGTCGTCTGATAACTATCTATACCCGTGTTATTTGCCGTATGTCCGATAAGTATAGTACCATCGTCCACTTCCGCTTCCTGCTGCCCGTTCGCAAAAGCTACGGATCCCACACTCAGTACCATTAGCAGTACCAACAGTAAGGTAACTGTTTTTTTCATAAGCCACTCCTTTTTTTGCGGCTGCATATGCAATGCCGCTTTTTCATAGATATCAACGATATCCGTCTGCACTTCCCCAACCACCCGTTGAAAAACTATCCTATACTTACTTTATTTTTTCGAATATGTGCGTCGATATACACAACCAGTATGAGCACTATGCCCGTGATAAGGGTGTTGTAGTAGCTCTGTACACCAAGCAGATTCAATATGTTATACAGAACACCGAAGGTAAAAAGCCCTCCGAGAGTCCTTGTAATATTCCCGTACCCGCCGGCAAGGCTCGTGCCTCCGAGTACCACAACGGCTATCGTCATAAGGTTCTTATCCGGCCAACCGAGGGTCGGGGTTGCTGCATTCAAGCGTGAAGCCAACAGCACTCCACCGGCCGCGGCGGTTAAACCGCAGATAATAAAATTGAGCCATATAGTTCGATCCACGGGAATACCGGCATTTTCCGAAGCTTCAATATTGCCCCCAATCGAGTAGGTGTACCTTCCGTGGGATGTTTTGCGCAACACAAACTCAGCCAGCATCATCAATACAAACATAATGACAAAGAGTATTGGCAGGCCGAGAAAGCTGCTGGCCCCAAACATTCCAAATTCCATTATTTCGCCTACCAGAGCCTGCTCTCCGGTATAGATATAAATCAAACCCCGAACCCCAATAAATGATCCAAGGGTAACTATAAAGGCGTTAATCTTTGCTTTTGCAACGAAGAACCCGTTTATTGCACCAATTACCGCTCCGGCAAGCAGAGCAAC